>CAKNMY010000019.1 GCA_930989745.1 uncultured Lachnospiraceae bacterium | reverse complement strand
CGATCTCGACAAACATACCGCCCGCTATCATGATAATCACATATGTAACCGCACCCAGTACAATGGCTATATGCCAGGAATAATCCACGCTGAGCCTGCGCACTACGCTGACCACCAGCGTCACTGTGATGGACGCAATCATTACCATCAGCATCTCCCGGTTATTCACAAACCCGTTCAGAAGCACCTGAAAATTCTCCATGACTGCCCCGCTGTCCGAGTTCTGGAGCGCTGCGGCATTTGCCTTTACAACATCCAGAAAATAGCAGACCGCAACGCCGCAGCTTACGGAGATTGCGGACATCGGCCCCCGCATCAGTCCGAATCCTATAGGCACTGCGCATGGTATGCCGAGAGAAGATGCCACCGGCATCAGGACCAGCGCCAGGCTGTCGCCCTGAACGAATCTGAGATACAGGATCTCAATCACCAGAAACAGGATCACAGCCACGATGCCTGCCACAAGGCTCAGCCCAAAGCAGTGTCCTATGATCAGCAGTCCTCCGAACACAGCAATGCCGTTCAGAGGGATGATTGAACAGATCAGCGCCAGAATCAGCACAACAAAAATATTATTCAGAGCCGCCAGATATCCCAGCTGACGATTAATACTGCTAAATATAAAAAGTGCCAGTATGAACTTCAGGATCGGAGAAATATACGTCCCATACCGACCGTAGAGAATCTTCAGCTTTTCCTTACCTTCCAGCAAAAATGTCATCATCATTCCTCCTGCCCAACCGGCGTCCCAATTTCTTCTCTTCGCGGGCATACAATCTGGAAAGTTCTCCCAGCTTTCCATAATAGCCCTTCACGCTCTTTCTCGCTCTCGCATAACGCACAGAGCTGACCACATAAGTAATCACTGTGTATAAAACGAGAACAGCCGCATATCCGGCCACGACCCCTGTGATCAGAAGCCTGATATTCAGCTCCTGCACATGGTCCAACAGAAAGTCAAGAAAATATCCCGCGATCATCACCAGGACCAGAAGATATCCGATCGTCACCAGAAAAAAGTTCTTCAGCAGAGCCAGCCCCAGGTAGTCATGACGGTAGTATCGGCTGATCTTCAGCGCTTTCTTCCCGTCCTTTGCCTCATAGCGCGCCAGCTTTGTCATCATTCGGATGCGCTCTTCATTCAACATAAAAATGCTCCTTCTTCCCCCAATTCTAACGTCTCATGATCTAGTTTATTCTACCATACATTTTCAGATGTGAAAAGCAATTCTGCGAAATTTTGAGAAAAATCTAGGATCTACATTTTTTCTCCGGTTCCAATACATACTGTCAGAAAATATACCTTTTCCGCCCCGCACTGTCTCAGAACCTTTGCCAGCGCATTCACGGTGCTTCCGGTTGTATAAATGTCATCCACAATCACAACCCGCTTCGGAAGGCGTACTCCCTTCTTCGCCGCAAATACCCGGTACATGGATTTTCTCCGCTGCTCGGGAGTCTGCTTTTTCAGCGCCGCCGTGCGCTTTTTCCGCCGGATCGAGACCTGATCATCCGGAATGCCCGACAGAGCGGAGAGCTGTTCCGCCAGCAGCCCTGCCTGATTATAGCCCCGCTCAGCCATGCGGCTGCGGTGGATGGGAACCGGTATCAAAAGATCCGGCTGCCATCTCTCCAGCTGCCGGACGCTTCCGCGATACAATTCTCTGCCAAAAAATTCGGCATATTCCGCCCTTCCCCGATATTTAAAATATCCCATGGAAACCCTCATCACATCATCATACCGGAAGATTCCCGCTCCCTCCTCAAAGTACCTCGGGCGGCGCCGGCAGTCCGCGCAGTATTCCTGTTCCTGAACAGCCAGCGGCTTGCCGCATTTTTTGCATTTCGGTTCCGTGACAGGCACAGCCCTGCCGCGGCAGCCGGGACAGATCAGCGGATCTCCTCCCCGAATTTCCCCGGACAGGCAAACTGCGCCCTTCGCCGTGAGAATTTCATGGCAGAGAGCGCAGTGTCTCGGATATAATATATCAAGCATGCGGTTCCATTCTGTTTTCTTTCTGTTAGCGTTTTTCTTCATATGTGCCGTCTTTTTCCAGAGGCTCTCTTCTCAGGAATTTCTACGGTTCCTGCTTCTCGAATTCCCGTATCCGCAGCGCGAGCGTTGTATAACGGCTCTGCTCAATCTTGTTGTCAATCATTGCCTGGAACGTCACGTCGCTTCCCACCAGAGTTACGCACCTGCGCGCCCTGGTGACTGCCGTATAGAGCAGATTGCGCGTCATCAGAAGGCGCGGCCCTCCGAGCAGAGGGATGATAACCGCAGGGTACTCGCTTCCCTGCGACTTATGTATCGTCACGGCATAGGCAAGCTCCAATTCTTCGAGCTGCTTGAACTCATAGTCCACGAACCTGCCCTCCTCAAACTCCACGGTCAGCAGTTCGCTGTAAGGGTTGATCTCCCGCACAGTGCCCAAATCCCCATTAAAGACACCCATGCCGGATTCCGCGACAATGCCGTGCTTTCCGCGAATCTCCCACTCAAGCTGATAATTATTCCGGATCTGCATGACCTTGTCCCCCTCGCGGAAAATGCCCCGGGCAGTCTCCTTCTCCGCCTTGTCGGGAGACGGAGGGTTCAAAAATCTCTGCAGGATGCTGTTCAGATTCTCTACGCCCAGAACGCCCTTCCGCATGGGGGTGAGCACCTGGATATCCATCGGGTTCGCGTCCACATATCTCGGAAGCTTCTGCTGGATCAGCGTGACAATAACCTTTAAAATCACGTTGACATCGTATCGCTTCAGGAAAAAGAAGTCGCGGCTCTTATTGTCGAGCGTCACCTTCTCTCCTCTGTGGATCTTGTGGGCGTTCACAACGATATCGCTCTCCGTTGCCTGGCGGAAGATCGTCGTCAGCTCCACGACGTGAAAGCAGCGGGAATGAATCAGGTCCTTCAGCACGCTTCCCGGCCCCACGCTCGGGAGCTGGTTCATATCCCCCACCAGCACCAGGCGCGTACCCGGAAGAACCGCTGAGAGCAGCGCGTGCATCAGAAAAATGTCAACCATCGACATCTCATCAATGATGATTACATCAGCCTCCAGCGGATTCTGCTCATTCCGCTCAAACCTCACATGGGCGGACTCGTCCTCCATCCCCCCGGAGAGCTCCAGGAGACGATGAATCGTCGAGGCCTCAAACCCTGTCGCCTCCGTCATGCGCTTTGCGGCCCGCCCTGTGGGCGCGGCAAGCAGAATATCCATCCCCTCGCTCTCAAAATATCGGATGATCGCATTGATTGTGGTCGTCTTTCCGGTTCCGGGACCTCCTGTCAGGATAAACAGGCCGTTTCTGACGGCTTCTCTGACCGCCTCCCTCTGCAGATCATCCAGCGAGATGTCCTCATTCTTTTCCAGCTTGCGGATGCGGCGGTCTATCCGCACATCATCCTCCTCACAGCTGATATTCAGATCGTGCAGCATCCGCGCCACATTCAGCTCCAGATAATAGTACTGGCTGGAATACACGATTTGCCGCGTCTGTCCGGAAGCATCGGGAAGTTCCTTGAGAATGACCTTGCGCTCGATCGCAAGATCCATCAGACACTTCTTCAAAAGCTCCTCCTCCACGCCGAGCAGATCTCTTCCGCGCCCAAACAGCACCTGTTTGGGAAGATATACATGCCCTTCTGTCGTTGCCTGCGCCAGGACGTAAAACAGGCCGCTGCGGACGCGGTGTTCTGAATTGCCCGCGATCCCCGCCTTTGCCGCGATCTCATCGGCAATCTTAAATCCCACGCCCTGAATATCTTCCGCAAGTTTGTACGGATTCTCCTGCAGCACCTGGTACATGGTATCCCCGTACTGATTATAAATCTTTGCTCCAAGCGCAAGGGATATTCCGTACTGCTGCAGAAAAATCATGGCATTGCGCATCTCGGACTTTTCAGCAAGCTGAACGCCGATCTCCTGCGCCTTGCGGCTGCTGATTCCCTTGATTTCCGCCAGACGCTCAGGCTCTTCCTCCATGATCCGAAGCGTGTCCGCTCCGAAATGGCGAATGATCCGCGCGGCCAGCGCCGCCCCGATCCCCTTGATCGCGCCGGAACCGAGATAGCGCTCCAGAGCTGCCGTGTCCTGCGGGATCTTGATCTGATACGCTTCCACTTTAAACTGCTTTCCATAAGTGGCATGCTCTGTGTAGCTTCCCTGCGCCTCGATGAGTTCTCCCTCCGAAATATAACTGAAAACGCCTACACAGGTAACCTCCTCGCCCTCCCAGTTGACGACGCAGACCGTGTAGCCGTTCTCTTCATTCCGGAATATGATGTGTTCCACATGTCCTTCTATTGTCGTTTGCATACTGTTACTTTCCTAATCTCGCCATGGTCTCCAGATACTGACCGGTTCCCATCGCCACCGCCAGATCGGGATGCTCGGCGGTCATGGTGTTGATTCCCGTGCGCTCCTGTATAATCTCCTCAAGTCCGTCCAGCAGCGCTCCGCCCCCGGTCAGGATAATCCCGCGGTCAGCAATGTCCGCGGCAAGCTCCGGCGGCGTCTTCTCCAGCACGCTGTGCACGGCATCCACAATCTGGTGCACAGACTCCTTGAGCGCTTCGCGAATCTCCTCAGAACTGATAGTTACCGTCTTCGGAAGGCCTGTAACCACATTTCTTCCGCGGATCTCCATGGTCTTAATCTGCGGACGGCGAAATGCCGTTCCAATCTGAATCTTGACTGCTTCAGCGGTCTGCTCTCCGATCAGGAGGTTGTGATTCCTTCTGGCATGGCGGATAATCGCCTCATCAAAATTCGTACCCGCCACCCGGATGGAACTGGATACAACGGTTCCTCCCAGCGAGATCACAGCCACGTCCGTGGTTCCTCCGCCCACGTCTACGAGCATATTTCCGCATGGCTTTACGATATCCACGCCTGCGCCGATCGCGGCCGCCACCGGCTCTTCCACGATTGTAACCTCCCTGGCCCCCGCCTGGTAGGTTGCCTCCTCCACGGCCTTCCTCTCCACTTCCGTCACGCCGCTGGGCACACAGATACTGATCCGAGGCTTCTTGAATGCCTTTCTGCCCATAGCTTTATTGATAAAGTATTTCAGCATTTTCTCTGTAATGGTATAATCTGAAATCACGCCCTGCCGCAGCGGACGGATCGCCATAATATTTCCCGGAGTCCTTCCGATCATCTGACGTGCTTCCTCGCCGATCGCCTTTACCTTGTCCGAATCCTTGTCATAGGCAACCACGGACGGCTCTTTGAGTACAACTCCCTTATTCTTGGCATACACCAGAATACTGGAGGTTCCAAGGTCAATTCCAATATCGGTTGCTATTGCCATAATACTCCCCTTTCTGTCAAACTGTAAAATCCTGACATCATTATAAACAATCCCCGGAAAAATGGAAAGCGTTTTACAGATATTTTTTCACATACTGTCCCGTGTAGGAAACAGGATTCGCAGCTACCTCCTCGGGCGTTCCCTTCGCGATTACGGTGCCTCCGCGGTCTCCGCCCTCCGGTCCGATATCGATAATATAATCCGCCGTCTTGATCACATCCAGGTTGTGCTCAATAACAATGACGGTATTCCCGCCCTCTGAAAGCCGCTTTAAAATCTCAATCAGCTTGTGCACGTCCGCAAAATGCAGACCTGTGGTGGGCTCGTCCAGAATATAGATCGTCTTTCCCGTACTCCTGCGGCTTAGTTCCGTCGCCAGCTTAATCCTCTGCGCCTCGCCTCCGGAGAGCGTTGTGGAGGGCTGTCCGAGGCGGATATAGGAAAGTCCGACGTCGTTGAGCGTCTCGATCTTCCTGCGGATGGACGGCACATGCTCGAAGAAAGTGAGCGCCTCCTCCACAGTCATATTCAGCACATCATAAATACTTTTTCCTTTATATTTTACCTCCAGAGTTTCTCGGTTATACCGCTTTCCCTGGCAGACCTCACACGGCACATAGACGTCGGGAAGAAAGTGCATCTCGATCTTGATGATACCGTCGCCGCTGCACGCCTCGCACCGTCCGCCCTTCACATTGAAGCTGAAGCGCCCCTTCTTGTAACCGCGCGCCTTCGCGTCGGCTGTTGCGGCAAAAAGGTCCCGGATCAGGTCGAACACTCCCGTGTACGTCGCGGGATTCGAGCGCGGCGTTCTTCCGATCGGAGACTGATCAATATCAATCACCTTGTCAAGCTGGCGGACGCCCTCGATGGCGTCATGCTTTCCCGGAATCACCCGCGCGTGATTCAGCTCCTTTGCCAGATGCTTATAGAGAATCTCATTCACGAGCGAACTCTTTCCGGAACCCGATACGCCGGTCACACAGGTCATAACGCCCAGCGGGAAGGAAACATCGATATTCTTCAGGTTGTTCTCCGCTGCGCCGCGGACGGTCAGCCAGCCCGTGGGCTGCCTGCGCTCCGCCGGAACCGGAATCTTTATCTTACCGCTTAAGTATGCTCCGGTTATGGAATTTTTATTCTTCATGAGCTGCTCCGCGGTTCCGACAGCCACGACTTCTCCGCCGTGTTCACCGGCTCCCGGCCCGATATCCACAATGCAGTCCGCGGCGCGCATGGTGTCCTCGTCATGCTCCACCACGATCAGGCTGTTGCCCAGATCGCGCAGATGCATCAGCGTCGCCAGCAGCTTGTCGTTGTCTCTCTGATGCAGTCCGATACTGGGCTCGTCCAGAATATAGGCCACGCCGACCAGACCGGAACCAATCTGAGTCGCAAGGCGGATACGCTGAGCCTCGCCGCCGGAGAGCGTCCCTGTGGCGCGCGCCAGAGTCAGATAATCCAGTCCCACGTCCACCAGAAATCCCACGCGCGCGCGGATTTCCTTTAAAATCTGGCCGCCGATCAGCTGCTGTGTCTTCGTGAGATCCAGCTCTTCTATAAACTCCTGAAGCTTTACAATGGACAGAGCAGTCACCTCTGCGATGTTCTTATCTCCCACCGTAACGCCCAGGGAAGTCGCCTTCAAACGCTGTCCGTGGCAGGCAGGACAGGGCGTAATGCGCATGAAGGTCTCATACTCCTGCTTCATCGCGTCAGAACCCGTCTCGCGGTAACGGCGCTCCACGTTCTTAATCAGTCCCTCAAACGCAACATCGTAGACGCCCTCTCCGCGCTGTCCCCTGTAATGGACTTTTACTTCTCTGCCCCCGGTGCCGTGGATCAGGACATCGTGAATCTCTTTGGAATAATCCTGAAAAGGCGTGGACAGAGAAAATCCGTATTCGTTTGCCAGCGCGTCCAGAATGGCGCGGGTAAAGCTCCCCTTATCATTGCAGGACTGCCAGCCCAGCACCTGAATCGCTCCCTCCTCAATGGAGAGCGACTTATCCGGGATCATCAGATCCTCGTCAAACTCCATGCGGTAGCCCAGTCCGAAACACTCAGGGCACGCGCCGAACGGATTGTTGAAGGAGAAGCTGCGCGGCTCAATCTCCTCCATGCTGATGCCGCAGTCCGGGCATGAAAAGCTCTGGCTGAAATTCAGCGGCTCACCGTCCGCCACATCCACAACCAGCAGGCCGTCCGCCAGTTCCAGCACATTTTCGATCGAATCGGTCAGACGCTTCTGGATTCCGTCCTTCACTATCAGACGGTCCACAACAATCTCAATGTTGTGCTTGATATTCTTGTCGAGTGTAATCTCCTCAGTCAGCTCATACATATTTCCATCTACGCGCACGCGCACGTAGCCGCTCTTCTTTGCCTGGGCAAAGAGCTTCTCATGGCGCCCCTTCCGGCCGCGCACCACAGGCGCGAGCAGCTGGATCTTCGTGCGCTCGGGCAGCTTTAAGATGGTGTCCACCATCTGATCCACCGTCTGCTTCGCGATCTCCCTGCCGCACTTGGGGCAGTGCGGAATCCCGATACGGGCGTACAGCAGACGGAAATAGTCATAAATCTCAGTCACAGTCCCCACTGTGGAGCGCGGGTTGCGGTTCGTGGACTTCTGGTCAATGGAGATGGCGGGGGAGAGCCCCTCAATGCTCTCCACATTCGGCTTCTCCATCTGCCCGAGGAACTGTCTGGCATAGGAAGAAAGACTCTCCATATAGCGTCTCTGCCCCTCGGCGTAGATCGTGTCAAACGCCAGAGAGCTCTTTCCCGAACCGCTTAATCCCGTAAGCACCACAAATTCATTTCTCGGGATATCCACATCTATATTCTTCAGATTATTCTCATTTGCTCCGCGGATCTTGATATACTGTTTTTTCGCCGGCATAATGTCTCCTTTGCTCTTTGGATAATTTGCTGCAGCTCAGCCATCGTCACTCTGCGCAAAAATGCCTCGCGGTGCAGCGAGGTCTGAACTGTTGCGATACTTTAGCTTCCTGGTAGTATCTTTAGAATACGGCAAACATATGTTCCTGTCAATATGAAAATTGTCCGCTTCACAGCAGGAACTCCGCCATTACCGCATTGCTCACGCTGATCCCCTCCTCTGTCAGAAAAACGGCATCCTCTGTCTCTTCCAGGAGTCCCAGTTTCTGAAACCTGTCCAGAACCGGAGCATAGACCTGCCGCACAGTGGTGTGGAAGTTCTCCTGAAAGCGATGTTTATCCACCCCCCGCATCAGACGAAGCCCCAGAAACATGGTTTCCTCCATCTCATCCTTTTTACTCAGAACCTGCACCTCGCGCCGCAGACGCTCCGGCATGCCGCTGTTTTTCAGATACATCTCCATGTCCGGGACATTCGAAAACCTTGTACTGCCTGTCAGCGAGGACGCGCCCAGCCCCAGCCCCAGGTAATCGGTGCGGATCCAGTATCCGATATTGTGGCGGCACTCTCTGCCCGGAAGCGCGTAGTTGGAAATTTCATAGCGGCGATACCCGTGCTCTCCAAGCAGCTCTCCGGTACGGGCATACATCCGCCGCTCTGTGTCCTCATCCGGAAGGTCAAGCTGCATGGACGCAAACGGCGTCCCCTCCTCCACAATCAGGCTGTAGGCGGAAATATGCTCCGGCTTCAGCCGTACTGTCCGCCTTAGTGTAGTCTCCCACATGGCAAGGCTCTGACCCGGCAGCCCGGACATCAGATCTACGTTGATGTTGTCAAACCCGCTCTCTCTTGCCAGGTCAAAACTTTCCAGGAAATCCTTCCAGGTGTGGATTCTGCCCAGCATCCGAAGCTCCTCATTAGACGAAGACTGACATCCGAAGCTTACCCGGTTGATTCCGCTCTCCCTCCAGAGGCGCAGCTTTTCCCTGTCCACGGTTCCCGGATTCGCCTCCGTGCTGATTTCCGCGTCCGGGGCAAACGTGAACTTCTTTTTCAGTGTTTCCATGATTTCCGCCGTCCATTCTCCCGGCAGCACCGACGGCGTTCCCCCTCCGAAAAACACCGTGGTGACTATGCTGTCCTGCCCTTCCGGCACCGCTGTGATTTCCCTGATCAGAGCATCTGTGTACTGTCTTTTCGCACCGTCGTCCGCAGGAGCGGACAGAAAATCGCAGTATCTGCACTTCTGTACACAGAACGGGATGTGGATATACAGCTCCAGTTCCCTCATATTTTCCTCCTTTTTGCGTCACGCGAAAGGGACCGCCTCACCGGCAGTCCCCCTGAATCTTCTATTTGTCATCAAGCTTTAACACGCTCATAAATGCCTTCTGCGGAATCTCTACATTTCCCACCTGGCGCATACGCTTCTTGCCTTCCTTCTGCTTCTCTAAAAGCTTCTTCTTTCGGCTGATATCGCCGCCGTAGCACTTGGCGAGAACGTCCTTCCTCATCGCGCGGACCGTCTCGCGGGCAATGATCTTGCTGCCCACCGCTGCCTGGATCGGAATCTCAAAGAGCTGACGCGGGATCTCCTCCTTCAGCTTCTCGCACATTTTTCTTCCGCGCTCATAGGCAGATCCGGCGAATACGATGAACGACAGAGCATCTACTTCCTCCTTATTGACAAGGATATCCAGCTTCACGAGCTCGCTGCGCTCGTAGCCAAGCATCTCATAATCAAAGGACGCATAGCCGCGGGAACGCGATTTGAGTGCGTCGAAGAAATCATAGATGATCTCGTTCAGCGGAAGATGGTACTTCAGCAGCGCGCGCGTCGTTTCCATATATTCCATACCCTGGTACTGTCCGCGGCGCTCCTGGCACAGATCCATGATCTGTCCGATAAATTCCGTGGTCACCATAATCTCCGCCTTTACCATCGGCTCCTCCATATAGTCGATCTCAGACGGATCGGGCAGATTCGTGGGATTTGTCAGATCAATGACCTCTCCGTTCGTCTTGTGCACCTTGTAGATAACGCTCGGCGCTGTCGTAATCAGGTCCAGTCCGTACTCTCTTTCCAGTCTCTCCTGAATAATCTCCAGGTGAAGCAGTCCCAGAAATCCGCAGCGGAATCCGAATCCGAGCGCTACAGAAGTCTCCGGCTCATAGAACAGGGATGCGTCGTTTAACTGAAGCTTCTCCAGGGCATCGCGCAGATCCTGATACTTCGCTCCGTCCGCCGGATACAGTCCGCAGTAAACCATCGGATTGACCTTCTTATAGCCGGGCAGCGGCTCATCACAGGGATTGTCCGCATCAGTGATCGTATCACCCACGCGTGTCTCAGAGATTGTCTTGATGCTGGCGGTGATATATCCCACCATGCCTGCGGAAAGCTCGTCGCACGGTATGAACTGTCCGGCTCCGAAATATCCCACTTCCACAACTTCCTCAACTGCCCCTGTCGCCATCATCCGGATACGGGTTCCCTTTTTCACCGTTCCCTCCCGCAGGCGGCAGAAGACAATCACGCCCTTGTACGCGTCGTAGATGGAGTCAAAGATCAGCGCCTTAAGCGGAGCCTCAGGATCTCCCTGGGGCGCGGGAATGCGCTCCACAATCTGCTCAAGCACCTGATCCACATTCAGTCCCGTCTTCGCTGAAATCAGCGGCGCGTCCTGCGCCTCAATGCCGATGACGTCCTCAATCTCGCTGATCACGCGCTCCGGCTCTGCGCTCGGCAGGTCGATCTTGTTGATAACCGGAAGTACGTCCAGGTCGTGATCCAGCGCCAGATATACGTTCGCCAGCGTCTGTGCCTCGATTCCCTGCGCGGCGTCCACAACCAGGATCGCGCCGTCGCATGCGGCAAGGCTGCGGGAAACCTCATAGTTGAAGTCCACATGTCCCGGCGTGTCGATCAGGTTAAAAATATACTCCTGTCCGTCTTTTGCTTTGTAAACGGTGCGCACAGCCTGTGCCTTGATCGTGATGCCGCGCTCTCTCTCCAGATCCATATTGTCAAGAACCTGCGCCTGCATCTCTCTCTCCGTCAGAAGTCCTGTCTGCTGGATGATGCGGTCCGCCAGCGTCGATTTTCCGTGGTCGATATGTGCGATAATACAAAAATTTCTGATGTTCTTCTGATTTATCGTAGCCAAATCCTCTCGTTCCTCCTGCGTTTCTTTATGAATCCTCCGCTTTTTACTGCGGAAAGCCTGTGGTTTACTCAAATATCAGTATTATATCACAGCTATCCGATGTTTGTCATTCCCTTTTTCATGTTCTGCGCGAAAACGGCTGCGGAAGAACCGGGACCTGGCTGTCCTGGGGTGCTCAGCCGCTCCCCGAGAGCACCCGGTGCAGGATATCCGCGAACGGCTCCATCGCGTTTTTCGCCTCCTCGAATGTATTCGTCTGTGCCCCAACCTCCAGAAGTATGGACCTCGGCCTGACATGGAGGTTGTAGCGATAACCTTTCAGATAGATGCAGCGGGTGAAGTCGGGATAGTACTGCTTTGCCTGATAGGACAGCTGAAAGGAGAATGCCAGATTGTCCTGGATATAGGGATTGGGCAGATAATCGAGCTCCCCGTTATCCGCAGTGCGGCTCAGGCCGTTGAACAGCATAATGCGCGCCGTCGGCTTTCCGTTGATATCGGTGACGAGACGCGTGCCCTCCGGCACTCCGTCGCGGTGCAGATCGATCACCACCTCGATCGACGGATTTTCCGCAATCATCTGCTCCACCGGTCCCTGCGCGTAATTATACGCCTTGCTCCTGTCCAGCTCGCCGTTCACTAAATCAAAAGTATCCGTCATATGTATGACCTGATATCCGTACTGTTCCTCCAGAATCTGCGTCAGATAATCCCCCACTGCCACCACGCTGGTCGATACGTCGCCCTCTGCCGAGTCCGCAAATCCCTCCTGCGAGTGGGTATGGTAGATAAGGATCTGCGGCTTGTCTTTCTCAGCGGCCATCGTCAGATCCTTTTCCAGAAACGCGGCGGCATTGATCTCATTCTCATCTGTGTAGGTGTTGGGGTCCACGACGAAAAAGTTATTGAGTACATAGTTATAATCTGACAGTGCCTCCGCAGACAGATCGATCTGGGGATGAGGAACTGCCGATGTCTGCTCAGCCTCGCTCTCTCCGGATTCCTGACTCCCGGCAGCCGCGTCTGCGTCAGACGCCGCCTCGCCTCCCGCGCTCTCCGCCTTTGCTCTCTCATTCTCCTCATCGATCGCCTGCTGCTGATTTTCCCCCAGCAGCCGTTCCGCAGCCTGCTCGTTCGCCTCGATCAGAGCGTGGCATGTATTCTCATCCTCGATCACTTTTGCTCTGGCGCTCTGCTGCTTCCAATAGCCATAGAAAGGGATCTGATCCTTCGCTGCCTCGTATACCCTCTGAAGGAAGGTTTCCGATGTCTGCGCATCACTTTCTTCATATTGAAAAAGGGGCAGATATCCCGCTGCCGCCTCTTCCCCCAGTTCGCTGTAGGCATTTCCCGCAAGCACCATGCCCCACTGGTAGCCATCCTTCTGAAGCAGGGAAATACTTCTCCCCGCCAGGATGACGCCCATACCGCCCAGCACCGCTATGATCACTCTCTGAACTTTCTTTTCCACGCTCTCACCTCTTAAACTATGAGTATGTGCGGGCGAGACAGGTTATGCCTCAAAGCCGGCTCAAAAGTCATCCCCTCCTCAGCAGCTCTCGAGCGCAATGTTGAGCCCCTCCGAGACTGTAAAACTCAGCCGCCGGATCGTCTCGTCCACATCCTTCGGCGTGACAAACATACTGCTCAGGGAAGGCGTGATCAGCTCGCTTAAAAATTCCTCCATCTCCGCCTCTTCCAGCGTCTCCAGCAGGTGCGCCATGGCATCGTGCACAATCGTCGCAGCGTCCACCACGGTCGGAACGCCGATCCCGATTACCGGAACACCCAGAGACTTCTCCGTCAGGCCGCTGCGGTGATTTCCCACTCCGGATCCGGGATTGATGCCGGCATCCGTGATCTGTATTGTGCAGTTCAGCCGCTTTGTGCTTCTGGCTGCCAGCGCGTCCACGGCAATGACTACATCCGGCCTGGTCTCCCGAATGATTCCCTGCAGGATCTCCATTGTCTCCATTCCTGTCTGTGCCATAACGCCCGGAACAATACTGCTCACCTGGTGAGCGCGCTCTTTCCCGGTTCCGGCTGTGCCGTATTCCCTGATGATATGGCGGGTGATTCGCAGATTCTGCACCGTCCGGGGCCCCAGCGCGTCCGGAGTGATCTGCAGATTTCCAAGCCCTGCCACCAGCACGGATTTCTCCGTGTCCAGCCCTGCGAGCCTGCGGATATGGCCTGCGATTTTCTCCGAGATCTCCCTGTGGTATCCCTCGTCCGGCACTGCCATGCCCGGCGCTTCCAGGGTGATATACGTCCCCATGGGTTTCTCCATCATCCTCGCCCCGTGCTCCGTTTCGATTTTCACAACCGTGGTGCGGATATCGCGCTCTCTGTCGTAATCCTCATGGATCACTACGCCGCTCACCTCCACATTGTCTTTCTCAAATTTTTCCCTGCTCTCCAACGCGAGGTCCGTCCTCACTCTGTAATTTCCCAGCATACCGTTCTCCTTTTTCATCTTTTTGTTGTCCTTGTACACTCCTGAATCGCTTTTTCACGACTTATTTTTTACAATTTTCCCCGAAATATGTATTGACAAACGGCGGCGAATATCATAAAATAAATGAGCATGTTTAAAGACATAAAAACGTCCGTGTCAGTTTTTATGTATCACCCTATAGAAAACAAAAACAATAATGAAGAAGAATATTGGAGGTGTGCAGTTTGGCTAATATTAAATCTGCAAAAAAGAGAATCCTTGTAAACAGAACAAAGGCTGCTAGGAATAAATCTATCCGTTCCGCTGTTAAGACATCTATGAAGAGAGTAGACGCAGCAGTTGCAGCAAACGATAAGGCAGCGGCTACAGAAGCTTTATCCAACGCGATCGCTACAATCAACAAAGCGGCTTCTAAAGGCGTTTACCACAAGAACAACGCAGCCAGAAAAGTGTCCCGTTTGAGCAAAGCTGTAAACTCAATCGCATAAATTTATTTTTGATATGATTTTGAAGGCAACCATCCCGTCAGTGGTTGCCTTTTTTTCATTATCCTCTTTTCATCACCTTCTTAATAGAGTAAAATGAGATAGAGCAAATTTATTATAAAAAAGGAATACACACATGAATCAGAAAGCATGCAACACATTGGAATATTACAAGATCATTGAGCAGCTCACCGCGCACGCAAGCTCTCCTCTCGGACAGGATCGATGCCGGAAGCTTGCGCCCTCATCCAATCTGCGCGAGATCGAGCATATGCAGCGCCAGACCCATGACGCGCTGAACCGGCTGTTCCGCAAGGGAAATATCTCCTTCGGCGGGGCAAAGGATATCCGCGGCACGCTGAAGCGCCTGGAGATCGGAAGCATTCTGGGAACCGGAGAGCTTCTGCAGATCTGTTCTCTCCTGGAGAACTGTGCCCGCGTCAAAGCTTACGGGCGCAGAGACAACAGCGAGACGCAGCCTGACTCTCTGGACGAGCTGTTCGATGCCCTGGAGCCTCTGACTCCTCTGACAATGCGCATCCGTGAGTGCATCATTTCCGAGGAGGAGATCAGCGACGACGCGAGCCCCGGATTAAAGCAGATCCGGCGCGCAATGAAGAATACAGGCGAGCGCATTCACAGCCAGCTGAACTCCCTGGTCAACGGCTCCCTGCGCAGCTATCTGCAGGACTCTGTCGTAACCATGCGCAACGGCCGCTATTGTATCCCTGTCAAGGCGGAATACCGCGGCCAGGTACCCGGCATGATCCATGACCAGTCCTCCACAGGTTCCACCATCTTCGTGGAGCCTATGGCGATCGTAAAGCTGAACAATGAAATCCGCGAACTGGAATTAAAAGAGGAGAAAGAGATCGAGATCATCCTCTCCCAGCTCAGCGAAGAAGCCGCGCAGTACCGCGAAAATATCCGCTACGATCTCGAGACGATGGTGGATCTTGACTTTATCTTTGCCCGCGGATTCCTGGCGATGGAGCAGAATGCCAACCAGCCTGTCTTTAACTCCGAGGGATATATCAACATCCGCAAAGGACGCCATCCGCTGATTGACAAGAAGAAAGTCGTCCCCATCGACATCACGCTCGGAAAGGATTTTGATCTTCTGGTGGTCACAGGACCGAACACAGGAGGAAAGACTGTCTCTCTGAAGACGGTAGGGCTGCTGACCCTCATGGGACAGGCAGGCCTGCACATCCCGGCGCTGGACCGCTCCTCTCTGGCAGTATTCGATGAGGTATATGCGGATATCGGAGATGAGCAGAGTATCGAGCAGTCGCTGAGTACCTTCTCCTCTCATATGACGAATGTAGTCTCCTTTTTGGAGAAGGCGGATGAGAAGTCGCTCGTTCTCTTCGACGAGCTGGGCGCGGGTACTGACCCCACAGAGGGCGCGGCGCTCGCTATCGCGATTCTCTCCGATCTGCACAGCCGCGGGGTGCGCACCATGGCGACCACGCACTACAGTGAACTGAAGATCTACGCGCTCTCCACCCCCGGCGTGGAAAATGCCTGCTGCGAATTCGACGTGGAGACACTTCGCCCCACCTACCGCCTGCTGATCGGCGTTCCGGGAAAGAGCAACGCCTTTGCGATCTCCAGCAAGCTGGGACTTCCGGATTATATCATCGACGAGGCGAAAAAGCAGATCTCCGAGCAGGATGAATCCTTTGAGGACGTTATTTCCAGTCTTGAAGAGAACCGCGTCCTGCTGGAACGCGAGCGCGAAGAGGTCGAAAAATATAAAGCGGAGATCAGCCAGCTGAAGGAAAAACTTTCCGCAAAACAGGAAAAGCTTGACCAGCAGCGCGAAAAGCTGCTCCAGGAGGCAAACCAGGAAGCCCACGCGATCCTGCGGGAAGCAAAGGAATACGCGGACCAGACCATGAAAAACTTCCATAAGTTTGGAAAGACCAACATTTCCGTGGCTGATATGGAGAAGGAACGCGCCAAACTGCGCGAGAAGATGAATAAAGCGGAGAAGAACATGGCTTCCAGGAAGGCAGCCGCACCTTCCAAGACGTTAAAGCCCTCTGATCTGCATATCGGAGATTCGGTAAAAGTTCTGAGCCTGAATCTGAAGGGCACGGTGAGCACCCTGCCGGACTCCAAGGGATTTTTATTTGCCCAGCTCGGCATCATGCGGACAAAGGTGCATATTTCTGATCTGCAGCTTCTGGACGAGCCGGTGATCACCTCCGCGAAGTTCCAGAAGACCGGAACCGGAAAGCTCAAGCTGAACAAATCCGCGTCCGTCTCCACAGAGATCAACCTCCTGGGCCAGACAGTGGACGAAGCGCTCTCTGTTCTGGACAAATATCTCGACGACGCTTACCTGGCGCACCTTCCCAGCGTGCGCGTGGTTCACGGCAAGGGCACCGGCGCGCTGCGGAAAGCTGTACACAACTACCTCAGGCGTCTGAAGTATGTGGACTCTTTCCGTCTCGGAGAATTCGGAGAGGGCGATGCCGGCGTGACTATCGTAACATTCAAGAAATAATCCGGCACAGATGTGCCTGACAAGGAGATTCATATATGGCAGCAAAACAGAAAATTCTGATTGTAGACGACGACAACAATATTGCAGAACTGATTTCCCTGTACCTCACCAAGGAGTGCTTTGACAGCAAGATCGTCAACGACGGCGAGGCTGCACTGAAAGAATTCGAGACGTTCCGACCGAACCTGATCCTGCTGGATCTGATGCTTCCGGGCATGGACGGCTACCAGGTATGCCGGGAGATCCGCCAGAAGTCCAATGTCCCGATCATCATGCTCTCCGCGAAGGGAGAAATCTTCGACAAAGTGCTCGGGCTGGAGCTCGGCGCGGACGACTATATGATCAAGCCCTTTGATTCCAAAGAGCTCGTGGCGCGCGTCAAAGCAGTGCTGCGCCGCTTTGAACCCGCAAAACCCGCCACTTCCCAGACCACTGGAAAATACGTGGAATACCCGGATCTGATTATCAACCAGACCAACTATTCCGTTACCTACCGCGGAGAAAATGTGGATATGCCGCCGAAGGAGCTGGAACTTTTATACTTCCTCGCCTCCTCCCCGAATCAGGTATTTACGCGTGAACAGCTGCTCGACCACATCTGGGGATACGAGTACATTGGCGATACCCGTACTGTGGACGTACACATCAAGCGTCTGCGCGAGAAGATCAAGGATAATTCCAACTGGGCAATCAGCACAGTCTGGGGAATCGGCTATAAATTCGAGGTCAAATCCTGATGAAACGGCCCCTGTATCAGAAGTTTATGATCCTGTATGCTCTTCTGGGCATATGCGCGTTCGTACTGATCGCGACGCTGGGTTCCCGGCTCATCGAGCAGCATCTCGTGGAATCCAGCGCGAATTCTCTGTATAAAGAGTCTGTCGCCATCGCAGAGAGCCTTTCCTCCTCCACTTATCTGGAGAAATCCTCCCTGGAAGGGACGTACTACAACCTGCTCGCCGTCGGCACCTATCAGGATGCACAGATTCTGATCCTGAGTCCGGACCGGAAGATCCTTCTGGATACGGAAAAGCCTCTCGTCACAGAGGTCGAGAGCGAGACGATGGAGAACTTCAATCCCGCTGAGTGGGATTCCGGCTATTATTCCATCGGCGATTTCTTCGGGTATTTTGCCTCCGACCGCCTGAGCGTGATCGCTCCCATTACCTACGGCATGAACACAAAGGGCTATGTCACCATGCACCTGCCCCTGTCTGTCGTATACGAAGAGCGGGAGGATCTGCTTTTGAGCGTCTATATCATCTGCGGGCTGAATTACCTGATGCTGGCTCTTCTTCTGGTCTTCTTCTCGCTGAAGTTTTACCGGCCGCTCAGCCTGATCACCGAAGGCGCCAAGGAGTACGCTGCGGGAAATCTGACGCATACGATCCCGGTCACGACCAACGACGAGATGGGCTACCTGGCAAGCACTTTGAATTACATGGCGGGCGAACTCAGCAAAACCGGAGAATCCCAGAAAAAATTTATTGCCAACGTCTCGCACGATTTCCGCTCGCCTCTGACTTCAATCAAAGGCTATGTGGAGGCAATCCTCGACGGAACGATCGCCCCGGAAATGCATGAGAAGTACCTCAAAATCGTTCTCTTTGAGACAGAACGGCTCAACAAACTGACCCGCAGCCTGCTGACGCTGAATGATATCAGCGATATCGGAAAGATGCTTGATATCACGGACTTCGACATCAACGCGGTGATCAAGGACACCGCTGCGTCCTTTGAGGGAAGCTGCCGCAAAAAGCAGCTGTCCATCCAGCTTATTTTCTCATCCAAAAGCCTTATGGTCACTGCGGATATGGATAAAATTCAGCAGGTGCTCTACAATCTCATAGACAACGCGATCAAGTTCAGCTATGACCATTCCACCATTGTCGTGGAAACTGCGGAAAAGCATGGAACCGTCTTTGTCTCCGTAAAAGACTCAGGCATCGGCATTCCCAGCGACAGCCTGAAGAAAGTCTTTGACCGGTTTTATAAAATCGACGCTTCCCGCGGCAAAGACCGCAAGGGAACGGGGCTCGGGCTTTCCATCGTAAAAGAGATCATAAACGCCCACAACCAGAATATCAACGTTATCAGCACCGAAGGGGTAGGATCAGAATTTATCTTCACGCTCGCGAAAGCGGAACCGAAAGCATAATGTACAAAAAAAGAGATGCCGCGGCACCTCTTTTTTTGTACGCTGTAATATCATTTTGTTTTCCGCAGGATCTTATCCATTGTCTTTCCCTTTGCCAGTTCATCGATCATCTTATCGAGGCGCCGAATTTCGCACATCAGCGGGTCTTCCACTTCTTCCACACGCACGCCGCAGACCACACAGTTTACCTCCTCTGCCGTCCTGCCTTTTCGGACTGCCTTATTTATCAGAAGCGGGTATATCTTTGAAAAACTCATCTGAAAGATTTTCTCCGAATCCATTCCTTCTTCCTCCGTTTCTTTCTGTAATATCACAAGTATACCACAGCTCACCGCGTCTGGAAACGCCGCCCGTCTCCCCTGATTTTTTGACAAGGGCAAGATTCCCCATTCCCATCTATTCACATTAGCTGTAGAATGGGCAAAGAAGTGACTTCTGCCGCGTCTGGCGGAAGGTATCCTTTCACGGGTATGAACCCCTGACTTTAAATAAAAATGCTTGATTATGTGAGGAGGATTTATATGAACATTCAAATCGGCTCTGCTATTTTGAGGCTGGATCATCGCGGAAGGCTCGCTGCCATGCAGACGGTAAGCGGCGATTCCCTTTTGCCGGAAAAAATGGAGCCCCAGCCCTTTGTACAGCTGGCAAAAGACGGCCGGATGATGGCTCCGGTTTCCTGCTCCGCTGCAGAAAATCAGCTGCATTTTACATTTGAAAACGGAGGAGAGCTGGACATTTCCTTCCAGGAAAAGGACGGATATGCCGTTTTTGTGGCTGAACGCATCACTGATGAGGGGGACGCACTGGAATTCGGTCCGTACTTTACATCTTTGACAGATGAGATCGGAGATGTTATCGGAGTTGTACAGGGCGGAAAATGGGCAGTGGGCGTTCAGTCCCTCAATCCTAAAACCATCGCGGGATATCCGGCGGAATACGCGGATACCGCCAGCGAATATGTGGGAAAAGGCCCTGTCTCAGAAATTTCTGTCGGCCCGATGAATTACATAAACAGCGCGGCATTTACCGCCCAGTACAATGGGACTCCCTGCAGCCTTATGCAGCTGTACTGCGAAAACCGCCGCCGCTCCCGCGTCCGCACCATTATGAATTTTCAGAACATTACCGTGCCGCCTATGGAGGAACAGCCCGACGCCCATATCGCCGGCGCGTCGTTTGCCATGTTCTGCTGTCCGCGCGAGAAAGCGCTGGAACAGATTGGAGAGATTGAGGTTGCGGAGGGGCTGCCCCATCCGATGATCAAAGGGCAATGGGGAAAAACAACCCGTGAATCCATGCGCTCCTATCTGATCGCTGAATTCCGTCCGGATAACTTTGACGATTTGATGAAATGGACAAAAATGGCAGGATTTGAAGTTCTGTACCATCCGGAACCATTCTTAGATTGGGGTCATTTTAATCTTCGTCCTGATCTGTTTCCCAATGGGGACGACTCTCTTGCAGATTATTGCGCGCGCGCTGAAAAGGAAGGCCTGCGACTGGGACTGCACACTCTGACGTCTTTTACCAAGACCAATGACGCCTATGTTTCTCCGATTCCAGATCCGCGTCTTGCGGTTTTGGGCAGCAGCGTACTGACGGCTGATCTTTCCGCGGAAGCGGAAGAACTTCCGGTAGAAGATACCGCTGTTTTTGAAACTGTCACAACGCTTCAGACTGCCCGCATCGGTCAGGAGCTGATTCAATATACAGAAGTAAAAGACGGAAAATTAGTCGGCTGCAAACGCGGACTGTGGAATACTCCTGTATCAGCGCATACAGCCGGGGATACGGTGTCTCTTCTCTGCGACTACCCTTACCGTGTCTACTTCCCAAATATGGAACTTCAGGCAGAGTACAGCAAACGTTTGGGCGAACTGCTCGCCAAAACAGGGGCTGCCCAGATTTCTTTTGACGGCCTGGAAGGATGTGCTTCCACCGGCGAGGGGGATTACGCAATTCATCGTTTCTGCCTCGATTGCTGGGATCACTGGGGAAAGCCTGACGTCATCAACGATGCCAGCCGCCTGCATCACAACCTCTGGCATATGAATACCCGGATGAACTGGGGCGAACCATGGGGCGCGAAGATGAGGGAAGGCATGATTGAATACCGTATCAAAAACCAGGACTTCTATCGCCGCAATTTCTTCCCGCGGATGTTGGGCTGGTTCCTGATCCGCAAAGCGGACCGCAAATTTGAAGCGACTCCTCCTGAGGATATGGAATGGATGCTTTCCATGGCCGCCGGATTTGACGCCGGATTTGCTCTGTCTACTTCTTCGGAAGCGCTTTCCGCCAACGGCTGCACGGAAGAACTGCTGGCATTGATTCACGACTGGGACGAGCTTCGCCTGTCTGACGCAATCCCTGCTGACCTGCGGGTTTCTCTGAGGGATCCGAAAACGGAATGGCATTTGGAGAAAAAAGATGACAGCACCTTCCTGCTGTATCCTCTTTTTATCTCCAAACCTTATGTCTGTGATCTGCTGGAACTTCAGCCTGGACAGCCGGGCGGCGCGGACTGGGTATTAGATAATCCTTTTGCGGAGCAGGAATACGAATTCCGCATGCGGGTCGTAGGCTACGGGGAAATTCATAATCCTTCTCTCTATAACGGCAAGGGCATTTTGAAATTCCCCTGTACCGTAAAAGGCGGACAGTATCTCTGGTACCGGAACGGAAAGGCTGTTATCACAGACCGCAATTACCGTCCTCTGGAAGAAGTGGAAGCTATGGGCACCGGAATTGCAGAAAACGGACAGCATCCTTTCTCCTTTGGCTGTGAATTTTCAGGGGAAGAGGGACCGGAAGTTACGGTTCGTGTCTTTACCAAAGGCGAACCTGTCGAGATTGTCCTGAACCGCTGATGTTTTGGAAAAGTGAAAAAAGCTCAAGGGAATCTGTTCAGAACGGGCAGATTCCCTTCTGTTACACAGAACTTTTATTTCCATTCTTTCTGTACTGCTTCGGCGTTATGCCGTTTCTTTTTTTGAAATGTCTGCAAAAGGACGGGGCGTCCTTAAATCCGCAGGAATACGCAATCTCCGTAACTGTCATCTGATCGTTTTTCAGCATCTCCTTTGCCCGGTTCAGGCGGTATTCAATCAGGTACTGCTGCGGCGCCATCTGAAGCTCCTCCATCATCAGCTTATACAGATAACTCCGGTCAATTCCAATGTATCGCGCGATACCGCTTATTTTTACGGGATAACTGTAATTGTTGCGGATATATTCATAAGCCTTTTCCAGATACTGCTGCTCTGTATTCGTCTGAGCCGATTTCTCTTTTTTCCGAAACCGCGCAAACAGATGGTATAAGTCGCCCAGTATTTCCAGCTCATTTTGCTCATAATCCTGAAACAAATCTACGATCCTCTCTGCAAGTTTCTCTATTTCATTTTCCTGTGTTCCTTCATAAATATATCCTTCGCTTCCAAAATCGCAGCTTTCTATAATCTCCTGGGCGCTGCTTCCTCCGATACCAATCCAGCAATAACGCCAGGGCTCTCTGCGTTCTGCCGCGTAATACGTAATCTCTCCCGGTTTAATCAGAAAAGCCTGTCCTTTCCTTAGATGAAATGTCCCCTGCGCAGTCTGATATTTTCCTCTTCCTTCCAAAATAAAATGCAGCAGATAATGCGGCCGTACGGCTGGTCCAAAAGCATGGCCCGGCTCACACTGCTCTTTTCCCGCATATAAAAGTTCCAGAAATGTCTTCATTTAAATTTTCCCCTTTCTTTCCTCATGCTGTTTCATAGGCGTAGGTCTCTCTTCTTTCTTCCAAAATCACGGTTTTCCCATATTATGAAACATAAGCACAATTTTTTTGAAACAAAAGGCATAGTTTTTTATCCCCTGAATTTTTATAATATACATATCACTACAAACTAAGAAAAGGAGATGCGCATTATGATCAAAATTACATTTATGGGTGCAGGAAGTACTGTTTTTGCAAGAAATGTGCTGGGCGACTGTATGTGTACCCCGTCGCTTTGCGAAAGTGAAATTGCCCTCTACGACATTGACGAGGAACGCTTAAATGACTCTGAAATTATTTTAAGTGCAATTAATCATAATGTCAATCAGGATCGTGCTGTCATCAAGACGTATCTGGGAGAGGAAAACCGCAAAGACGCTCTGTGGGACGCGGACTTTGTTGTAAATGCGATTCAGGTCGGCGGTTACGACCCCTGCACAATCACGGACTTTGAAACCCCCAAAAAATACGGCTTAAAGCAGACAATCGCCGATACTCTGGGCATCGGCGGCATCATGCGCGCCCTGCGCACCATTCCCGTTCTGGCTGACTTTGCGAAGGATATGGAGGAAGTCTGCCCCAACACGCTGTTTCTCAACTATACCAATCCAATGGCCATGCTGACCGGCTATATGCAGCGCTATACCAAGATCCGCACGGTGGGACTCTGCCACAGCGTACAGTGCTGTTCCGAGACAATCCTGAGAGATCTGGGAATGAAGGACAAACTGGAAGGACGCCAGGAATTAATCGCCGGAATCAATCATATGGGCTGGCTTCTCGATATCCGCGACAGAGACGGCAATGACCTTTATCCGGAAATCCGCCGCCGCGCGATCGAGAAAAATGAGGCCGCAAAATCCTCTTCCGAAAAACACCATGATATGGTCCGCTATGAGTACATTCACCGTCTGGGCTATTACTGTACGGAATCCAGCGAACACAACGCGGAGTACAATCCTTTCTTTATAAAAAAAGACCGCCCGGATCTGATTGAGCAGTACAATATTCCTCTGGATGAATATCCAAGACGCTGTATCGAGCAGATCAAAGGCTGGAAGAAGGAGCGGGATGATATCCTGAAAGATGGAAAAATCACGCACGAGCGCTCCAAAGAATACGCATCTTATATCATGGAGGCCGTTGTCACTGACCGTCCTTATAAAATCGGCGGGAACGTTTTAAACAACGGATACATCGAAAATCTGCCCTCTGAAGCGTGCGTGGAAGTTCCCTGCTATATTGATGCCCGCGGCGTTCATCCGGTGAAAGTCGGCCGTCTGCCGGAACAGCTGGCTGCAATGAACCGCACCAACATCAATCCTCAGCTGCTTGCCATCGAAGCTGCCGTCACCAAAGACCGCAGCAAGATTTACCAGGCCGCAATGCTGGATCCGCATACCGCAGGCGTACTCAGTATTGATGAAATTGTGCGTATGTGCGACGAGCTGATTGACGCTCACGGCGAGTACATGAAAGACTATAAATAAGCTTTTCTTATGAGAGCATACTGCAGCAGGCATAGAAATCGGGTATCCGATTCCTATGCCTGCCGGACAGTTCCTATGCTCAGATAATCTCTGCTCCAAAAGGCATCAGCGCCAGCTTGGCAATCTTAAAATGCTGCAGTCCAAAGGGAATTCCCACAATCGTCACACACAGCAGACAGCCCAGCACCGCCGATTCCAGAGCCAGCGGCAGTCCACTCAGCACGAGCCACAGAATGTTCAGCAGCAGAGAGCCTGCTCCTCCGCCATAGCGGATCTCCTTCCCGAAAGGGAAAAAGCTGAGGGAAGCAAACTTAAAACACTGCATTCCCACCGGAATTCCCACAATCGTCACGCACCACAGAATTCCTGCCAGCAGCCAGCTAAGGCCGCTTAAAAATCCTCCAAAGATAAACCATAATACATTCCCCAGACAACCCATTATTCATCCTCCTGCGCCATTTCCTTTGCTATCCCCTGGATTCTCTCCGCCGTCTCCCTGGACGCCAGAATCTGATCGTACAGCCGGGATGCCTCCAGCGTCATGCTGTGGGGCGCGGTTTCGCTTTCGATCTTTCCCTGGCGGACACAGTCCACCACCTCCCGGATCTCGTAAACAAATCCCTTCTCTTCACTGTCCTCAAAGTACTCCGGTTCCTGTCCTTCCGCATGCAGACTGCAGCTTCGGCCAAAATGCGGGTATTCCATCAGAATTTTCCCCTTATCCCCATAAAATACGGCCCGGTTATCCACATTTGCCAGGAACGTAGCGCTCAGTCTGGCCTGACAGCCTTCAAACTGCACCAGGATCTGCTCCTGCGCATCCACATCCGTGTCTGTCCAGACTGACTGGATCTCAATCTTTTTTACCGGCTTCTGGATGATGGCAGTGAGAATATCATAACAGTAAACCGTGAGATCATACATGGCTCCGCCTCCCAGTTCCCTGTTAAAATACCGGTTGTCCGGGCTGAGCGGCGCACAAAACCCAATGTCCACAGACGCAAACCGAAGCTCCCCAATTTTTCCGTCTGCAATCCAGCGGCGCACCTGATTCATCTTGGGAAGAAAACGGCTCCACATTCCCTCCATCACGAACACGCCCAGCTGACGCGATCTGGAAAACACCTCCTGGGCCTCCCGGGAATTTCTGAACATGGCTTTCTCACACAGCACCGGCATCCTGTAATCGAGGCAGAGCATCGTCAGCGGATAGTGGGCGTTGGTAGTAGCGGCAATATAGACCGCATCCAGCTTTTCCTGCTTCAACATCTCCTCATAGTCCTGATATGCGGCGGCTATTCCATATTTTTCAGCCAGCCGTCTGGCTTTCCCCGGTGTTCTGCCCGCCACAGCCGCCACACAGGCAATCCCCGTTTTTTCCACTGACTGACAGAATTCCTCTGCGATATTTCCGGCTCCCATGATTCCAAAACGAAATTTTTCTTCCATATGTTGATTCCTCCTGCTTATGCTTATGCTAATACTAACTATAACGCAGGCAGAAAGGGCGCGCAAGAGGAGAAGTTCTGTCAGCAGGATTCTGAACTATTATAAATGACTGCCCTCTCCTTTTCTTACCTGTATTTCCTGCACAATTTTATTATATGCTTTCTTGTTTAAGCGGTAGAAATACAGGACTATGGCTGTTATAATCCAGAGGATCCCCGGAACTGTTGTAAACGAATGCTTGATAACTGACAGTACCGCCGCATTCTGCTGCTGATTTGCAGCATATCCGAACATGCTCAAAACTCCCGCAAGCACAGAGGTTCCAATCGCCATTCCAATTTTGTTTCCCAGTGAAATAAACGCATACTGAAATCCATCATTTCTAAGCCCGGTCTTCCATTCTCCATACTCCACGCAGTCCGGAACAATCGCATAAATCGCGGTGTTAAAACCAGAAAAGAAAAATTGTGCCAGACAGGAAAACAAATAAAAGGGAATGGGATTCTCTCTAACTGTAAAGAAATACATACAGAACATGCTGATTCCCGTCAGCAGCGCAAAAATGGATGCAGACCGCCCTTTATTATTTGTAATGCGAAATACAAGCGGAAAGCAGGCCGCACCAATAATGGATGGCAAAATGATAAACATGGAGTAGGTGCTGAATAATGCTTGATTTCCCTCCACATAGGTGAAATAGTATAATGCATCCGCATTTCTTCCATAAAGTGTCACACCGAACAGAAACTGCCCTGCGAGAGCAATCATATACGGACGATTTTTTATCACAGCTCCCAATTGAACCTTTAAGGAAATCTTTTCTTTCTCCGGTACTTCCACCACTTCTTTCGTTTTTGAGAAGCAGAAAATATGGCAGGCAGCAAAAATACATCCATATAAAGCAGCAATCAGTAAATATCCTCTGTTATCACTTCCATTGCCCAGAGCCTCAATAAGCGGAACCGTCACAATATTGATAATGCCGATCGCAATCATTGCGCTGACGGATCGAAATGTATTGATTTTTGCCCGCTCCTCTATATTTTGCGTCATTGCTCCGCACAGCGTGCCATAAGGAATATTCACGCAGGTATAACCCAATACAAGAATACAATAGGTAATCGCCATATAGATAATCTTGGCAGTGGATGACCAATCCGGATGCGCCCAGAATGTCAAAATCAGAATCACGGCCGTCAATGGCGCCGCAATCAACAGCCACGGTCTGTATCTCCCCCATTTTGTATGCGTTTTATCGCTTAATCCACCGATAACCGGATCATTAATCGCATCCCAGAATCGCGAGAACAGCATCAGGCCTGCCACTGCTCCCATACTAATCCCAAAAACATCCGTATAGAAAATCATCAGGAAATTTCCTACAAACATCCAGCTGAAATTACATCCTACATCACCCATGCCGTATGCAATCTTGCTGATCAACGGCACTTTTACGTTCGTATCTTTCTGATTCATTGCAATCCCCCTAATTGAAAATCCCTTTTCCTGATTCTTCTTATTCTGCAATACGAATAACAGCCTTCACAATATCAGCTTTATTATTCACGCTGTAATCCATTGCCTTCTGCACTTCGTCCAGCCCAAATACGTCCGTTACAATCCCCTTCAGGTTTACTTTTCCAGCTGCAACCGCATCAATCGCCATTGGATAAATATGGCGATACCGGAACACGGTCTTAAAGGTCAGCTCTTTATCCAGCACGAGACTCATGGGAAGTGTCATCTCGCCGCTTTTGCTGTATCCTACAAGAACGATATTGGAACCTTTTTTGGCCATATGAATCGCCTGCCTTGTTGTGATTTCCGTGCCTGCTGTTTCAATTACCAAATCCATACCAGCTCCATCTGTCAGCTCCTTTACCCGTTCCAGGACATCCTCCTCTGCTCCGTTAATAACTCCGGCTGCCCCCAGTTCCAGCGCTTTCTCAAGACGCTTCTCCATAATATCCACCACATATACTTCCGATACTCCTCTTGCTTTCAGCGCCATCATGGAAACAAGGCCGATACAGCCTGCGCCCATGACAACAGCCCTCTGCCCAAGATGCGCATCTCCCTGTATCGCCGCATGGAATCCCACTGCCAAAGGCTCGATCAAAGCCCCCTCCAATGTACTTACATTGTCCGGCAGCTTGTAACACAGATCTGCTTCGTGAGCAACGTATTCCTGAAATACGCCATCTACAGGAGGCGTTGCAAAGAATACCACATCCGGACACAGATTGTAGCGTCCCGTTTTACAAAATTCACAATGGCCGCAGGTCTTTCCCGGCTCCAGCGCGACTCTGTCTCCAACTTTCAGATGTTTTACGTTCTTACCGACCTCGACAACCGTTCCCCCCGGTTCATGTCCCAGAACAAAGGGCGGCTCCACTACATAATCTCCGATAGCTCCTGTTTCATAATAATGCAGGTCACTTCCACAGATACCTACATATTCCAGTTTTACCAGCACCTCGTCATCTTTCGCTTTGGGAATATCCCGTTCTTCAAATCCCATCTTTCCGGTTCCCAGCATTACAGCCACTTTCATTTTTCCATGCATTGTTGCGTCCTCCTTTTTTGTTTACTTTCGCTTGTACTTTATTAAATACTTTTATTATGTTTTTTATTTTATATCTTCTCTTCCATTTTGTCAATGCGCTCCTACCCATCAAGTACTATTTCGTCACTATATTCAAAAACGCATCTTATGCTTTGGTAAAACTGCATCAAAAAGGAGACTCCATTTTTGAAGTCTCCTGCCAAAGCACTGTTTGCCGCTTATATTTGTCTTACAAAATTTTCAATTACCTCAAGTGCTGCGCCGAGCGCTGCCGCCCCAACCTTATATCTGCAGCTATTTACAAATTGCCGCTCCTCCGTAAATGTATTCCTCTCTAATACTTTATTCCATATGTCCTGTAAATAGGGTTCTGCATAACTTCCCACATATCCTCCCAGAATAATATCACAGTCCAGAAGCATACGAATGTTATTTAAAGCAACGGCCAGATAACCTGTATAGACATCCCATATCTCTGCCGCCCTCTGGTCATTCTTTTCCAACAGCTCAAAGAATTTTTCCAACTTCCCGCCTGCCGCAGCTGACAAAATCGCTGCACTGCAGTACGCATCCAGGCATCCTTTTTTCCCGCAGTAACATTTCTTTCCATCCGGGATCACAGTCATATGTCCGACCTCTCCACACCGGAAATGATCCCCCTGTACGAGTCTGTTATTATCGAAAATCGCCCCTCCCACTGTATTGCTTAAAGACAGGTAGAAAAAACGCTCTCTTTCATCCGAACAGATTCCCTCAGCATAAGCTCCTGCATTCGCATCATTTAAGAAACAGCAGGGATAGTCGAAAAAGCAGCTTACGGAATCAAAAGGGATCATTTTTACACCGAGTATGTGCGAATATGTGATCAGCTGCCTGTCCAGATCAATAATTCCGGGAAAAGAAATTCCGATACCCAAAATCCTCTTACGGTCAACGTTGCTTTCCTCCAGAAAAGACTCCAGCTCATCATTCACCCTGCGGTAGTAAGCCTCCTCATGATTATATGGAAGAAAAATACGCACATGATTTAAAATCTCCCCCGTAAGGTTGGTGAGCACAAAGCTAATATGGTTTTTGGTAATATCCAATCCAACAGCCTGCTTTACATTAATCGCAGCCGACAGCGCCTTTGCGCGCCTTCCTCCTGTAGACTGCAGTTCTCCGGTTTCTTCAACAAAGCCCTTCTCAATCAGTTCCTTTGTAATCTGTGTCACAGTGGGAAGACTCATCTTCATATCATACGCGATATCCGGATTAGACACAGTTCCATGCTTGCAGATATACCGGAAAATACGATTTCTGTTTCTTTTCTTTATCTCCATGTTTGTTGCCTGCTTTATTTCCATACCATACCACCTTACTTAATTAAAGTATTTTCTTTAGTATAGCATCTCGCCTTCCAAAAGGCAACGTTGCCATGAAACCAAATCAAAGGCTCTTTTCAGCTTTGAAATACCATGTTGGCACAGGATTACGCATATGATCATACCAGGACAATACTTCTTCAGCCTGCCTGAGCATGGTATTCACTTCATCTTGTCCGAAAGGAATTGCCCAATATACGGAGCTGAGGGTATTGCTCGAAATATAGAGCGCAAGCAGCTTCCAGAACTCCAAAGGCACATCGTTCTCAAAATATCCGTTCACCATACCTGACGCGAAGGGATGCGACTTCTGCGCGCACCATACGAGGCGATTAAATTCCTCCCACGGATCTCCGTAATCATCGCGGTTAAAGTCAATGATATAGAGCTGTCTGCTGCGGTCAATCATCATATTTCCGATATGGTAATCGCCATGCTGATATACCTGCGGTCTGTTTTTCAGCAAATGGCGGTTTTCGTTTATATAGTCGATGAACGCCTGTCCGTTCTCGTACTTGATAGGGCTCTCATTGTACTTTTGAATTTTATTGTCCATCTTTCGATTAAAACGCAGCTCCCAATCTTCCTGCTCTGCGGGAGCCGGTATGGAATGAATCCTGCGAAGAATGCGTCCCGCTTCGAGACCATACGCATACTGTTCTGTGTCAGAATAATCAGAAATAACCTGTCTGGCATCTTCTCCGTCAATCCAGCTAAAAACGGAGTAAACACCGTCCTCACTGATGCCAAATTCAATTGGCTGACACATCGGGACTCCCAGAGAGGCGACCTGTTTCATCCTATTGAATTCCGACTGTTTCGCATCATACTGCGCAATGTCGGAAATACGCAAAAGATACCGTGTACCCGTCTCATCAGTAATACAGTACTTTTTGTCACTCGACCAGCCTTTATTTATCGGTTCTTTCGTTACGTATTTCATCTGTTTATCTCCTCATTTCTAAAGGATTTTCTACAATCGCTGCTGTCATTCACAGCCTTGTACGCCAGTCTTCATATTGATCCCATGTCATATGAATCTGTGTAATACTGTGCCTGCGCATGCCACAGTTCATAGTATTTTCCCTTTTCATTGGAAACCAGCTGTTCATGACTTCCCTGCTGCACAATCCGCCCGTGGTCAAACACAGCAATGGCGTCGCAGAAGCGGCAATATGCAAGATATTCCTATTGCTGTCTGCATCTGCGGGTATTGTGAGATGCAGCTTTCTTCTTTCTTACTTTTCCTTCAGCTTTGCCCCGTCGCGGAAGGCATTGCCTACCTTCTCACCGATCACATGATACGCATTTCCCACCGGATCAAACGTAATCGGCGCCAGCTTCATGATATCAATCTTTCCGTCTGTGAGAATGCTCTCATCGGCGCTTACATTCACAATCTCGCCGAACAGATGGCAGCTTTCCGGATCGTAGCTGATCAGCCTGCACTCCAGCGTCATCGGCAGTTCCTCGATGATCGGTGCATCCACATACTCCGCCTTTGTGGTATGAAAACCAGCCTTCTCCATCTTGTCCGCCGTCTTGTTGCCGGATTCAATGCCGACATAATCACAGGCAGTCATCTGCGCTGACGTTGCCATGCTTACAGTGAAAGCCTTTCTCGCCAGAATATTTTTCGTCGTCTTGTGTCCGGCGCTGATGCACATGCACAGCTCCGTGTCGCAGCTGATGCCGCCCCAGGCTGCATTCATTGCATTAGCTCTGCCGTCTTCATCGTAGCTGCCGATAATAAATACCGGCTGCGGGTAGGTCCATGGTTTTGCTCCAAAATTTTTTCTCATTGTTAAATCCTCCTGACTTATATTTTTTAATCTTCAAATAATCCATCTGCTCTCTGCCTATATAAGCGATCATACGCCTCCATTAGTTCATCATAAGACGCATAAGGTTCAAGCCCAAGTTCCTCCCACGTAATGCCATACGGAACACCGCCGCCTGTATATCCGGCAATAAACGCAAATACATCATCTGAATCTTCATGCAAAAAATCCTGCTGTGCCTTTTTCTCTTTCGCCAAATGTTTCTGATAGATACGTTCTTCCTCACTCTGCTTCACGGCATCTAAATATCCCTGTGGAAATTCTACACCAATCTCCTGAAGGTCGCGGACTGCGGTGATAATATCGACGTTAAACCCCTTTTTATAATGCTTCGCCATATGCTTCAGCGTTCCGTTATAGGTCGTTATCCACTGCCTTGCCTTCTGCAGCCTGTTTTCTTTTCGCTTCGTTTTTGAAGCTTTGCTCTTTTTCCCTTCCATAACCGTCCGCTCCATATCTGATGTTAGTATAGCTTACTCCAATGCGCAATCTTCAGGACCTCATGATCTATATCGGCAGTATGCTCTGTTGCTCCCAGGTACCATACCGGAAAAAGACCCGCTGCTCTCGCACCAAGAATGTCGCATTCATAGTTATCTCCAATGTACCAGACATCTTCGGGTTGTAAGTCTGCCTTTTCCAAAGCCAGCTCAAAAATTCGGCGGTTCGGTTTTCTGAACATATACTCGCTCGTCGCAAGTATAAACTCAAATTCGTTGTTCGGAAGCAATGTATTGATACGTTCCCTTACAATCTCACCGCAGAATGAAATATTACTGATTACTCCGGTTCGAATATTTTGTTCTTTCAAAAAATCCAGAAAGTCCTCAATACCGTCTGTGGGAACTCCGGGAGCAGCTTCATTCCAAAATATTCGGTCAATTTCCTGCGGAGTCAATGACAACTCAATCCCCATGGACTGATACAGGTAAGCAGAAAACATATGATTCGGGACTTCCACTTGCTGAAGATGTCTTCTTTTGGGATCATAGCGTCCCATACTATTGTTAATTGCATCCGCTTCTGCCTGCACATCCTCAGCGGTATAGCCATGTTTATTGCTGATAGCGTACTGCAGGACCGCATTCGTTCCTCTTACACCATCAAATTTTCTCTCGTTGACGAGAGTTTGTCCGTAATCAAATAGTATCATTTTGGGATTTTCATGTTTTACTGTGTGATTGTGAATCGCCTTTACCACAGTATCTGCACCTCCGTTGCCCAGAAAATCTTTTCGTATTTTTCCTTTTAAGGTTACTCAACTATTTTTGCACACTGTATTTCCGGATTATCCACCAGTTCCAATTCCATTTGGAAATCCTCCAGTA
>CAKNMY010000018.1 GCA_930989745.1 uncultured Lachnospiraceae bacterium | reverse complement strand
TCCCGCCCCGCGACAGCTTCCATATAATACCACGTGGTTTTCGATCCGTCAACCCTTTTTTATTAATTTTTCTAATTTTCTCGAATATCAGTATTTTTAGACATTAAGACAGGAGACAAATGACTGCCCCCTGCCTTAATGTCTTTGATTACCTGCTCTTACTTCCACATCTTATGTAGCTCACTTATTGACGAGACGATATAATTAGGCTTTACCTCAAAGCGCAGAGCTTCTTCCTTTGTCGCTTCTCCTGTGAGAACCAGAGCAGTCTCAACTCCCGCCTTATATCCGCAAAGTATATCCGTGTATAAACGGTCACCTACGATCAGAGTCTCTTCCCGAGCAAAGTGATTCTGCCTCAGCGCGCACTCTACCATCGCAGTCTCAGGTTTCCCGATAAAATACGGCTTTCTTTTTACCGAATGCGCCAGCATCTCACAGATAGATCCGCAGTCAGGTACGCAGCCGAATTCCACCGGGCATACAAAATCGGGATTTGTCGCCAGATATGTAACTTTCGGATTCATCAGCACTCTGCAGGTATCAGAGATTTTCTGGTATGTCAGCTGATTATCATACGATACCAGCGCCACGCTGATCCCATCATCTTCCCAGTCGTCTGTAATCTGAATTCCTTCCCGCTTGAGTTCCCGGCAAAAGGAGCGCGTCCCCATCACATAGACCAACTCTCCCGTGTGATGCTGCTTCAGATATCTGACAGCGGCATACGAAGCTGTTACGAAATTTGCATATTCTACAGCGATTCCGAATTGTTGAAACATCCGAATATAGTCAGCAATGCTTTTTGTTGCATTATTCGTAATGAACACAAACATTCCTCCGCTCTCTTTGATATCCCGCAGAAACTCTCTGGTCCCGCTGATCAGCTGTCCTCCCTTGCAGACAGTTCCGTCGATATCCAGGAGAAACAGCTTTTTCTCGCTCAGCATCCTTCCGCGAGGACAGCTTCTCTTGCCCGGATGCCCCTGTCCGGATAATTCGTAATAACCGCGTCTACGCCGCTGCTGATCAATTTCTTAATCTGCTCCTCTTCGTTTACCGTCCAGACCCGGACGGCAAGTCCGCTCTGCTGATACTCCTTTAAGAAATCTGCCATTTTCACATGGTAAAGCGCCGGGTGCAGGCCTTTTACACCGGATTCTTTTGCGTAGCGCTCCATATAAAGTATTACATCCCCAAACAGATATGCCGTCTGCGCATCCGGTTCAAGTTCTCGCACTTTCTGTATACTGTAATGATTAAAGGAGGAATAGATAATGCGTTCCTGCATATTTGCCTCTCTGACGGCACACAGCACCTTTTCCTCAATACCAGGATACCAGATAATGCCCGTCTTTAACTCAATATTGAGCTCCATATCCGACTTTTTCAGCAGATCAAGTACCTCCTGCAGCGTAGGTATTTTGACCTGCGGAAACTCTTCAAAACCGTTGGAGACGTTTAACTCTTTGAGTTCCTTCATTGTATAGTCGCGCACCTTTCCCTTGGCGCCGCTTACTCTGTCTACTGTCTCATCGTGAATGACAGCCAGCTCACCGTCTTTTGTCATCTGTACATCAATCTCAATGCCATCCGCCTTCTGCTCCATAGCAAGGGCAAATGCCTCCATTGTATTTTCCGGCGCATAGCCGCTTGCGCCCCTGTGCGCAAAAATCTTTGTATTCTTCATCTCTGCCTTTTCTCCTTATACTCATATCAGAAAGAGAACGTCCGGAAAATCCAGGAACTGTTTCGGATTTTCCGGACGTTCTGTCCGTAGTCTTAGCCGTTAACCAAATTATAATCTTCAATGGTTTCGTTAATCTCATCCGCCATATTCTCAACCGCGCTCTCCGGAGTCTCACTTCCATTAAGCATGTTTTCAATCTGGGTCTCTACGATCTGGCGCGCTTCCGGGAATACGCTCAGCAGGGCACCCGCATATTCCGGAGAAGAATCATGCAGCTGATCCAGAGCTGTCTGGAACTGCGGATACTTCGCAATATTATCTTTAAATACCGGCTCCTCCTGTGCTCCTGTTACAATCGGAAAATATCCGGTATTTGCATTCCAGTACGCCTGTGATTCCGGAGAGATCAGGAATTTGATAAATTTCCATGTAGCTGCAGCCTGCTTCTCGTCTTCGTTGTTCAGTGCCCATAAGGACGCGCCTCCGATGGAAACACCGCCTTCATCGCTGTCGCTGACTGCCGGATAATATGCAGTTCCAATCTCAAATTTTCCGCCGCTGTCCTCCAGAAGCTGCTTTAAGGATGCAGAAGAGCCCAGCATCATTGCTGCTTTTCCGGAGGTGAAGTCTGCTGTCGCGCTGTCACTGCCTGAACGGCCGACGTTGGGAGCGTATCCCTCATCATACAGTTTTTTCCATGCGTTTAAGATGTTCAGTCCGCCGCCGTTTTCATCAAATACTACCTTTTCCGCAGCGCCGCTTCTGCCGTTCTCCTGGTCAGCCAGATCCAAGCCCTGTTTACACATAAACTGCTCGAAATACCAACCGTAAATGCTGATGGCAAGCACTTCCTGCGCGCCTCCCTTTTCTTCCAGTGCAGCGCCGATTTCAGAAATCTCTGCAAGGCTCTTTGGCGCCTCAGTAATTCCTGCCGCTTCAAACATGTCCTTATTATAGTATAAAAGCGGAGTAGAGGAGTTAAACGGCATGGAGTACATCACCCCATCCTCTGTTGTATAATATGCTGCTACGTTCGGTTCAATCTGGGAGATATCATATCCGTCCGCGTCGATCATCTCCTGCATGGGGATAACCCAGCCGGAATCAATCATAAAGCGTGTACCCAGGTCATAAATCTGTACAAGGTCAGCTCCCATATTTCCAATCTGCGCACTTTTAAGCTTATTGATTGTATCATCGTACTCTCCCTGATAAACTGCCTCTACGGTGATCCCATCTGTGTTTTCGTCATTAAATTTATTAACCAGATAGTCCATCGCCTCACCGTTTACGCCTCCCATGGAGTGCCAGAAGGTAACTGTTGTTCCGTTTGTATCCACATTGGCAAAGTTCTCTGTAATCACGCTATCTGCAGCATCCGCTGTATCCTGCGCCTGTGTGTCATCGGTTTTTGCCGCGTTGGCCTTATTCCCGCATCCTGAAAGTGCTCCGGCAGCCAGCGCCGCTGCCAACATTGCCGCTAATACTTTTCTTTTCATAACTGTTTTTCTCCTGTTTTGTTCTATGTGTTGATATATATTTCTGCATCAGGTCAGCCCTTGACTGCTCCTGAAAACATTCCACGGATTAACTGCTTTTGTCCAACAATGAAAATGACCATCGAAGGAATGATGATTGCCACAACACCAGCCATCATAAGTGTAATAGACTGTGCATCCACACTGTTTAACATACTGATACCGATCTGAACTGTACGCATTTCCTCAGATCCGGTTACAAGCAGCGGCCACATGTACATATTCCATGCGTTGATGAAAGTATATACCGCCATAGCGCCGATTGCTGACTTTGTCAGAGGAATCAGAATCTTTACAATAAACTTTAAATTTCCACACCCGTCCAGCTTCGCCGACTCATACAGCGACTTTGGAAAAGTCATGTAGAACTGGCGGAACAGGAAAATTCCCATAGCGGATGTCAGAGACGGAAGGATCAGTACCGGATACGTATCCAGAAGTCCCATGCTGCTCACAGTCAGATAATTGGAAATAATCGTTGCCTCTCCGGGAACCATCATGGTCGCCATTACCAGCATAAACAGTACATTTTTTCCCCTGAACTCCAGAAACGAGAAAGCAAACGCTGCCAGAGAACATGTGACAATCTGTCCCAGTGTAATACATCCTGCTACCAGAAAAGAGTTCAGAATGAACCGCACCAGCGGAACTTGCGTAAGTGCCCTTGCGTAGTTATCCAGCGTCGGGCTCTTCGGCAGCAGGTTCATATCCATTGTAAAGAGCTGATCCGACGGCATCAGAGATACGCTCACCGTATACAGAAGCGGAAACAGAATAAATACTGCCATCACAATATTCAATGTGATCAGAACCGTTTTCCGTATTCTTCTTTTCCTCAGTGCCCTCGCATTCATTGCAATGTGCAGCCGCTTTATTTCCTGCTCATTGTACTGCCAATTTTCCATCGTAATTGTTTCGTTTATCTCCGCCATCAGTATTTTACTCCTTTCTTCTCTACTCGGAACATTACCAGAGTCAGAAGCATAATAATTATGAACAACACTACAGACTGTGCCGCTGCGCTTCCGAATTTATAGTTAAAGAATGCGTCTCTGTAGATAGAATATACGATCAGATTCGTGGACTCGCCCGGTCCGCCCTGTGTCAGGATTTTCACCTGTCCAAAAGACTGAAATGCCTGAATAATATTAACTACCAGTGTGTAAAACATAATCGGACTCAGTCCTGGAAGCGTCAGACGGAAAAACTTCTGTACTGCACTCGCCCCATCGACGGAAGCACGTTCATAAATTGTATCATCAATATTTCCCAATCCCGCCGAGAAATACAGAAAGTTTATTCCGCTGTTCAGCCATGCCGTCAGAACTGCTACACAGATCAGCGCGTATTTCGGATCATTAATCCAGTTAATATCCAGTCCTGTCAGTTTATTTAAAATACCGATTGTAGGATTTAAGATAATTTTGAAGATCATCGCTGCTCCGCTGGATGCGATTGCCATAGGCAGAGCATACGATGTGCTGAAAAATCGGATTCCCGGAAATGCTTTACTGCAAAGTACGGCGGCAATTAATCCAATCAGCATACTGCCTACAACTACGATTACAACAAAAATCAGCGTTACGAAAAGACTGTTGTAAAAGGCTTCCGATGTAAACAGATCTGTATAATTCTCAGCACCCACAAACAGTTTGGCCTGTCCGAGCTTATCCGTTTTATAAAAACTAAGATAAATTGTTTTCACAAACGGATAAAATAAGAATACTCCAAAGATAAGAAAGCAAGGGATCAGATACAGATATGCGTTTCCCTGCTTCAATTTTTCTATAAACCGATTCATTGTCTGCCCCCCTGATAAAAGATATTTTCATTCGTATGTCCGTCAAAGAAATGCGCTCGTTCCATATCTGCGCTGAGCGTCAGCTTATCTCCCGGTTTCCCCGGAGTCTCAACCGGCACTCTTGCCGCTGCCTCCTCGGCTGCAGTTTTCAGATATACAATAGATTCAGCTCCCAGCATCTCTCTGGCGGTAATCTCGCCTGTTAAACAGCTGCCGCTTCCGTCAGTCTTTGTCAGAAAATGTTCCGGACGAATTCCAAGAATTACCCACTTATTGCGGTACTTTTCCTCCAAAACTTTTCCTCTGCTTCCCGGAATTTCCAGCCTTTCTCCGGTTACTGTTTCAAACACTGGCATCCCTGCGTAAGTACGGATTCTTCCATTAAAGAAATTCATGGACGGTGATCCGATAAATCCTGCAACGAACATATTTGCCGGATTGTCATAGACTTCTTTGGGGCTGTCCGCCTGCTGAATAATTCCGTCTTTCATAACCACAATTTTTGTCCCCAGTGTCATAGCCTCGGTCTGGTCATGCGTAACATAAATCATTGTGGTACCCAGACTCTCATGCAGCTTTGCCAGCTCCACACGCATCTGGGATCTGAGCTTCGCGTCAAGATTGGACAGGGGCTCATCCATCAGGAAAGCCTTAGGACTTCTCATAATCGCGCTTCCTATCGCTACGCGCTGCTTTTGTCCGCCGGACAGCTCGCCCGGCCTTCGTTTCAGCAGTGATTCCAGTCCCAGAATCTCAGCAGTTTCATGTACTTTTTTATCAATTTCCTTTTTCGGCACTTTTCTTACAGACAGGGAGAACGCCATGTTGTCATAAACATTCATATTCGGATAAAGTGCGTAATTCTGAAATACCATGGATAGGTCTCTCTCTCCCGGTTCCACGTAATTACAGAGTTTTCCGTCAATCCACAGTTCTCCTCCCGTAATATCCTCAAGACCCGCTATCATTCTGAGTGTTGTAGATTTTCCGCATCCTGAGGGACCTACGAATATGACAAACTCGCCATCCTCAATCTTCAGCGTAAAATCTTTTACTGCATACTGCGCTTTGTCCTGCTTTTTCTCGTATGATTTACATACGTTTTTCAGAAACAAATCTGACATTTGCTTTTCCTCCAATACTCCAGCGGTTTATTTTCCGCTGCAATTTTGTTTCTTTCGATTTCAGGCACTATTATAGCTGGTCTGTGTAAACTCCGCTTTTCTCTTTCTGTTAATTTTCGGTAAACCTTCAGAAATACTGTTTTTTTATATGTTTTTACAAATTCGCCCTTACCTTTCGTATGTCTTATATATATTTCGACAAAATTTATCTGATATTTCCCCTTAAAGCAAACAGCCATTTCTGAATACTTTTTTTGAGTTTTACCAGAATGTAAATTGTCGGCCGTTTTTTTTCCTGCTTTTTGTAAAATTCCCACTGCATTTCAAATAAAAAATCCTGATTTCCAGGAGGCAGTGCCTGCACTGGTAAATCAGGATTCCATTTTATTTTTTAGTCTTTACCCTTATTTCCTTCATATGTTCCGGATTTTCGTAATCCTTCTCATACCCGTTATCTCTATAATAAGTATATCTAATCTCCTCAGCTCCCGACGCGCAGCAGATCGTCTTCAGATTTTCAAAGTCAATCTCCTCCACACACTTCGCCTCATCCGCCAGCACCAGCATGCAGTTCGGCCGCAGGTAAATGACCACATCGCTCAGCGGAATTTCCACATAATGGCTGCCGGCTTCGAGCACAGTCTCCTCGATCGTACCGTCCATACGGAACCGGAGCTGCTTCATTGTTTCCGGCAGATAGACGTACCGTCCGGAAGCGTTCTGTTCGTACACCGGCGCGAGCATCAGCTCGTTTCCAAGGAGAAGCTGGTCCTCCACCTCTGCCGCGCGCTCATCGCCCGGATAGTCAAACGCGAGCGGGCGGAACATCATGTCTCCGGAAAGCGCCGCTTTCATAAATTCGCTGTAGAGATACGGAATCAGGCGGTAGCGCAGCCCGATCAGATGACGGAAGGCATCGATCTCCTCAAACTGGTATACTTCCTGCCGCCTCGTTCCGATCGCCGAGTGATTTCGCATTAAAGGCGTGAAAATTCCCAGCGCGAGCCAGCGAAGCATCAGATCTTCCGTGACATTTCCTCCAAAGCCGCCCAGATCTGCGCCTGTGTACAGGAAGCCGCACATATTCAGCGACGGCATCATTTTCAGATTCAGCAGCAGATGCGACCACCAGGACTTATTGTCGCCCTGCCAGATTCCGCCGTAGCGGTGCATACCGATATAGGAAGCCCGGGAAAACATCAGAATTCTCTTCTCAGGCACGAGCCGGTCAAACGCCTCGCCTGCCGCGCGGGTCATACCGTACCCGAACAGATTGTGAACTCTGTCATGGCGTACTTTTACGCCGTCCATATCGTGATAAAATTCTTTATAATCCTCCACATTGTTCTGGAGTCCGAAGACCAGGTCCTTGAACGCGAAAAACTCATTCAGATCCATATTTTTTCCTTTATAGGCATCTAGCTTATCCTGTGCATCCTTCAGCCGGTCCTCCGTGTAGAAAATCGCCGGTTCGTTCATATCATTCCAAAAACCTTCCACGCCCTGATCCAGCAGGAACTGATACCAATTTCCGAACCACTCGCGCGCCTCACTGTTCAGCATATCGGGAAAGAGCGCTTTTCCAGGCCATACGGCAGCGACGAAGGGACTTCCATCTGCTTTTTTGCAGAAATATCCCTTCTCAATGCCCTCCTCATAGACCGGATAGCCGTCCTCCTGCTTCACGCCCGCATCAATGATCGGCACCAGATGAATGCCAGCTTCTCTCATCTCCTGATTGAACGCCGCAAAGTCGGGGAAACTCTCTTCATTTACAGTAAAGTCCTTATACCGCTCCATATAGTCGATGTCAAGGTAGACACTGTCGAGCGGAATGCCGAGTTCTCTGTGACGGCGCACGACTTCCCGCACCTCATCCTCATTCATATAGCTCCAGCGGCTCTGGCCGTAACCGAACGCCCACAGCGGCGGAATATAGCTTCTGCCGATCAGACCGCGGAACTGGCGGACAATGTCACGGCAGTTCTCGCCCGTGATAAAATACACTTCGAGATTCCAGTCTGCAGCAGTAATCCGCAGTTCATTTCTGCGTGTGTAACCCACGTCAAACGTCAGCACACCCGGATAGTCGATGAAGATTCCAAACGGCTCCTTTCCATCTGCCAGAAGAAAATTGTGGGCTCCGTACAGCGCCGTCTTGTCCTCCAGATGCTCCGGATCATCCGAGCAGCGGCTCTCATAAATCCAGCCCCTCTTATTCATGCCCCGGACATTTTCACCAAGCCCGTAGATGCGCTCTTTTTCTTCCATTATATAGGTGAATTCTCTGCGCGCTTCATCGACACAAAAGCGCGGCAGGTCTCCCTGCTCGGCTTTTGGCTTATCGAGAACTGCCTCTGTCTCGATCATGCTTCCATATAGAAATCTCTGAATCATGATATTTTCCTCCTTTTTCTTTCCCTGTCAATCGTGCGGTTGAGCGATTCTGAGAGAATCAGCATCAGCAGCGCAAACACCATCAGATATGCGGGATACAGCCAGATCCCAAGATGTGATGCCACGACGCCGAAAAGCGGCGGCATAAACGTCGTGCCCACATACGCGCTCGCCATCTGCACGCCGATAATCGCCTGCGAATTCTCTTTTCCAAAATTGAACGGCGTGGCGTGAATGATCGACGGATAGATCGGCGCGCAGCCAAAGCCTATGATGATGAGTCCTGCCAGCGCGGGGAAATCCGCCTGCACAGGCAGCAGGACCAGTACGATTCCAGCCGCGGCTGTGAGTATTCCGGCGCGGATCAGCGTCCTGTCTCCCAGGCGGTCTGCCACAAACCCGCAGAGGAATCGCCCGAACGTGATTCCCAGGAAAAACAGTGACGCGAACTGTGCCGCTGTCTCCGCGCTCACCTCGCGGTGATCCGCCAGATAACTGCTCGCCCACAGACCGGTCGTCTGCTCGAGCGCGCAGTAGCCGAAGAACAGAATCAGAACTGCGGCAACGCCGGGTATTTTCATCATCTGGCCGAACGTAAGCGCTTTTGCCTCCACTTGTTCTTCCGCTTTCTGCGCCTGATGCATTCCCCAGAGAGGAAGGCTCACAAACAGACAGGCGGAAAGCACAATCTGGATCAGAGACACGTAGCGGTAGCCGCTGCTCCATCCGTGCCCGCCGGTCAGAGCAAAGCTCATAATGTACGGGCTGATGGAAGCGCCGATGCCCCAGAAGCAGTGCAGCCAGCTCATATGGCGGGACGCGTAATGAAGCGCCACATAGTTATTCAGCGCGGCATCCACTGCTCCCGCGCCCAGGCCGTAGGGAATTGCCCAGAGGCACAGCATCCAGAACTCACCGGATACGGAAAATCCGAACAGCGCCACTGCTGTCATGAGCACGCTGACTGCAGTCACAAGCCCTGCGCCCAGTTTCCTTGTCAGCCGGTCAGAGCACAGACTCGACACAATCGTCCCTCCCGCGATGATCATCGTGACCGCTCCCGCGTAAGAGACCGGAACATTAAGCTCCCCGTGCATCACCGGCCACGCGGATCCGAGAAGTGAATCCGGAAGTCCGAGGCTGATGAATGCCACGTAAATAATCACAAGCAATAATGAATACATAAATACCCCCTTGTGCTTTTATGGAAATTCACGTCTATTATAATAGGTTTTCCGCAAAACCACAAGAGGAAAACTCTTTCTTTTCCACAAAATCACAAGGGGGGGGTAACTCTTACTCTTTCTCACCCAGGCTATCTATGATCGTAATGACCAGTCCCCGGATATTATTCTCCGTCGTGCGGTAGGGAGCGATGCGAAGCGTATAATACCGGCCGTTCATCGCCGTTACCTCCCGGTCTATCGGAACCAGATTCTTCAGAACGGCTTTCGCGTCCCCTACAATGTCCTCCTCCGGAAAGCTGTGAGCGAAAATCTGAAACGATCTGCCCACATCGTGATCCATGAGCTGAAACTCCCGGCCCACATATTCCGTGAACTTACGGATATTCAGCTTGCTGTCCACGAAAAGGATGCCGATCATGGTGGAGGACAGGAAGTTCGAGAGATCGTTGGTGAGTATGGTCAGCTCGTCCAGTTTCTGCTGATACTCTGTATTTACGGTGTACAGTTCTTCATTGACAGACTGCAGTTCCTCATTTGAACTCTGAAGCTCCTCATTGGCTGTCAGCAGTTCCTCGTTCGCCGCCTGCAGCTCCTCGTTTACCGTCTCCAGCTCTCCAATCGTGGATTTCAGATCATTCTGGGATTCATGAAGTTCCTGCTCCAGATCTGCGATCCTTCTTGCCGCTGTCGTATCCACATCGTATTTTTCCGTGACCCCTTCGATCTCCGCGCTGGCATTTTCCATGAAAATCATCGCCACCAGTCCGCTCTCTGCTCTGTCGTTCTCCGGAATGGGACTGACTGTCAGGCTCACATTCTTTCTGCCGGAAGCGCAGTCCACCGCAATTCCCGTATAGGTCACAGGCGTATGCTCACAGCGGCAGCGGTTCAGCGCCGTGGATGCCGCAAGGCTCAAATCCCGGTGAATCATACTGAACAGATTAAACGTAGCCTTTCCCGGCGCAATCGAAATGTAATCATGATAATTTCCAAAGAAATGAATCACCTGATTCGCCTCGTTGATCACAACCGACGCCGGGAGAAACTCCTCCATAAACTGAAGATAAGTACTTTCCATATTGTATCCCGCGTTCTCTCTGTCAATCACATTGCTGGTCCGCGGAGACACCGTATGGATATTCGGAATGCTGAAGGCCTGCGGCACGAACTCATCCACTTTTCCCTCTCCCTTATGTATGTATATTTTTTCTGCGCTGCAGACGCTCCGGAAGACATTGCTGTACTCACCCGCGGTCTCGCTCTTGCCGAGGAACAGATAGCCGCCGCTTTTCAGCGCGGAATGAAAGACCGCAAAGAGAGTTCTCTGCAGAACAGGCTGAAAATATATCATTACGTTCCTGCAGCTGATCAGGTCAAGCTTGCCGAACGGTGGATCTGAGAGCATATTGTGAGGCGCGAAAATGATCAGTCTGCGGATTTCCTTTGAGATATGATACTGATCATTCTTCTTGCTGAAATACTTTGACAGCCGCTCCTGCGATACATCGTCCACAATGCTCTCGGAAAAAATACCCTTTCCAGCCTGTTCAATCGCCTTGGCGTCAACATCTGTCGCAAAAATCTTCACATCCCGCTGAATGTTCTGCTCTTCCATCACTTCCCTGAACAGTATGGCGAGCGAATATGCCTCTTCACCAGTGGAACATCCGGCGCTCCAGACACGGATGGGCTCCTTTTCCTCCGCCCGTTCCACGATGCTTCGGACAACCGTACTTTTGAGCTTTTCAAAATATGCCGGATCCCGGAAAAAATTGGTCACTCCGATCAGGATCTCCTTCACCAGAATACTGCACTCTTCCTCATCATTCCCCAGCAAAGTCACATACGTTGCTAAACTGGGGCTGTGCGTTACCACCATACGGCGTTCGATTCTCCGAAATACCGTTGTTCTCTTATAATTTGTAAAATCAATTCCGCTGACTTTCTTCAGAATCGCATAAATCTGAGTGAATTTCTCTTCATCCGTGATAATTTCCTCCTTCTCACGATTCTTGATCAGCGTCGGATACTGGATAAAGTTCAGAATCTCATCCACAATTTCATCCGGAGACAGCACAAAGTCAGCAAGCCCGGTATTGATCACGCTTTTGGGCATCCCGTCAAATTTCGCGGTCTCCGGGCGCTGCGCGATCACAAGGCCTCCATTCTCCTTCACAGCTTTAATCCCATTGGTCCCGTCTGTTCCGGTTCCCGACAGCACGACCGCAATCGCCTTCTCCTTTTTCTCCGCTGCAAGGGAGCTGAAAAAAATGTCAATTGGATGATTCAGCGTTCCATGTATGTATTCTGTCAGAAACAGCCTGCCGTCCTCAATCGTCATATGCTTCTTCGGCGGAATCAGATACACCGTATTGGGTTCTGCCGGCGTCCCATTCTCCGCCTGCATTACCTTCATCTCTGTGTATTTTCCCAGGATATCCGCCATCAGGCTCTTATAATCCGGCGAGAGATGCTGAATCACAGCAAAGCTCAGGCCGCTGTTTCCAGGCATGTGCTGGAAAAACTGCTGCAGTGCCTCCAGTCCTCCCGCTGACGCTCCGATCCCTATAATAAAGGGGGAATTGCTGAACGTATTCTTTTCGGCCATAACTCAGGCCTCCTTTCTCTTTATATTTATTTATATCATATCTTTCAGATACTTCTCCTCAAATTTCCATGCCGGCATCGGACGGTCAAAATAATATCCCTGCCCGTACACGCATCCCGCTTCCAGGAGTATCTCCTTCTGTATCTGAGTCTCCACTCCCTCCGCCACACATTTCATTCCGAATGTCCGGCAGATTTCCGCTATGTTTTTGACAAGTATTCTGCTGATCTCATTTCCCGGCAGATCCTTGATCAGGCTCCGGTCCAGCTTGATAGTGTTAAATTTTATATTGCTGAAAACAGATACATTCGCATACCGGGACCCGAAATCATCCAGTTCAAATCCGATGTCAAATTCTCGAAACGACTCCACAACCTCTGTCATAATCGCAGTCTCCATATCGCCTGCCGTCTCCGTAATTTCAAGTTTTATCTGTCTGGGATCTATCTCCGGATAGTGGCTGAAAATCGCAAGCACTGACGCAAGCACTGTTGGGCTGAACAGGGTATGCCGCGAAATATTGACCGATATATTCACGCCCTCCATCCCCTGCCTCTTCCACTGGGACAGCTGATACAGAACGCTCTCCAGCATAAAATAGTCAAGATCGCGGATTCCTCCGTTTTCCTCCAGCCGTTCAATAAACTGCGCGGGCGGAATAACCTTTCCATTCTCGTCAATTCCCCGCACCAGCGCCTCTGCGCCCATGAGACTGCCGTCCCTCATATCCATCTTGGGCTGCAGGTAAAGCAGAAAGCTCTTGCTGGAAACAGCGCTCTTTTCATACGGCCAGCTCTGCTCCAGAAGGCCCGATTTCCCGGGCGCCGCCTCCCGCACCTCCTCACAGCGCATAATCGCTTTTGCTTCCCTGACAAGCTTTCCGGCGCTGAAGATGCCGTCAGACCAGGTATATCCGATCCGTACCTGATGGGGATAACGTCTCTGAATCATAGTCCGCAGACGGTTGCTGCGCCCGTTAAATACTTCCAGAATCGTATTGGGGATCAGGACTGCAAACTCTGCGTCCCAGGTTCTGAAAACAAAACCTTTCCCGAACAGCCTGTTTAAAGTCTCCGCGATATACTCCAGCAGTTCCCTGCCGTATTCAAAGCCATACTGGCCGTTCAGCGCAGAATAATTCGGTATATCCAGCGCCACCGCTCCCATGGAAGTGTAGACGTCTGAATTCATGGAGTAAACAACATCCGTATAGGCGCGCAGGTTCGGAATACGGTTCAAAATATTTCCCGCATGCTCTTCTCTCGTCCCCGACCCGTGGCGGAAACGCCTGTATTCGTTGAACAGATACGGAATCAGAGCATAGATCAGAGCTGACTCCACGGTATGCTCCCGGCTGTTTTCCACACACAGGAATCCTGTGATCCTGTTCTCATGTTTCAGCGGAACTGCGCTGAAACGCCAGCAGGACTCCTGCCCGTTGTGCCTGGACAGCGTATTGACAGTGCTCTTCATAAAGAGCGCTTTGCCCTCCTTCATACAGCGCGACAAAAGCGGCACCTTCTGAATCGGTACTCCGGACATGATCTGGCGGATACTGTTTTTTCCTGTTTTGACCCATTCATTGATCATAGTCACTTCCCGTCTGTCGTTGGACAGCGCAAGAATATAAGTCCTGTTTGCCTGATAATACTCTCCGAGACAGCGCAGGGCATTTCTGACAGACACCTCCAGAGAATCGGACATCAGCATTGCGCTCACGCATTCCAGCACCGCGTCTTTGGTGGCTTTTGAGAGCACAGGTTCCGTATGCTCTTCCTCCAGCCTTGCGTCCCGGCTCTTTACTCCTATATTGAGCCAGTCCCATTCATCCTCATTCGGAAAAACTACGGTATCCATCGCCGCGTTTTTCCACACTGCGCACAGATAGTTACATTTCATGCACATGTTTTCCATATCCGCGCCGTCCGTCTCTTCCACTGTGGTGCCGGATATGAAACGGACTGCGTCCAGTCCCGGCATGTCATACATCGCCATCCGCACATATCCGAACGCGTCCTCGATCCTGCGCTTCACACCGAATTTCGAATGGACTCCGGGGAAGAATACGAGAATCGTGTTCTCCCTGTACTGGCATGCGATGCAGTCCGGTCCCAGACAGTAGGTAAGCGCTGTAAAAATTTCTCCCGGTGGGTCCCCATTCCCTTTCAGGCTGTCTGTACCGAAAATCTCAATACACGCCATGGCGCACACCGAATTATCCTTTTGTTGGAGCAGCAGCCCGCAGAGCTCTGTCATGGCGGGAAGCTTATAGAGGCGGTTCTTCCTTTCACGTGAATATTCCTCCGGCAGAAGCAATTCCCACTCTTTTCTTTTCTGGCAGTCTACAAAGCACCCGAACATATAGATGCTCTTTTCCTTCCCGCCGTACTGCAGGTTCGCCAGCCCTTCCATCCAGCGAATCGTCCCGTCTGCGGAAACCCTCCGATATTCCACAGAGAACCATCTTTTCCCCTCATCGTACATTTTAAGAAGATTCCTGCGGCGGAACAGCCTGTAAAATCCGTTTTCCCCTCCCCGTACAAAAAGCCGGTCCCTTCCACGCTCCAGAATGTCTGAATACGGCTTTCCCCATGTCCTTGCCGTCCTGTCGGCGCCGTCAATCCAGAGATATTCCAGTGAATCTGCCGTCAGGTTTACCTGAAACCGCGCCAGGATATGGTGTCTTAACACTTCCGGGAGAGCGCGCCTTGCGAAGGTGATCGGGTTCATTCCGGAAATGCCCGGCAGCTTATCCTGCACTCCAATCGCTCTGGACGGCTTCCCGCTCTCATCATAGCTCATGTGATACGACAGATATGCCCATTCGTAGCAGCCGTTTTCAGTATCACGGATGATAAAGTTTCCGCTTCCCGCGGAATTTCCGTTCAGAATCTCCATTGCGAACCTGCGGAAATCCTCCGCCGAATCCGGATGAACGATCCCGTTCTCCAGAAGCGCTTCCGGATAATTCTCCATCCTCTTCTCCGCATCATACGCCATCTTATTGACATTATAAATGTCAAAGGTTCTGCTCTCCAGATCTACCTCCCACAGAATATGCGGCGTCTGCCCGAAGGCTGCCCGAAGCCGTTCATTGCTCTCGCGGAGTTCCCTCTCCATCTCCATAAACTCAGACACGTCCGTGGATAGCTCCAGCATCAGCGGGCTTTCAGAATCTGAAGAAAGCAGGCGTTCTGCTCTCGCCTGCCTCCAGATCCAGCCGCGCTGTCTGTGCAAAATACGCTGCACCTGACGAATGCCTTCCGGCTGCTGAACAGCCTTTCGCAGCATCTGTTCATATGACACCTCATAGTCCGGATGAATCCCCAGTTCCTTTATCAGACACGGCAGGGGAAGCTCTTCCGGCTTTAATCCGAGCATCTGGTAAAGTCCCGCGCTGGCATATACAAGGCGGATCTCTCTTCCCACCTCAAAAATGCAGACCCCGCCGTCTATATGCTGCAGCAGCGTCTGGAGCTGAACCGTACCGGACAGTTCTTCACCGTCCGCGGCATGAACAGCAGCATTGTCACTTTTCTCCCGTACATCTTCCTGTTTCATATCGCTCCTTATTTCCTCCTCTCAGAGCACGCAGTCATTTTTACCAATCTCGCTTTGCCTTTCAAAATATAAACCGCCGGTTACTCTCCTCCCTGCTGTCTCTCTTTTTTGTCTCCCGGAAGAAACAGGCTTAAAAGCAGAGATACCACGAACACGCCTGCAACCGCGTTTCCATTAAAGATATCTCCCACTGCCTTCGGGAAAGCCGCGAAGAAGTTTCCGGAAGTCTGCGTCAGTCCCACGCCAATGCAGAACGCCAGAGAGACAATAATCATCGTGCGGTCATTGAACTCGCATTCTTTCAGCATCTTGATTCCCTCATACATGATCGAGCCGAACATCATGACGGTACAGCCTCCCAGCACTGCCTGCGGAAGTGACTGGAAAAACGCTCCGAGCGGCGGGAACAGCGATGCCAGTATCAGGATCAGAGCTCCTATAAAAATTGTAAAGCGGTTGATGACTTTTGTCATAGTCACCCGGCCCACATTCTGACTGAACGAAGTCAGCGGCGGACAGCCGAAGCAGCCCGAGATCGCGCTGGAAAATCCGTCAACAGCAAGGGAACCCTGCAGTTCCTCCATTTTGATGTCTCTGCCCAGAGCTCCTGTGCAGACTGCCGTTGTGGCGCCCGTGGTCTCAGCCGCCGACACCAAAAATACAATTGCAATGGTAAAGAACGCGCCCAAGTCAAAGACCGGCATATGCCCTGTAAAGAATACAAGCTTCGGCAGGCTGAAGAATCCCACCTCGCTGATCGTTTTGGAAATACCGGAAAAATCTACCAGGGGAGCGATGCCTGCCACTGTAAAGATCACGGACAGCACATATCCGAATATCAGGCCCACGAGAATATTCAGGTTCTTATATACCCCCTTCAGCAGATACCTGGAGACGAGGCAGACCACCAGTGTGAACGCTCCTGTCAGAAGATGATACCAGGAACCGAAATCCTCCGCGCCGCTTCCGCCGCCCCAGGAATCCATTCCCACGGACAGCAGCGAAAGGCCGATCGCTATAACCACGCACGCGGAGACCACCGGCGTCAGAAAACGCTTCCAGTACCTCGCGCTCAAACCAACGAGTCCTTCAAAAATACCGCCCAGGATTACGGCTCCGACCATCCCTTCATATCCCAGGTCGGGATTGGTACAGATAATCAGAAGGCTTCCCAGAAAGGTAAAACTCACACCCATGACAATCGGCAGCCTCGAGCCGATCTTCCAGACCGGATAAAGCTGCATGCATGTCCCAAGACCTGCCGCAAACATCGCGTTCTGCAAAAGCCGCGTGATCTCCGCCGAAGTCAGAGGCTCCCCTGTGTTTCGGACAACCGCCGCGCCGCATACGATCAGCACCGGCGCGAGATTTGAGACGAACATCGCCAGCACATGCTGCAGTCCGAATGGAATTGCTTTTTTCAGAGGGACCCTGCCGTCCAGCTTATAGACATTTTCTACACTGGATGAGGCTTTCTCTTCTTTTGTTGTGTTAGAATTCATATTCCCCCTCCTTTAGAGTAATTAATCTCTTCTATTGTAGTTCACCTTTTCAAGATAATCAATAGATAAAGTTGTGCAATAACACCAAAACACCGCAGGGCGTCTCTTTCCCTGCGGTATTTTGGTGTTATCTTTTAACCTTTATCTCACTTTATACTCTCTGCACGCAGCCACGTAAGCCTCGATATTTTCCCACGGAACCTCCGGCTCCAGTAGGTGTGTCGGCGCTACAAACAGGCCGCCGTGCTCCCTGGCAATATCCAGGTTTTTCCACACCTGTTCCTTTACGCCTTCCGGCGTTGCAAACGGCATGGTTGTCTGTGTTCCAATCGTGCCGTGGAAGGAAATCTTGCCGCCGTATTTTTCATAAATCTCCTGAAAATCCATACACTCGCTCTGGATCGGATTCAGCACATCGATCCCGCATTCAATCAAATCCGGAATAAAATCCGTAACCGTACCGCAGCTGTGGTAGAAAATGATAATTCCAGGATCGATCTCCCGGATTGCGTCGACGACTTTCCTCAGGCGGGGCTTAATCCACTCCCGGTACATTGCCGGGCTCATCATCGGACCGTTCTGCATTCCGATATCGTCCCCCAGATAGATAATGTCGACCCCGGCGCGGGCATATGATCTCGCCCGTATGACCGCCTGCTCCGTTACCTTATCAAAGATCCAGGACGCGATTTCCGGTTCACAGGACATATCCACCATAAGGTTCTCCATTCCCCGGATATACCAGGCAGTCTCCCAGATCGTCATCTGCATGCTTCCCATCGCCGCGAGTCCGCGGCTGTGAATATCCTCCACCTGGCCCTTCTGGTGCGACGCGTCTCCCTTTGAAAAGTCCGGAAAGGGGTACGCCTGTATTTCTTCCAGTTCTTCCATGTCTTTCATGGGATTCCGCATATAGGTCATATGTTTGGCGGCCTCACTTCCGGGTTCATGGGCAACTCCCCAGATATCGATCGACGCGCCCTCTTTGAGTCCGCCCGGATAAAACTTTCTGTACACTTCCGGATCATAGGACAGCCGGATATCTTCCACGCCGCGCCACGGCATACCGAAATATTCCGCGTAACTCGTCTGTCCGCCTGTCTTCTCCTGAAAAGTTTTTACCAGATCCGGACACAGGCTGAACTCCACAGGCACTTCTTCATACGGTTCTCTTCTGAGCAGCGCCATCAAATTTTCTCTTTTTGTCATCTGTCTTCTCCTCGCTTATCTGAACATAATTATTTTGCCGTATCGTATTCCGTTGTCTCTTGACACATTCTCAGTATATCTTATAAAATCGAAAAAAAGAATGACGGAACTGGCATATACATGTCAAATTTGGTACAGGAGATTTTACTTATGAACATTCCACAGAACTACTTTAAAAACGACAGCGTCTACGGAAATCTTTCAGATAATCCGAGAAACGGAACCATCGGCTGCGGCTTTCTGTTTAAACCGGACGCCTCTTACAGCCAGTCTCTCTGCTTTGATCACTACGGGGCCTTCTATCTGCTGAGCGGACAGGGACTCTATCAGGATGAGACCGGAAAAAAGATCCCTCTGACTGCCGGAGACTATGTGCAGCGCCTTCCCGACCGCTCCCATTCGACGATCGTTCATCCCACCGGAAACTGGCTGGAATTCTTTATATGCTTCGGAGCGGAAACGTATCAGCATCTGACCGGTCTGAACCTTCTTTCCGCAGAACCCGTCATCCATCCGGGGCTGTCTCCCATCCTTTTTGAAAAATGCACCTATCTGCTGGAGAGTATGAAGAATTCCTCCAATGACAGACAGCCCTTTGTTTATCTGCAGCTTCAGGAATTCGCGATGGAGCTGTATCAGTATTCCCTGCACAGACAGATGAATCCGGGGCTGCAGCGCGCCATGCAGAAGGCTGAAGAACTGCTCTGCACGCCTCCGGATTTCCTGTCGCCGCACGAAGCGGCGGCTCTGCTGAATATGGGCTATGAAAATTTCCGAAAAAAATTTAAAATTTACTATCACGATTCCCCTGCCGCCTACCAGCTGAACGCAAGGATGAATTACTCGAAAACGCTGCTTCTCGATACCCGGAAAAGTCTGAATGAAATTGCCCTGATCTGCCGCTTTTCAGACGCGTTTGCCTATTCCAAGGCATTCAAAAAGCATTACGGCATCTCACCGTCTCTGTTTCGCCAGATGTATCTTCCGTAGCGAACGCATATCCGGCATGCGCCGGATATGCGCAATTCTCTTTCTGGCATTATGAAATATTGGCAGAAAATTCCTCCTCATTCTCATGCCTGGAAACATACTGAGAATAATCAATTTCACATTTCATAGCCTGATATTTCGAATAGATCAATTCAAAAATATTCGTCGTATTTTTTCTGATCTCTCCCAGGTCCTTTTTATCCAGCGGTATAATAAAAATCTCATCCCGCAAAGCAATCTTTTTTATCAGCCCCAGAGAGTCCGTCCATGCACTTCTTCCAGTCACTCCCTCCCAGGCTATTAGAATTCCCAATTTCATATGTGATACTTTAAGCAGCGAATAAAATTTTCCAACATAGGTCACATCGACCTTTCCGGAATAATTTTTACATTCACACAGAAATGATTCTCCAAAACACGGAAATGCGCTGACTGTCCCCGCCAGTCTCGCCTGCTGAGTCCAATTTATCTGTACATCAATCTCATTTGTACTGGTTCTGCAATTTCTCCTGCACTCAAAAAGTCTGGCATGTCCCGTCCAGAAAAGCATTGCCGTCAAATCCTCCAGAAGCCCGCCTTTTTCCTCTTTTGCTATCTCTTGGCTGCAAAGCTTTTCATATATTGCATCAAACCTCTGCGCATTCTCATCAGACATATTCAGCAAAGAAGATTTGCATTCCCCGATTAACTGAATCAGTTCAAAGGCATTCAGTCCTTCTTCATTCAAAAACTTATCTAACTTTTGCAAAGTCTTATTATTCGTCATTTATAATACCCTGTATATTACAACTGCATGTTTCAAAGGATGCATAACCTCTTCTCCACAGTTCAGACAACTTACTTCCTCCGGAATATCTTCTATATGTTTAAACCGCTGCCCTGTAAAGCGGCAGCACACAGGACAATAAATTTCCAGATACTGCTCAACGATTCCAATCTGTACGCATGCCTCAAGCACTTCATAGATTACTCTTATGTCAATTTTCAGCTTTCTGTGCAGCGCACTGGGATATAGCAATTCTTTTGTCTTATATTTTCCAAGAAAATTCAGGATGGAATCCACATCGCTATTCAATTCTCTGTCCTTTAGTAAAGGAGCCACTTTGACATAAATATTCGATAGCATTATTCATTCTCTCCATTCCCAAATCTTTACAGCTTCCGGTGATATGCTGCAAAGATGTATGTTTGTGATTCAAATATTCAAATATTACTTTTACAACATAACTCTGAGATTCCACAGGTTTTACCCATTTTACATAAATATACGGATATCTGGCCGTAGCCTCCTTATCCTCCAGATATTGCAGCAATAACTGCTTTACCTCATCTGCCTGAGAAAATAATTCCTCATTTTCGTCAATCAACTCTCTAATTTCCCCAATAAACGGCAATACATAATCCGCACTTTCAGATGCTGTCAGCTCAGCTGCTCCTCCTGAGCTTGATTCCATCATCTGCTTATACATTTTTACTGCTTCATTCTGTTTATCATTTACAACATCTATAATATTTGTATGTTCGCATTCAAACAAAACCAGCTTTAATTCTTTTATCATCCACTCTATACAGTCGTTAACCATTGCCTCATATTCCTCATTATGGAAGGAGGTTCTGTATTTTGGAGAGTCGTAACGAATTTCCAGGCATTTGTTCTTCCCATCAAAATAAATAACAATCGGATAACGGTAATCAATTCTCTCAAAAGATTCCGGCATGGCAAATGACTTTTGCAGTACGAATTTCAAAAATATTTTTTCTCCATCAATCATGCATATCGGTTCAGCATCTTTTAAGGAACTGTTTATCACATATGATAATGCAAAACTATCACTCATAAATATAGGTATGCTGCTGTCTATTATCAAGCTGCGAAGATCTTTCCCCTCTGGCAGTTCATAAAAAAGAGGAACTGAATACTTATACAGCTTAATAAACTCCCATTTTTCAAAAAAATCACTAAAATAATTGACAGGTCCGTGTTTTACTATTTCCATCATACCATATCTGCCCTCTCCAAACAAGCGTTCGCCTCTTAAAAGATAGCAGCAAAAAGCCGCAGGGCGTACCTTACCCTGCGGCTTTTTGCCGCTACTCACTTTATACTCCCTGTACGCAGCCACATAAGCTTCGATATCCTCTTACAGGGAACCGTTAAACACATACCGATCCAGCCGCTCCATGGCTTCCTTTACTCTTACATGCGGAAGCGCCAGATTCATCCGGATACTATAGGGGCGGTTGAAAGGCCGGCCATCCTGCCAGATCACGCCCACCCGTACGCCTGCTGCCAGCAGTTCGTCCAGAGTCTTTCCGTGTTCACGGCACCACGCTTCACAGTCAAGGTAGAGCATATATGTTCCCTGCGGCCTTGCCAGGGAAACTCCGTGAAACTTCTGTTCTATAAAGTCACAGGCGTACGCCGCGTTCTCTCCCAGCACCTGGCAGAGCTCGTCCACCCATTCTCTGCCCTCCGACTTGTAGGCGCCGATCAGCGCATGCACCGATAAGACGTTTGGGGTATTGTAATGCGACATGGCGGAAACCTTCTCCAGCCGGTCGCGCAGCCAGGAATTGCGGATCACATGATAGGAGCCCACGAGTCCGGCGAGATTAAACGTCTTAGAAGGCGCGTACACGGCGATCGTTCTGTTCTTCGCGTCCTCAGAAACGCTCTGCGTCGGGATATGCTTTGCTCTGTCCAGAACAATATCTGACCAGATCTCATCTGAGATCACAATACAGTCATACTTCCGGAACAATTCCATCGCCCGCTCCAGCTCCGCTCTCTCCCAGACTCTTCCGGTCGGGTTATGGGGCGAGCAGAAGATCACACAGTGAATGCGGTGTTCCCTGAGCTTCTTCTCCATATCCTCATAATCCATCCGCCAGACGCCCTCTTCGTCTCTTTTCAGGTCGCTGAGCACAATTTTTCTTCCGTTGCTTTCCATGGTGCCTGTAAATCCTATATATGTGGGTGAATGCATCAGCACCGCCTCTCCCGGCGCGGTAAATGCCTGCAGCGCGCTGGCAACGCAGCCGAGTACGCCATTTTCATATCCAATGTCTTCCCTCTGTATTCCTTCCACACCGAATCTGTCTTTCTGCCACTGAATGATGCTCTCAAAATACGCGTCCGGCAGCTCAAAATATCCGAAATGCGGGTGATTCAGGCGCTCCCTGACCTCCTCCAGAATTGTCGGCAGTGTGGGAAAATTCATATCCGCAACCCACATGGGGATTAGCGAAAATCCTTCCGCAATCTCAGCGCCGGGAATCGGAATATGCTCCACAGCAATGGCGTCATGCCCCTTTCTGTCCAGAATCGTAGTAAAATCGTACTTCATGACTTTTCCATCCTTTCTTCTTATTTTTTTATGCAGCCGCCTTTTCATTTTTTCTGCTGCGCGGTATAGCACTCACCATTCTGCCGAACGCCCGGGCGATCATGCCTACGAGAAGAGCCGCTATCACAGTTCCCTCCCGTACTCCATCCAGCCGGAAGGCAAGAAGGAACGAAAGTCCTGCCGCGATCACGGTCATGGACACATCAAAAGCAACTTTTGTTGTTCCAAATTCTGTCTTCCAGGTGCTGGATACGGCACGCACAAAGGATTCTCCCGGCAGCATAGCGACATTCGCCGCAACCTCCAGATAAACACCGAAGCCGAGGATCACACACCCAGCCAGCAGTGCCGCTATCTTTGCGGGATACGTCTGCGGATTAACAAAGTACATCATCGCCATCGTCATATCAATAAAATAACCGAACAGCACGGAAATCGGAATCTGCAGGAAATGCTCCAGCTTAAAATTTTTTCTCAAGATGAACAGCTGAAGTATAATCAGCAGCATGCTGAATAAAATCGTAAATTCTCCCAGTGTCATGGAAAAATTCAGGCTGAGAACATATGGAATGGAGGAAATCGGTGATGTACCAAGATCCGCCAGCGTGATCAGGCTGACGCCCAGCGCATTAATAAACAGCCCAACCAGAAATATCAGCTATCGTTTTAATTTTTCCATTTTTTATCTGCTCCCTTCATCAAATCGGAAGACTTCTCTTCCACATTTTTATAAATCTGCAGGAATGTTTTCATAAACTGTTTTCTCTCCTCCTCCGATATTCCGCAAAAGGCTTCTTTTTCCAGATCTGTAAACGCTTCCTGCACTACTTTGTAAAGCTTCTCCCCCTCTTCTGTCAGAAAGACAAAATAACTGCGGCGATTTCCGTTCAGAGTTCTCCGCTGTACAAGACCGTTCTCCTCCATCCTGTTTAATACGGAAGTCAGGGACCCGGCCTCGATATGACAGCCCGCCGCAATCTCCTTCTGGCTGGCTCCGTTATGCTCCCCCAGATAGTCCAGAACTTTGGGCTGTCCCATGGTAAGTCCCGTATCTTTCAGCGCTGCCAGCAGCTTCTTCTGCAGCAGCAGATGATTTGACATCAGCATATAATGATATGTTCCGTCCATTTTCTTCTCCTGTATGATTTATTTTTATACTTCAAACTGTTAGAATTATAACTGTTTGCCGGCATTGTCTATTATAAGCCTGCTTTTTCTGTATGTAAATTGTCATTCTCCACAAAAGTCATTGAGACTTCTGCTTCTTTCTCTTGACAAAAACACAAAAGAGCCCTAAGATAATCATGCACGGAGGGTAAATCATTCAAAGGAAATGATAAGCCGGATAAGAGCACGGGCTGAGACGCCCGTATCTTATCCGGCTTTTTTTCACATTTTATTTCAATCATGGAGGATATGCAAAATGGATTTTTTAAACGGAAACATTAAAAAACTTTATTTTAAGTATCTTGCGGCGGCTTTTGGCAGCACTTTGATCTCTTCGATCTATTCCACCGTGGATATGGCCATGGTCGGGCAGTATCACGGACCGGAAGGTACTGCCGCTCTGGCTGTCGTAGCGCCCATCTGGAATATTATTTACAGCCTGGGACTTCTGATGGGAATCGGCGGTTCCGTATTGTTCAGCACAATCCGCGGAAAAGGCGATACGCAGACGCGGCAGTCCAATGAGTATTTCACAGTCTCAGTCATCGGTTCTGCCGTTCTCTCCGCGGCTGCGTGGATCGTGATCGCGCTGTTCGACCGGGAATTGCTGCTGCTTTTCGGCGCGGATGAGTCCACGCTGGCGCTGGCGCGCGAATACGTCCAGCCGATCAAATTCGTAATTCCCTGCTTCCTGTTTACCCAGATGCTGGCGGCTTATCTGCGCAATGATAAAAATCCGACGCTTGCCACCGCAGGCGTTCTGGTCGGAGGAATCTTCAATATTTTTGGAGACTACTTCTTTGTATTCACCTGCGATATGGGCGCCTTCGGAGCAGGCCTTGCCACAGCAATCGGCTCTGTGATCTCCGTTCTGGTCATGCTGACGCACTTTTTCACCAGAAAAAATTCCCTGCGGCTCGTTCGCCCCACCAGGCTGCCGGATAAGGTCAGAAGGATAACCGTGACCGGATTTTCTACCTTTTTTATTGATATCGCCATGGGAATCCTGACCATTTTATTTAACCGACAGATTATGGCGTACCTGGATACGAACGCACTCTCCGTCTACGGCGTCATCGTCAATGTCAGCACCTTTGTACAGTGCTGCGCTTACAGCGTGGGACAGGCGTCACAGCCGATTTTTTCCTCTAATTTCGGCGCCGGAAATAAAGACCGGATCCGCCGGACGCTGCGCTACGCCCTGGGCACCACCGCGTTTTTCGGAGTTGTCTGGGTGGCTTTATGTCTGACGATTCCCAATCAGTTTATCCGGATCTTCATGACCCCCACACAGGAGGTCCTGCAGATCGCGCCGACGATTATCCGCTGTTACGGACTGTCATTTTTGCTGCTGCCGTTCAACATCTTTTCGACTTACTACTTCCAGGCGATTATGAAACCGGCTTACGCATTTACAGTCTCCGTCTCCCGCGGCCTGATCATCAGCGGCATCCTGATCTTTCTGCTCCCGGCAGCAGCCGGAGCAAACGCCCTCTGGTTTGCCATGCCGCTGACTGAACTGCTGGTGGCTGTCTACGTCGCTGTCATGATTATGCGCAGCTCAAAAAACTAGTAAAAAAGCAACGGCATCCGCGTCGCGTATCGTAGACAGACGGTGCGCGATCACAAAGCTGGTTCGTCCCTTCATCAGTTTCTGCATGGCTTTATTGATCTCGGTCTCCGTGCGGGTGTCCACACTGGACGTCGCCTCATCGAGGATCAGGATTGGCGGGTTGCACAGGAATACCCTCGCGATTGTCAGAAGCTGCCTCTGTCCCACGGAGAGATTGGAGCCCTCATTGTCAAGCATGGTGTCGTATCCCTGCGGCATGGTACGGATAAAGTAATCCACTTTTGCAGCCTTTGCCGCAGCAATAATTTCCTCCCGCGTGGCCTCCGGTTTTCCGTAGACGATATTGTCCGCAATCGTTCCGCCGAACAGCCAGGTATCCTGGAGCACCATTCCGAAATTTTGTCTCAGGCCCTCACGCGTCAGATTCACAGAGGGGATTCCGTCCACCAGAATCTGTCCGCCGTTGACTTCGTAGAATCTCATCAGCAGGTTGATCAGCGTTGTCTTTCCCGCTCCGGTGCTTCCCACCACGGCAATCTTCTGCCCCGGCTTTACCGTAAAGCTGATATCCTTCATCAGTATCTTGGAAGGATCATAGCCAAAGCTTACATGGTCAAAGGTAATGGTTCCCTCTGCCCGCTCCAGAACCGCCGGCAGCGCTGTATCCGGCGCTTCCTCTGTTTCGTCCAGAAGTTCAAACGTACGCTCTGCGGACGCAAGCGCTGACTGCAGCGTGTTGATCATAAAGGAGGCCTGTGTCAGAGGCTCTCCGGCCTGGTTGACATACTGGAAAAATGCCTGCACCATGCCGACTGTCATCGTTCCTTTGAGCATGGCCGCTCCCGCGATTACGGCGATTCCGGCCTGCCCCAGTCTGGTAATCAGACGGATCAGAGGGTTCACGCTGTTTGTCATAAAGTCTGCCTTCTGTGATGCCAGACGGTTTTTGTCCGTACTCTCGAAGACCTGCTGAATACTCTCCTCCTCGTGCGTATATGCTCTGATAATGTTTCTTCCTGTATAATATTCCTCCACAATACCGGTCAGCTTCAGGAAACCTGTCTGCAGCGTCTCTGTGATCTTATCGAGGTCGTTCGTCACACGGCTCAGAATCTCGCCGGATTTATTCCTTTCGAAAATAAAAAAGTGCATTCGGTTCCTCAAAACCGAGCGCACTCGACATCTTCCTCGATCTTACAGTTGCGACTGTAAGTCCTCCGATGAACTACATTAAATTTTTCTGATAATCTTTCAGCTTTTCCGCGAGCAGTGTCTTATATTTACACAGCAGCCGGATAATCTCGTCTTTTTCCTCCTCCTCAAGCATCTGCCATACTTCCTTTTCCAGCCCGTGCATGCGGCTGAGCTCTTTTTCCACAAATGCCTTTCCTTCCTCAGTCAGATAGATCTGCTTTACACGCAGATTGTCATCCATGGCTTCCAGCCGGATCAGCCCTTTTTTGCGAAGCTGCCGAAACGCAGAATTCACAGTCTGTCTGCTCAGCGTCAGGTGTTCACAGATCCCATACTGAGTCGTAATCCCCTCATCTATCATGGACAAGGCCCAGTATTCTGTTCCCGATAATCCACAGAGCTTGGGAAATATGTCATACGTTCCTTCCAGATCTTTATAGGTCTCCCGGAACAGTTTCAATTTGCCGCCATCCGAATCTTTCAATGCAATCTCCCTTTCTGTCCGAAATAGTATTGTATCTTTACGGATATTATGATTGTATACAGTCATGCTGACTGTGTCAATACATTTTTGCGTTATTCCACCTTTATCATACGATATCCTACGCCAATATGCGTCTGGATATACTGAGGCGAGTCCTTTTTATTTTCAATTTTCTTCCGCAGCGTTGCCATAAATACCCGCAGAGAAGCCACATCATTTTCCCAGCTGCTTCCCCAGATATTCTGTGTAATATAGGTATGCGTCAGCACTTTTCCGGCGTTTCTTGAGAGCAGGCAGAGGAGCTTATATTCAATGGGCGTAAGATGCAGCTCTTCTTTTCCCAGAAACGCACAGCCCGCTGCATAGTCTATTCTGAGTTCACCGTTGACAAAGACAGAATTATCTGCGGCAGGCTCATTTTTCATCATCAGCAGGCGTCTCTGCGTTACACGGAGTCTTGCCAGCAGTTCTTCAACGGAAAAGGGCTTGGTGAGGTAATCATCGGCACCCGCGTCAAGCGCCTCTATTTTGTCAGTATCCTCACTGCGTGCGCTGATAACAATAATCGGCAGATTAGACCAGGATCGAATCTTTCGGATGACTTCCACCCCGTCCATATCCGGAAGCCCCAAATCCAGAAGGACAATATCCGGATTATGGGATGAAGCGTCCATTATGGCCATTTTGCCGCTGCACGCTGCCAGATATCTGTATTCATGCGCTTTCAGCGTTGTCGTGATAAGGTTTTTCACTGAATTATCATCTTCCACTACAAGAATCAACGGTTTATTCATGTAATTGTACCTCCTCAATCGGTAATGTAAATGTGAATACAGCTCCATGCGGAAAATTATCCGAAACGCCGAGCGATCCGCCGTGGGCATTTATAATGGATCTGCACAGCGACAGGCCGAGTCCCAGACTCCGCCTGCTGTCCGCCACCTGATTCGCACCGCTGTAGAACATCTCGAAAATCTGCCCCTTATTTTCATCCGGTATACCGGGCCCGTCATCCGCAACGGATATGACTGCCCACTTTTCCCGGCGCATCGTTCGGATATAAATATGAGATCCCTTCTGTGTATATTTAATGGCATTGTCAATCAGATTGATAAGTACCTGGACGATCAGCTTCGCATCCATCTTTGCAAGCAGCAGATCATCCTGATGCTCCACTGTAATTTCATGCTCTGTTTTTAAACGGTTTACATGGCGAAGCGCCTCTTTTACAACTTCATCAACCAGCTCCGCCGATATATGCAGGTTCAGTCTTCCCTCCTCCAGACGCGTGACGGACAGCAGATTTTCCACCAGGTTGATCAGCCACATGGCATCGTCGTAAATGTCCTGATATAAACTAAGTTTTGTCGGCTGGTCAAAGGACTCCCCGTTATAGAGCAGATTGCTGGCATTTCCGACAATAGAAGTCAGAGGCGTCCTGAGATCATGTGAAATTGCCCGAAGCAGATTTGCCCGAAGCTGTTCATTTTTTGCCAGAACGGCGGCCTTTTCTTTTTCAAAAGCATTTTTTCTGTTTTCCAGCGCCAGCGCACACTCTCCAAGAATGGAAAGTACAATACTGTTTTCAACAGTATCTGCAGGCTGCCGGTCAACTGATATGCCCGCAACGCCGTACACAGCATTTTGTACCCGGATTGCCAGATACAGGCATCGGGCCTCTGAATACGTTTCGGTAGTAGCGCCGGCATGTTTATTATTTTTCACAGTCCATGAAGCCGCTTCTTTTTCCGCCGCATAATCTCCGGCAGTACTGCCGTCCTGCGCCGGGAAAAACAGCGGCTCCTGAAGTTCTCCCTTTTCTGCCGGATATATAATAATATCCCGCTGCAGCAGACGCAGAAGCTGGTTTGCCGTGACAGTCAGGATCTCTGTGTCACTCTGTGCCTGCTGCAGAAGCTGATTTGTCTCAAAAAGTACTTTTGTTCGAAACGCTGCCTCAGCAGACTGCCTGGCATTATTCTTCAGCCTTGCGGCAAGAGTTCCTGTCAGCATTGCCGCTATCAGTATAACTGCAAAAGTAACCGGATAGTCCTTATCGTATGCGTGGAGCGTAAACTTCGGATCCGTAAACAGGAAATTAAACGCAAGCACACTGAGGATGGACGAGAGCAGGCTGTAGATCCTGTGATTCACAACTACGGATATAATCAGCACCCCCAGCACATAAATTAAAATAATATTCGCTTCCGCAGATCCAAGCCGCTCAATCAGATACCCCACAAGACTCGCAGCTGTCAAAATTCCGATGCTTTTTGCTATATCCTTTGCCATCTTCCCTTTGCCTCCCCGCTGTTCTGTATGTAATATACCGCAGCCCGCCAAAAATTTCTACTATTTTGCAGCATTTGCCTGTGTACTTTCCTGCATAAAAGACTGAAGGAATGCCGCCATAACTGCATTGCCGCCATTCTTTTTCCAAATCACGGTTCTTGCAGCCTTCTGTACGCTCAGCGGTTCAAGGGGAATACAAATCTCAGAACAGGCAACTGTCTTCCTGGGCAGGGTAACCTGCCGCACATTCCAGCGGCGGCTGCATTGTCCTGTATGGCCGCGCTCCAGAATTCCCAGATCTATTTCCCCCGTTTCCAAAGACTGTCTTATTTCACCGGCTGTTCCGTAACAGACGCGTATCTGGTTCTCGTAGATATTCTGAGATATTTTCTCAGCCGTTGATTCCACCAGCGCTATATCTTCCGGATGCTCCAGAGCAATACACAGCGTCAAAGCGTCCGCCGATTCAGGCGGAGCTTCACCGATATTTTCCATAAAAGCATCCACTCTTTTCATAATCAGATATCCGACCGCAAACGCTGCAGCCATAAGACATAACAAAGCAAACTCCCTCATATTTTATCCCCGCCTGTCAGATATGAAAACATTTTTGAATATCTTTCCTATTTCCCATAATATTGATATTATGCCTGTTTCGTATATCCAGCTGTCCAATTGTCTTTCCTATCCAGTTTTCAGGAATCAATATCTCAAAAATCGCGTGCGTGTCATCCAGCTGCACATAGTCCAGAATATGATCTGCACTGTAGCGGACGGCAGTCCAGACTGCCAGCTGTTTTTCGGGATATACCACCTCGTCTGCTCCGTTTCTGAGTAAAAATTTAGCGTGTACATCCCTGGCGGCTCTTGAAATAACCATCTGTGCTCCAAGTTCTTTCAGCAGCGACGTTGTTTCCAGAGAACTCTGAAAATCGTCACCGATCGCCACAATACAAAAGTCATAATTTCTCACGCCCAGCGACCGAAGGAATTCACTGTCCGTACTGTCTCCGATCTGCGCGTTCGTCACATAGGGCAGAACTTCGTTCACTCTCTTTTCTTCCCTGTCCACCGCCATCACTTCGTGATGCAGTTCATCCAGCTTCATGGCAATGTGTCTTCCAAATCTTCCCAGACCGATTAATAAAACCGACTTCATCATATCACTTCTCCTTATCCAACTGTAATTTTTTCCTCCGGCAGTCTTGAGTTATTCAATTTTCCTTCAGAAACTGCCGCAAAAACCAGAGTCAGCCCTCCGACTCTTCCGAAGAACATCAATCCGATCAGTATGATACGGGATATTTCCGTCAGACCGGGAGTTATTCCAAGCGACAGACCCACTGTACCGATAGCAGAGCTGGTCTCAAACAGTGCTGCAAGCACGGGAACATTCTCAATTGAGCTGATAATCATTCCGCCGGATAATACCAGGACAATATACATCAGAAATATCGTTGCCGCTGTGCGCACCGCATCGTTCGGAATTCTTCTTTTGAAGAAATGCGCGTATTCCTTTTTCTGAAAAACAGCCGCCGCAGATGCCAGGAGCACCGCCAGGGTAGTCGTTTTCATGCCGCCTGCAGTGGAACCCGGAGAGCCTCCGATCAGCATCAGAATAATTATCATCATCTGGCCGGTTTCACTCATCATCGTTAAATCCGCTGTGTTAAATCCTGCTGTACGGGGTGTTACCGACTGGAACAGCGAATACCACACCCTGATTTCCATCGGGGAAGACTCAAATTCAAAGAAGAAAAAGTATATGGCCGGAATCACAATCAGGCAGGCGGTTACCGCAAGGACCACCTTGCTCTGCATCCGGTACTTCTTCACATGCCATTTGTTCTTCTGTATATCTGCCCAGGTAAGAAATCCAATGCCTCCCACAATAATCAATGCCATAATCGTCAGATTCACTGTCGGCTGTGCGGCATACGCTGTCAGAGAAGATCATCCTTACGATCCCCCCGACTTGCGGCGCTGATATTGCCTCCTGCATAGTGCTTCTCTGCATCAAACCTATCTTTCTTCCTGCAGCGGCTGCGACCGCCACAGCGATCGTAACAACGCCCATCCCGCCAATCTGAATCAACAGCAAAATTACCGCCTGTCCGAAAAATGACCAGTATGTTGCAGTATCGCGAACCACCAGACCTGTTACACAGACTGCGGAGGTGGCAGTAAATAAAGCGTCCAGAAAGTTTGTACTTTTGCCCGTTCTTGCTGCCGCCGGAAGCATTAATATCAGGCTTCCCAAAAGAATTACTGCCAGAAAACCAATAATAATGATCTGAAACGACGTCACATGACGTTTTTTTCTCCTCTCTATGTCCACGATTATTTTCTCCCTTTACTGCATCTTTATTTGTTCTTAATCATATCTTAATTCGTATTAAATATGCATAAGTAAAGTGGAGATAACATTAAGATTGTATAAAGCAGAGTATTTAACATTATTATAGGGGAATTACAGATTGAGACCGCCCAAACGGACGGTCTCAAAAGATATGCTGAAGTTAGTCAGATTAAGACGATTCGGGAGCAGCCTTTATCTAACGGTCCGGCTGTGGTACGTCCTTTGCGGGATGCTCCTGTAAAATCGCGGTCTATGACAATTGCGGAGCCATCCCGGTTCTCAAAGGACTGACCGGATTCAAACGCCTTTCCCAGTATCTCCGTGGTGATCAGTTTTGCCTGCATATGGTCCTCCTGCTCATAAAGGTTTGTCTCAAGCAGGCAGTGCCCATCTTCCCATTTAAGAGAGACCTCTGCTTTAAAATCCGAAATGACATGAGGATTTTTTTCATGCGTCCAGCTTTTTGCCCCATTGAAGTAGACATTATTCTCCATCTTTACGGGCAGCGTCTTATCGATATCGGCCATCGGCGTGTCATTCTCCATTCCCTTCTCAGAAGCGGTGCTTGCGTAGCCTTCATACGACGCTGTTCCACGAGAAGAATTCTCGACGTTATCTCCAATAAAAATATTATTATAAAACTGATCGTCTCCTCCATAGATGAACATAACTCCGCCGACCATCGTGGAATGCGGAAGGTGGTAGAGCGTAAAGCGGTTCACATCGCGGTACGGCGCCATTTCTCCGGCAAAGAGATTATGTACGCAGGCCGTTCCCTGGGACGCGGCGAAGAAACTCTTTCTGGACAGGAAGATATTGTTTTCCACTGTGCACGGTCCGTGGCAGACTTCGATATAGAAGTCCTGACCGTTTTCGAAGAAGGCATTTCTGCGGACAGCCGCGCCCTGCGCCTCCCAGTCAAGCCAGAGACCGAGGGAGCAGTTATGGATACAGTTCTTCTCCAGGACAACATCGATAGCGGCGTGAAGCTTGATGCCCGCCATTTCCGCGCCGCCGAACTCTCCTCTGCAGTTGATATGGTGGATATGATTTCCTTCAATATCTGAAAATACAGCGCCCATGCAGCCGACAATGGCTGTCTGTCCGCACTCGTAAATTTCATTATTGCGAACAATATGCCCGCCGACTTTATCTCTGTTCCAGTCCTCATTCAGGGTTGCAAAGATCATTTCCGTGTACGTCTGCGCGCCGCCTTTGGACGGATCCTTAGACCAGCTGTTGTCTTTGATATCAGCCTTTTTGCCCAGACTGACGCCGCAGCATTTGGAATGGTGAATCCGGCAGTTCTCGATAATCCAGCCCTTGCTCCAGTTCGGTCCGATAATCGCGGGCTGAAAAGCTGTCGGAGGAGCCCACTGCGTCGCCGCCTGACAGAGTGTAAGACCGGAGACCGTAATATAATTCAGTCCTGTCTTTTTCGGGAAGAAACAGAACGGACGCGCACTGATCTCCGTGCAGAGCTCATTCGGATTTCTTCCGCCGAAATCTGCATAAAATTCCGTCACCTCATCCTGGACGCGGGAAAACCAGCGAAGCGTTTTTTCCTCACAGGAAGCGGGCTGGAACAGCGCTTCCAGCGAAGCGCTCTCATACAGAGCCTCTCCGTCTGCATACACCTCGCCTGTATGATGAACCTGGCCCAGTCCGTCATACCAGTCTCCATAGATTTCGTCAGTATATGGATTGTAATCCCCGAAGATCTCATTGCTTACACAGGTACGCCATACATTATTTTCAACATTTATCCAGTTGTCAATAATTTCGGCGCCGCTGATCACGGGATTGGTGCCAGGAACATTTGTATATGTAATTCTCTGATGGTTGCCAAGGCCTCCGCTGTTTGGAATAACCCATTCCCGGTATATACCGTCGTCAATCATAACCGTATCGCCTGCCTCAGCTGCCTTTGCCGCTTCTCCGATGGTGCGGAACGGGCACTCCTTAGTACCGCTGCCATATGATTCGCTTTTTTGTGATACGTAGTAAATCATAGTAAGTTCCTCCTGTATCTCTTTATTAAAAAAAGTAAGTTCTCTCACGGATTAAGGAAAGAGTATCACAGCATGTCCTGCAGATCCATTCCCTATTTTGTTATTTCTATATACTATTTTGCTGTCTTATGATATAATGCCAGCACAGACACCATAAAAGAAACAGAGGAATGTTCAGAATGGAAATACAGAAACTGCAGAGAATCTCACCTGTTTATATCGCATGGCATGACACTAAAACATGTCCCCATTTCAATAACAATGAGAGTTACGGAAAACGCACCGTGGAACATTATGAACTGGAATACATTGTATCTTCCCGGAGCGGATACATTTTAACGGACGATATCCCGGTTCCGACAGATCCCGGGGCAGTTTTTTTCCGCATTCCCGGCATGGTCGTGGAGGGAATCGGCGTATATCGCTCCATTTATGTGGAGTTTGATCTGAATAAAAGCGCGGACAGACTGATTGGCCCTGAAGACCTTTCCTATGTATATCAAAATCAGAAGGGAAAAGCAGCGGACGAACGGCTCTTTGCCTCTTTCCATCTGGAAGCAGATGCTTCCGCCTCCCGCTGTCTGCTGTGGAAAGCGGATATCCTCAGACTCCTTTCCGTTTTACTGGAAAACACGGAAGCAAAAGAAAAAGATGACCCGAATATGGAACTTCAGCTCGCCAAGATAAGGAAAGCGCTGCAGTACGTGCAGGAACATTACCAGGAAGAGATTACGGTAAAGCAGCTGGCTGAACAGACGGGGTACAGTATTTACTATTTCTGCAGGCTTTTTAAAGAGATCACTGCTCTGACACCCGTGCAGTATGTGATGAGATATCGTCTGGAGCGTGCAAAGGACCGCCTGCTGCTCTCAGATGAGACGGCCGAGACTGTAATGCTGCAGTCAGGCTTTCATCACTACGGCCATTTTTGGAAAGCCTTTAAAGCAGTCTACGGAAGCGCGCCGGGAGACTACAGAAAGCAGCATCTTTCCGAAGAAGCGATCCCGGAAGATCAGATTTCTGCGTCTCCCTGACGTTTTATAATTATTTATCAAACTCTTCCCAGAACTCCCTGAGCGCAGACTCATACCGCTTAGGGTCTGTAAAATAGCTCATGCCATGCTCTGCCTCCGGAACGACGGCAAGCCGTTTCGGAGCACTGCATGCTTTATAGTTTTCATAGGTCATCTCAATGGGCACGAACTTATCCTCTGTGCCGTGAACAAACAGCACAGGGACGGTACACGCCCGCATGGCATCCAGCGTTGAGTATTCTTCATCGCTCACCTGCACATAGTACTGATT
>CAKNMY010000017.1 GCA_930989745.1 uncultured Lachnospiraceae bacterium | reverse complement strand
TGTAGCAAAAACTATATAATGTATTGGGGGGTTTTTACGATGTATATTATAGCAAGAACCGCCAAAAAAGTGTGCACAAATCTCACAAAATTTCAAAAAGTTTTTTATGCACTTTTCCTTCCGCCATTTTATCGCTTTTCCGGTTCCCATGTCATTTTACACAACCAATTTTTATTCTTTGGCTTCCAGCGCTGCTGTCTCCTGTTCAAAAAGCACTTCAAATTCCGCTCTTCCGATCTTCTCCTTCTCAAGCAGCAGCTTCGCGCACTCGTGGAGCACATAACTGTGCTTGTCAATGAGGCGGCGCGCCTCCTCATGGCAGCTCTCAATGATCGTCCTGACTTCCTCATCGATCGTCTTTGCCACCTCTTCACTGAAGCCTTTTGTATGCGCCAGGTCACGTCCGATAAATACCTCATCCTGATCGTCTCCGTATGCCACCAGGCCGATCTTGGAGGACATTCCGAACTTTGTCACCATCGCTTTCGCGATAGCGGTCGCCTGCTTGATATCCTGGGACGCTCCGGTCGTGATATCGTCGAAGATCAGCTCTTCCGCCACGCGTCCGCCGAGGCTCACCGTAATATGCTGGATCATCCTGCCTCTGGTATTGAACATCTCATCCTTCTCCGGCAGCGGCATTGTATAGCCGGCAGCGCCCTGTCCTGTCGGGATAATGGAGATCGTATAGACCGGCTCCATATCCGGCAGCACATGGAACAGAATCGCATGTCCGGCCTCATGGTATGCCGTGATGCGCTTCTCCTCCTCGGAAATCACGCGGCTTTTCTTTTCGGTTCCGATTCCGACCTTGATGAACGCCGCCTGGATATCCTTCTGCACCAGAAACGCTCTCTGATTCTTTGCCGCAAGGATCGCAGCCTCATTCATAAGGTTCTCCAGCTCCGCTCCGGTAAATCCTGCCGTAGTCTGCGCGATCTGGTGAAGATCCACATCCTCAGCAAGCGGCTTGCCCTTTGCATGAACTCTCAGGATCTCCTCTCTTCCCTTCACATCCGGGCGTCCTACGACAACTTTGCGGTCAAACCGTCCCGGACGCAGGATCGCGGGATCCAGGATGTCCACACGGTTCGTCGCAGCCATAACAATGATTCCCTCATTTACGCCGAATCCGTCCATCTCCACAAGCAGCTGGTTGAGCGTCTGCTCCCGCTCGTCGTGGCCGCCGCCCATGCCTGTGCCTCTGCGCCTTGCCACTGCGTCAATCTCATCGATAAAGATAATACACGGCGCATGGCGCTTTCCGTCCTCAAACAGGTCGCGGACACGGGAAGCTCCGACACCTACGAACATCTCCACGAAGTCAGATCCAGAAATGCTGAAGAACGGCACGCCAGCCTCCCCTGCAACCGCTTTCGCGAGCAGCGTCTTACCGGTTCCCGGAGGTCCCTCGAGAATCACGCCCTTGGGAATTCGCGCTCCCACCTGGACATACTTCTGCGGGTTCTTGAGGAAGTCCACGATCTCCACGAGATCTTCCTTCTCCTCCTTCAGGCCTGCCACATTGTCAAACGTCACTCTCTTATCAGAGGGCATTGTCATTCTGGCGCGGCTCTTTCCGAAATTCATCATCTTATTGCCGCCGCCACCGCCGCTCATGGAGCGGTTCATGAAAATCATCATCACCAGTACGATCAGCCCGGTTCCGATCAGCGGAACCCCTACTGTCATAAACAGATTTTCTCCCGGTACGTCCTGCAGGTACCATACTACATCCGAATCCTCGAGCAGCTCCTGAACTGCCACCACGTCGCTGACGTACACTTTTCTCTGGGTTCCGTCCTCATACTGGACGATCACGCTTCCCGTGGGTACCTCGTTGTTCGGGCGAATGTCTGCCGCCACAATCTGTCCGCTTTCCACGCCCTTCACAAACTGCTGGTACTGTATTATATTCTGGGCCTCCATCTGCCTGGAGATATACAGGAACACACCTATAATGATCGCTGCCATCACCAGATAGATCCCCAGCCCTCTGCTTTCCTTCTTCACAGATTCTTCTCCTTTCAGCCGCCTTTCTTAATTCTGTCCCTGCTCTGTCTCAACGACTCCGATATATGGAAGATTGCGGTACTTCTGGGCATAGTCCAGACCGTATCCCACCACAAAGTCATCCGGTATATTGAAGCAGACATAATCCACCTTCACATCCTTCACACGGCGCTCAGGCTTGTCCAGAAGCGTACAGAGCTTCACGCTTTTGGGCCCTCTTCCTTTTATGATATCAATCAGATAGCTCAGCGTGCGTCCGGAGTCAATGATGTCCTCCACAATCAGAACATCCTTTCCCTTTACCGGCTCATCCAGATCCTTGACGATCCTTACCACGCCGCTGGACTTGGTGTCGTCTCCGTAGCTGGACACTGACATGAAATCCAGGCTTACCGGCACCGTGATTCTCTTGGCCAGCTCACAGGTAAAGAATACTCCGCCCTTGAGCACACAGATTAAATGAATCTCTTTTCCCTCGTAATCACGGCTGATCTGCGCCGCAATCTCTCTGATCTTTGTATCTACTTCTTCTTCACTCAGCAACACTCTGATCTTTTCACTCATTTGTATTTCCTCCCATATACTTCAGATTATATTATGTGCCGGATATGCCTGCCGTATCCCTGATGAGCTCCACCAGAAGAAGGCGCCGGGATTCCGGTGTCACCCGGGCGGATTCGCCGATACGCATGCCCGCAATCCAGAAAACCTCCTGGCCGCAGCACACCAGCGGAATCTCATCCCTCTGCTGCGCGGGAACTTTGCTCTCAATCAGATACTCCTTGAGTTTCTTCCTTCCTCCCTGTCTGTTCACAATAAAGAAGTCTCCGCTTCTTCTTGTCCGAAGGACAGGCGGCTGCAGGGCGCTGTCCAGGCACAAAATCTGCCAAATTTTATCATACTTTTGTATTTTATCACATTTCTGAGATTTCGTATACTCGTTTCTAAGGTTTTGTTCTTCTTTTCGGGACAGATACCGGCTGCGGACGAGATAGTTCCCGAAAGCCGCTCCTGTTCCGTCTTCCAGCTGCAGTTCCTGCGGCTGCACGCTCTTTTTGCCCGCGCCCTCCCGCCAGAGCTGAACGCCGTCATAGCATCTCCGCGCGCGCAGTCCTCCCGGAAGCTTGCGGTACCTTCCGGTCTGCCGGCCATACAGCTCCCACACCGCTTCCAGATGTTCCCGCGAGATATCCCGTCTGCCCCCGCACACTTCTTCCGCTGCCAGCGCGATCACCCGCTTTGCCAGAAAAGGCGGCTGCTCCAGAATCCGGTCGGTAAGAAGGACTCCCTCCTCATTTCTCTGAAGGCAGTCTGCAGCCGCGCGTTCCTCCTGGATCTTCAGATACTCCTCGAGCTCCAACGCGTCTCCGGAGAGGCTGCACAGATGCTCCACGCTGTTTGCGTTAATCTTTTCCATCTCCGGAAGGATACCGTGGCGTATTTTGTTGCGCGTGTATGTCTGATTCAGATTTGTACTGTCCGTGCGGTACGCCGCTCCCCGCTCCCGCAGATATTCTTCGATCTCACTGCGGCGCACGCACAGCAGCGGGCGGATATAGTTTTCCCGCACCGGACGCAGACTGCACAGCCCTGCAAGCGAAGTCCCGCGCGCCATGTTGTGCAGCATGGTCTCCGCCAGATCATCCATGTGGTGCGCAAGGGCAATCCTGTCCGCTCCGGAACGCCGGAACGCGTCTCTGCGCGCTTCTCTGCCCGCTTCCTCCACGGATATCCCAAGCTCTGCCGCCAGCGCGGCGACAGGCACGCGCTCCACAGTACAGGGCACGCCGCAGGCGGCGCACAGATTCCGGACAAATTCCTCGTCCTCATCCGCCTCGGCTCCCCGCAGGCAGTGATTCACGTGGACTGCCTCCAGCGTAAAACCAAGGCTGTGCCGCAGTTCCTCCAAAAGCAGGAAAAGGCAAACGGAATCCGCACCTCCCGATAACCCGATGCAGACCCGTTCGCCGGCTTCTGTCATATGATATTTTCGAATATATTGTTCCACTTTCCTTCTCATTGTATACTCCGCGATCTCATTTCTTCCATATTCCAGCCACCAGCACTGTCATATCGTCCGCTGCGTGGTAACTGCTGTAGCTTAAGACCCGCTCCAGAATATTGCGCCCGATTTCCTTGGGAGAGGAGCCGTGAACCTGAAGCAGAATCTCCCGCATCGTCTCCTCCTCCTGATGGATCGGAAGCGCATCCAGCACACCGTCGGTGAGCATCACCAGATAATCTCCGTCATACAGCTTCTTGGACGTGATATCATAGTCCATCTGCTGCATCAGCCCCGCGCCGATGCTCGTGGACGCAATCGTCTCCACCCACTGATCCCTGCGGATAAAGGTCGACGCGGCTCCCGCTTTCAAAAAGCTGCACACTCCGGTATACAGATCCAGAGAGCAGATATCCACTGTAGAAAATCTGCCGTCCCCGCGCTGGAGCACCAGCGCTGAATTGATCATCCTGGCGGCCGTCTCCCGGCTGAAGCCCGACGTTATAAACTGCTCGAGCAGATCCACCACTGTCTCACTTTCCCGGCTGGCTTCCAGACCGGATCCCATACCGTCAGAAAGACAGATCACAAACTGGCCGTTCTCACAGGCGCAGGCGTAATTATCCCCGGAGACCATTTCCTCCTCCTTAGTGATCCGCGCCACGCCGTAGAGCACTTTATAATTCACATCCTCCGTAAACAGCACCGTCGTATACTCTCCATTCAGGATCGTTCTGCGGTCTTTCTCCGCCACCAGCGGACAGCCGCACAGGTCTGACAGCTTTTTCTCCAGCTCCCGAAGCGTCACGCACTGTCCGCTGCGCGCGCGCATCGTGAGAAAATATCGCTTCTTCTCCCCCGGTTTGTCCATCGTCCACATCCTTTTCAGGATCACCTGCTCTTTTCTCAGTGCTTTCCGCACCTTTTCTTCCATTGCCCGGGGTACGCCGGTGATATCATAGATTTCCTCCGCCATCCGCTTCATCAGATGAGCGACTTCATTGAGCTGTTCCGCCACGGCAAGACGGTTTTCGATCATCCGGTTATTCCACATCATATTCTGGCGGGCGCGCAGATACTGATCCCGTATTGCCTCCATGAAACGCTGTCCGTTCAGGCATTCGCCCGCCAGCTCCCCCTGCACGCTCTGCAGTTTCTCCCCATCTCCATCCTGCATAGCGGCAAGAATCTCACAGCCCCTGCGGTACGTCAGAAAGTAGCGATTCTTCCAGCACACCGCCTGCCTGGCGCACCTTCCGCAGATGCCGGTCTGCAGCCGCTCAAAAATCTCCTCTGTCTCTTCCGTGCTGAGCCTGTCCTCATGGACGGGCATGCTGTAAAAGGTGTTGGCGAGCTTCTGAAAGGAGCCTGCGTACTTCTCGATCCTTTCTTTCTGCGGATGTTCCTCATACAGGCTGTCCTGCGCCTGCTTTCTCCCCCAAAAAATAATTTTTGCCATGTCCCGCAAAATCAGCCCAAGACCGATTACGAGCATGGCAATTATGATCTGATACATCTGTCGCTCTTTCCCCCTTAGACATTCTCTAGGGGTATTATAGATGCTGGCATTTGCAAACTTTGTCAAATCCGCAGGGCGGTTTCAAAAACTTTTCGACAATTTCGCAGGAAATCACTTGGAGTCCTTCTCCTTGAAGATAATCTCGTTATCCTTAACGAGTCCCAACTTCTCCTTGGCCTCTTTTTCGATATATTCATCGCTCTTCATGTATTCCTGGAGCGCCTTAATGTCTTCTGTACGCTGATTCTCATCCTCGATCTGGCTCTGCACATTCTCGATCTCTTTGGCATTTGCCGCGATCTTCTGGTCGACCTTATGTCCCTCGACTACCAGTACCGCCAGAAGAATGCATACGACAAAGGTGATCACGAGCATCGCCGCTTTATTTTGGTAATTTGCTGCCTTTGCGGCACTTCTTCTTTTTGGTCTGCGTTTTTTCTTCATATCTCTCTTCCTTACTGCATTTCTGCCTGCTAACCTTAACGCTAATTAGAAGTTTAAACCGAAAAGCCCAAAATTTCAACCTTTTTATCATTTTTTTAATTACTTTCAGCGGTATCCCCACCAGCTTCAGGAACCATTTCGCGGCCGCGCTGCCGGCTTTTACGAAGCCCGGGCTGACGCCCCAGTGGTATAAGGCCATTCCAGCCAAAAGTCCCAGCAGGAAGTAGCCCCGCACAATCCCGCTATTCTCCCTGTAGATTTTTGCAAACAGGTATATTGCGCCGTTTGTCCAGTACAAAATATCCTCCGCCGCGACAAGCAGCCAGCCGTGCCTTATGCATCTCCGGAAAATCCGCAGAATATCATAGATCATCAGAAGTACAGATCCATACCAGAAGGCTTTTGCAAACAGAAGGAGCTCTTGGCTCATATATGCGCTCATAATCTACTTTAAGAGCCTCTTCATGAAGGCTTCCTTCTTCTGCTTCTTATCCACGCCCTGAGAGTACACGAAACTGTCAAAACTGCCTTCCACGTCAACCTCCCCCAGTTCCAGCTGGAGCCGGCTCACATGAAGTTCTTTTCCCTTAATGGCAAGCATTCCCTGCGAGGTCTTGAGCAGGATCTCGTTCGTATCAAAGGAGAGCACATCCTGGATTCCCGTAAGGTTCCCGTCCCTGCGGTTTTTTATCATCAGGCTGTGTCCCGTCTCCCTTAACTCTTCCATCAAAAAAGCCCTCCAATATAATGGTCTATTCTCCATTATATGGGGGCTTATATCGTTCTATTCCTGTCCCGGTTACAGATAGCGGTACAACTCCTGAGCGGATTCCTTATTCACAGTTTCCTGTACATCCAGAACCTCGACCTTCACGGCTTTGCTGCCGAACTGTATCTCCAGAACATCCCCTGCCTTCACCTGGGCAGAAGCCTTTGCCGGACGGTTATTGATCAGGACTCTTCCGGCATCGCATGCCTCGTTGGCAACGGTTCTGCGCTTGATCAGTCGGGACACCTTTAAGAATTTATCTAATCGCATATATTAGTTGATCATATCCTTTAACGCTTTTCCAGCTTTGAATTTCGGAGATTTGGAAGCCTTAATGGTCATGGTCTCACCTGTCTGCGGATTTCTTCCCTCTCTTGCTGCTCTCTCGGAAACTTCAAAAGTTCCAAATCCTACCAGCTGTACTTTCTCGCCTTTTTTTAATTCACCTGCTACGACATCAACGAATGCCTTTAAAGCTGCCTCTGCGTCTTTTTTCGATAAGTTTGTCTGCTCAGCCATAGCTGCAACTAATTCTGTTTTGTTCATGATATTTCCTCCTATGGTTTGTCTTTCTCAAGTCCGAAACTGCCCGGAGTGCAGTTCTCACCGATTGCCGAAGGCAACCTATCCTTATTTATATACTGTCTTCCCATATTTGTCAAGGATTTTCGGTCAGAATCCTGTCCTGCACCCGGTCCGCCAGCGCCTGCTCTGCATTCACGCCGTGTTCCTCTGCAAAAGCGCATACCTCATACAGAATCTCAGCAATCCGTTCGCTGTTCCTTCCGTCGTCTGCCTCCGGAAACGCGGTAAGCATGTTACGGATATTGTCCGCACTTTCTTCGGCGGTATGCGTATTTCCGTAAATTTTCTTTTTCTTCCGGTATACCTTCTGGGCGCGCATGAGTGCCGGAAACTCAGAGGGGATTGCGCGCAGCTCCTCTTCAGGGGAAACATATCCCTTTTCCCTTCGCTTAATCTCATCCCAGTCCGTCTTCTCTGCCGTCTTCTGTCCGGACTCCTCCGGAAAGACATGCGGGTGCCGCCGGATCATCTTCCGGCAGCCCCCGTCAATCACATCTTCAATCCGAAAATATCCTTCTTCCTCTGCGATCACGCTGTGAAACAGCACCTGGAGCAGCACGTCTCCCAGCTCTTCACAGAGGTTGTCCGCCTGCCCCGTCTGCTGCAGGATGCGTATGCCGTCCAGTACCTCATACGCCTCCTCCACCATATAAGGGCGGAGGCTTTCATGGGTCTGCTTCCCATCCCAGGGGCAGCCTCCGGGGCTTCTCAGCGTCCTCACCACATTCAGGTAATCCTCAAACGTGTATTTTCTCTCCATAACAGTTACATCATCGCATTGATCATATCGATAACTTCCCTGCCCAGAGCCTTGGACTTCTCATCTGCGTCTTCAAGGGAATTGCCCTTCACGCCGTAGTAGAACTTCACCTTCGGCTCTGTTCCGGACGGTCTTACGCACAGCCATGCGTCATCCGTCAGATCATAGTAGAGTACGTTGGACTTCGGAAGGCCGGTCGGTCTGGTCTCTCCTGTAGCAATATCCACGATCTTGTCCTCGCGGTAGTCTCTGGTAGTCACGACATCGTAAGCTCCAACCTTCTTCGGCGGGTTCTTTCTCAGAGTCTCCAGGATCTCCTGGATCTTAGCGAGCCCCTCAATTCCCTTCAGCGTGATGGACTGAATGTCATCCTTATAGTAACCGTACTTCTCGTACATATCGATCATCGCATCCCAGAGCGTCTTGCCCTGCGTCTTATAGTAAGCTGCAGCCTCGCACAGAGCCATCGTAGCGACAATCGCGTCTTTGTCTCTCGCGTGCGTTCCGATCAGGCAGCCGTAGCTCTCCTCAAATCCGAACAGATAAGTGCCCTTGCCGCTCTGCTCAAAGTTCAGGATCTGCTGTCCGATAAACTTGAAGCCTGTCAGCACCTCAATAAAGCGCAGTCCATAGGATTTTGCAATGGCAGCAGCCATATTAGTTGTTACAATTGTGCTGACAACAGCCCCGTCCTCCGGCAGCTTGCCGTCTCTTGCCAGTCTCTGGCTCAACTCATACTCCTCCAGCAGGCATCCTGACATATTTCCTGTCAGCGTATGGTACTCTCCGGTCTTGCTGTCCTTTACGCGTACGCCCAGACGGTCTGCATCCGGATCTGTCGCCAAAACGAGGTCTGCGTCGATCTCTTTTGCCAGCTTCAGTCCAAGATCAAACGCCTCGTCTGCCTCCGGGTTCGGGTAGCTTACCGTCGGGAATTCTCCATCCGGCAGCTCCTGCTCTTTGACTACATATACCTGCTCAAATCCCAGTTCCTTTAAGACTCTTCTCGCAGGGATATTACCTGTGCCGTGCAGCGGAGAGTATACGATCTTCAGATCCTTTGCCATCTCCCTGATCGCGTCCATATGGATTACCTGGCTCTTCAGTTCTTCCATATAAGCGTCATCAATCGCCTGTCCGATGACTTCGTAAAGCCCTGCCTTTACAGCCTCGTCCTTATCCATGGTCTTCACAGTGCTGTAGTCGGTGATCGCCTTGACTTCACTCATGATTCCCGTATCGTGCGGCGGAGTAATCTGCGCGCCGTCCTCCCAGTATACCTTATATCCGTTATATTCCGGCGGATTGTGGCTGGCAGTGATGTTGATTCCCGCTACACAGCGCAGTTTTCTTACCGCATAGGACAGCTCCGGCGTCGGGCGCAGAGATTCAAAGATATATGCCTTGATCCCGTTCGCAGCCAGACACAGCGCAGCTTCCTGCGCAAATTCCGGAGACATTCTTCTGGAGTCAAAGGCGATCGCCACGCCCTGGCTCTGCTTGCCGACAGATGCGATGTAATTCGCCAGTCCCTGCGTTGCCTTGCGCACAACATAAATATTCATACGGTTCGTACCTGCTCCGATCACACCGCGCAGACCGGCTGTGCCGAATTCCAGATCCATATAAAATCTCTCTTTGATCTCATTCTCATCGTCTGCAATGGCACGAAGCTCCGCTTTTGTAGCTTCATCAAAATAGGGGTTATCCAACCATGATTCATAGATTGCTTTGTAGTCCATAACGTACCTCCCTGACTTACTGTCTTTTCCCCTATTATAGCGCAACTGTTCAGAAAAAGGAATCTGAAAATAATTTTTTTATGAATTTCTTCCAGCTCTCCTGCTGTCCTGCGATCTGCTCCAGTTTTTCCAGATTTTTTCCTGATATCCAGGCTTTATTGTTGCCTGCGTAACAGTTTACCAGCTTCCAGAATTTCCATGGATACATCAGGCGTATCTGAAGATTTCTCCACTCTGCCGCTGACAGGGACCTCTCCCGCTCGTATGTGTCGAGGATCTGAGTCGCCAGCCGGATATCCCAGTTGTGCTTTTCCATAATTTTCCTGAGATACTGATACAGATCTGTCACCTGAACGTCAAAATTCCATCTGCCGAAATTCGTCACCGCTGCCGTCCCGTCGCTGATCAGGATGTTGTGCTGATTATACTCTCCGTGACAGACGCAGCCCGCTTCCAGAGCCTGAGCCCTCAGCTGTTCATAGTCCGAATTTTTGAGAGCCTCCACAGCAGCCTCGCCTTCCTGCAGAAACTCACTCATGCAGGCAAGAATCCGGTCTTCGAAGGGGTTCTTCCTTCTCTTTTTCAGGATAAATTTTCGCACTTTGCGCAGCTCCGCATTGTGCCGTGTATATTCCATCACCAGAGATTCCCTGGTGTATTCCGGGACCGTGGGAAGATGCATGACCTTATGTAATTTCGCCAGTTCCAAAGCGCCTTTTCGGATGTCGCCTGCCGATTTCGTATCACACTCTCTTCCGTGAAACCAGTTTCTCACATAATACGGCGTCCCCTCACTGTCCGCGGTCACCAGCTCTCCCTCCTGATTCAGCAGGATACGATCCGTCCTGGGAAATCCGGCCTCACAGATGTGCTCCTGCAGTTCCCTCTGCATCGCGAGTTTATTGTGCGCTCCGCCGAACTCCTTCAGAATCTTCAGCCCTTCTTTCGTCTCACACAGGATCGCCCCCCGCCCGCGGTACATATTCTCAGCCGTAAGCCCGTACTGCTCTACCACACCAACACCGCAATTATACAACTAAAATCCCCCTTGCTTTTCACATTCTCTCTATCATATGAAAAGCAGGGGGGCTTTATGCGTCCTCCTAAGCGCCCAGCCGCGCTTTGGCAAACGCCTCCAAATATTCTTTTGTATTTTTTTGGGGGTCATCCAAAACTTCATGAAGTGCCGCCTCAAGCAGCTCTCCCAACCCCGGACCGGGCCTGCAGCCCAGGCGGATCAGGTCTCTGCCCGTAATCGCCAGCGTCTTGAGGGAGACGCACTGTCCCTGCCGGCAGATCTCACTCCAGCACTCCTGCGTCTTTCCAAGGTTCTCGAGCGCCTGTCTGTCGGAAGCCGCGCGCTGCGCCTCCAGGAGCATTGGGAAAATATCCTCCCCAACCTCATGGACGGCGCGGCGGACTGCCGCCGGTTCCGCTTCCAGTCTCATCGGCATATGCCGGATCAGCCGTGTAACGGTGCGGATCGTGTCATTATCCAGCTTCAGGCGGCGCAGCAGAGCGCCCGCGTTCTGCTCTCCGATTGGTAAAAGCACCTCGGCAAAGCGCAGCGCGCGGTCGGACCGGACACGTTTTGCCGCCTCCAGCGCAGCTTCCCCGGAACCTTCCTTCATCATGCGGTCAAACTCCGGCATCACCACAGAGGTAATGCCCAGTTCATACGCCGCTTTCAGATACTCTGGGCGGGGAGATGTCAAAAGCTTTGTGAGTTCTGCCGCAATGCGCTCCGCGCTGATCCGCGACAGCGTGGGGGCAAGCCGCAGAACCGCCGCTGCGGTATCACTGTGAATCCGAAAGCCCAGCTGAGCAGAAAAGCGGACCGCACGCAGGATTCTGAGCGCGTCCTCCTGAAATCTCTCCATCGGATCCCCGACGCAGCGCACAACTTTTCTCTGCAGGTCATCCATGCCTCCGAAAAGGTCCACAAGCCCCTCTTCATCATTATACGCCATCGCATTGATTGTAAAATCTCTGCGCTTTAAATCCTCCTCAAGGCTTGCGGTAAAAATCACTTCCTTCGGATGCCTTCCGTCCTCGTATTCTCCGTCAATGCGGTACGTTGTGACTTCATACTGCTCTTTGCCCATAAGCACCGTCACAGTGCCGTGCTGCAGTCCGGTGTCAACAGTGCGGGCAAATACCGCCTTGACCTCAGACGGTGACGCCGACGTCGTGATGTCCCAGTCGTCCGGCTCACGCGACAGCACAGAGTCGCGCACGCAGCCGCCGACCGCGTATGCCTCATAGCCGCGCGCCTGCAGAGAGCTGATGACCGCCCGCGCGCCCGCGGGCATCCTTATCTTCATAGGCATTCCTTCCTCACTCAATCTCTTAATATGCTCTTCCCCAGTAAACCATCTTCTTCGCCGGTTTTCCGCAGCACACGCAGGTATCGCTCAGGTGTTCCTGCTCAAACGGAATGCAGCGGGAGGTAGCGGCAACATCTTCCTTGATCTTGTCCTCGCACTCCTGACAGCCGCACCACATCGCTTTCACAAATCCCGGCTTCTCCTCAATCGTCTGCTTGAACTCCTCATAATTTGTCGCCGTATATGTGTGAGTGTCTCTGTGTCTTCTAGCGCGCTCAAGCATATCCTTCTGAATCGTATCCAGAAGCTCCGTGATCTTCTCAGCGAGCTCGTCCAGAGAAACTGTGATCTTCTCTCTTGTATCTCTGCGAACCAGGACAGCCTGTCCGTTCTCGATATCCTTCGGTCCGAGCTCTACTCTCACCGGAATACCGCGCATCTCCGCCTCGGAGAACTTCCATCCCGGACTCTTGTCGCTGTCGTCGAGACGCGCGCGCAGTCCGGCTGCTTTCAGGCTCTCAAATACCTCGCCCGCTTTCTCCAGCACGCCTTCTTTTCTCTGCTGAATCGGAATGATTACCACCTGAGTCGGAGCAATGCGCGGCGGAAGCACCAGTCCGCTGTTATCTCCGTGCACCATGATGATCGCGCCGATCAGACGGGTCGTCATACCCCAGGAAGTCTGATGTACATACTGTAATTTATTCTCTTTGTCCGTGTACTGGATGCCGAACGCCTTCGCGAATCCATCTCCGAAATTGTGGCTCGTACCGGACTGCAGAGCCTTTCCGTCATGCATCAGCGCCTCGATCGTATAAGTCGCCTCAGCTCCTGCAAACTTCTCTTTGTCCGTCTTGCGGCCTTTGATAACCGGGATCGCCAGCACTTCCTCACAGAAGTCCGCATAGACGTTCAGCATCTGGATTGTTCTCTCCTCAGCCTCCTCCGCTGTCGCGTGAGCCGTGTGTCCTTCCTGCCATAAGAATTCGCGGGAACGCAGGAACGGTCTTGTCGTCTTCTCCCAGCGAACCACGGAACACCACTGGTTATACAGCTTCGGCAGATCTCTGTGGGACTGGATATCCTTCGCGTATAAATCGCAGAACAGCGTCTCAGACGTCGGACGCACGCAGAGGCGCTCCTGCAGCTGCTCCATTCCGCCATGTGTCACCCATGCCACCTCCGGCGCAAATCCCTCTACATGATCCTTCTCCTTCTGGAGCAGGCTCTCCGGAATAAACATCGGAAGGTAAACGTTCTGCACGCCCGTTTCCTTAAATCTTCTGTCGAGTTCCTGCTGGATATTCTCCCAGATCGCGTATCCTGCCGGCTTTATCACCATGCAGCCCTTTACGCTGGTGTAGTCTGTCAGTTCAGCCTTGCGCACAACATCCGTATACCACTGCGCAAAATCCTCCTCCATGGAGGTGATTGATTCCACCATCTTCTTTTCCTTAGCCATTGTCCTATTCTCCTTTATTTTCAGCATACTTGGGCGGTCCGTAAAGCCTTTTGATACAACAAAAAAAGACCTTCTATCCCCAACATGGGGACCGAACGTCTTGCCGGCGGTACCACCCCGCTTAACAGCCCTGTGCATCTCTATCATCCGGACTGCTCACTTCCTTTGCTCTCTTAACGCCAGAGCATGCGTCCTGCTTCTTACGCAGGCAGCTCCGAGGCCGGTTCCACACATTCCGCACAGAAATCTTCCACCGCTGATTTCCTCTCTGTAGATTGTCCTGTATGTACTATCCCTCTTCTTCGCCAATTTCTTCTGTCACCTGAAATTCTATGCGATAAAAACGCATTTGTCAAGGACAAATCTCGCATTTTAACAGCGGTATGCAGCAGTTCAGCCCTGCTGAACCGTCACATACCGCCGCAGGCAGGTTACAGCCGGATCTCCACCTTCCGATCCGTGCGTATGTATCTGCGGATCTGCACTCCGGCTGCCGCAAGCATCCGCTTGGACGCCAGAACCGCCGGGGTATCCGCGTACTTATCACAATCGTAGATCACTTCTTTAATGCCTGACTGAATAATCGCCTTGGCACATTCATTGCAGGGGAACAGAGATACGTAGATCTTTGCTCCTTCGAGACTTCCGCCCCTGTAATTGAGAATTGCATTCAGTTCGCTGTGGGTGCTGTAAAAATACTTGGTCTTTAACGGATCATCGCCTTCCCTGTCCCACGGAAATTCGTCGTCTGAGCATCCTGTCGGAAACCCGTTATAGCCCATGGACAGGATCTTGTTGTCCGCACTCACAATGCACGCCCCAACCTGCGTATTCGGATCTTTGGAACGCATCCCCGAAAGCTTTGCCACTCCCATGAAATATTCATCCCATGAAATATAATCTTCTCGCTTGCCAGTCATCTGTCTCATCCTTTCTGTCCGGGGCCGCAGAGGCGGCCCCTTCTTCTTATTTTGTACCAAAAATGCGGTCGCCCGCATCGCCGAGCCCCGGAACAATATATCCGTGATCATTCAGGCGTTCGTCGAGCGCGCCCACATAGATATCTACGTCCGGGTGTTCCCTACGCATCTTCTCAAGCCCCTCCGGAGCTGCCAGAACACACAGGAAATGGATTTTGCGCACTCCCTTTTCCTTGAGCATGGTGATTGCCGCAGACGCGGACCCTCCCGTCGCCAGCATGGGGTCTACCACAAATGTCTCCCTCTCGCCGCAGTCCGCCGGCAGCTTACAGTAATATTCCACAGGCTTTAATGTCTCCGGATCGCGGTACAGTCCGATATGCCCTACCTTAGCCGCCGGAATCATCGCCAGCATCCCCTCGACCATGCCGAGGCCTGCGCGCAGAATCGGGATGACTGCGAGCTTCTTGCCCTCCAGTTCCCACGCAGTCGTCCTGCAGATGGGTGTCTCAATCTCGATCTCGCATACTTTCAGGTCACGGGTAGCCTCGTAGCAGAGCAGCATCGCGATCTCTCCCACCAGTTCGCGAAACTCCTTCGAACTGGTATCCTTTTTCCTGATAATGCTGATCTTGTGCTTTAACAGCGGGTGATCCATAATCACTGTCTTTGCCATAGCTCTTCCTTTCCCCGATGAGGTCAGTCTTCCGCCTCGATCAGTGCAATTCTTCTTTTGTGCCGCTCCTCATCCGAAAACGGAGTGTCCAAAAATGTATCCACAATCTTCAGGGCCAGCCCCGCTCCCACTACGCGCCCTCCGAGCGCAAGGATATTCGCGTCATTGTGTTCTCTGGTCGCCTGTGCGCTGAAGCAGTCTGTGCACAGCGCCGCGCGGATTCCCGGAATCTTATTCGCCGCAATCGAAATCCCAATTCCTGTCCCGCAGATCAGAATTCCTCTCTCGCACTCGCCTTCCAGAATCGCTTTTGCGACCTTTCTCGCATAAATTGGATAGTCTACAGCTTCTGTGCTGTGGCATCCGAAATCCATATACTCTTCTCCACGGCTGTCCAGATGCGCTTTTACTTCCTGCATCAGTTCATATCCGCCGTGGTCACATCCTAAAGCTATCATTTCAACAATTCCTCCTCATTAAATTTCAGTATTAATTTCGATATCAGCGTATCCAGCGCCTCATAGCACCGTCCGTACGCTGTCAGCGCGCCTCCGTACAGAGGCGGAATATCTCCGGATAGGCCCACATACCCGGAAAGTGTATATACGTTGGGCGCATTGGCGTAGGTTGTCCAGATCTTTCCCTTCTGTTCGTCCTCCATCGTCAGGATAAGGACATCATCCGCAATATCCTCCTGCTTCAGCTGCTGTGCCTGAAATTCCTCCGGGCGGTGTCCGTTGCTGATGAGCACTGCTTCCGCTTTCTGGTTCATCGGTTCCGGAAACAGCACTACCAGTCCCCTGGAACAGATCTCCATGGGCTTCAGCAGATGTTTGCTGCGCATGATATATTCCGCCATCGGCGCCCGCGCCGTGTCGTCCCTGTCCAAAAAAATAACTTTTCTGTATCTTGCCATCGGGATGCTCCTTTTATACCTGTATGCACATATGTCCCGCCGCTTTTAACAGGCGGTTCATAATGGCCTGTCCCATCTGCGGGGTGTCAAACGCCTCCGAATAGATATACTGTACCTCCTCCCGGTCAAAATCCCTCAGAATTCCGTAGAGATGGCGCGCAATCCCTTCCTCATCCGTCCGTTTTCCAATACTTTTCTTAACAAAATCTCCGTACAGCCCGATCGTCTCGTCGGTGCAGATAATGCCTGCCCGGCAGCCCTGCTCCCGGTGCTGTGCCGCAAGCTGGTTGATCCTGTCCACCACGCGTTCGGTGCTGCCCTCCACCACCACAAGCTGCGCTTTCGGCGCATAATGGCGATAGCGCATACCGGGCGCCTTCGGTCTCACCTTGCTGTCCTCTGACAGAATGCCGGGATCCAGCCTGACTTCTCCCAGGATACCGGAAAGCATCTCCTGGTTCAGATATCCCGGCCGCAGGATCGTAGGCACCTCCTCCGTAAAGTCCACGATCGTGGATTCCAGTCCGATGCCGACGCTTCCTCCGTCCACGATCATGTCTATGCGGTCCGCCAGATCCTCCTCCACATGTTCCGCGCAGGTAGGGCTGGGACGCCCTGAAATATTCGCGCTGGGCGCTGCCACAAATCCCCCCGCTGCCCGGATAAGCTCCAGAGCAACCGGGTGGGACGGCATGCGTACAGCCACACTGTCCAGGCCGCCCGTCGTCTCATAGGGCACTGCGTCTGTCTTCTGAAAAATCATCGTGAGCGGTCCCGGCCAGCACTCCGCCGCAAGCTTCGCAGCCTTTTCCGGGACCTCAGGTGTCAGTACCTTAAGGCTCTCCATATCCGCAATATGCACGATCAGCGGGTTATCTGACGGCCTGCCCTTTGCCGCGTAGATCTTCTGCGCCGCCTCCCTGTCCATGGCATTTCCGCCAAGGCCGTATACGGTCTCAGTCGGAAATGCCACCAGCCCTCCGTTCTTCAAAATTTCTCCAGCTTCCCGGATTGCCGCTTTATCTATATGTTCTCTGTCAATCCTGATTATTTTCGATTTCATGTTTTATTTTCCTCTGTCATTTCCGATTTTCGAGATATGTTTCCACGCCTTTGGCAATGGCTGCGGCGATCTTCTCCTGATACTCCTCCTGCTGGAGAAGTTCTGCCTCCTCCGGATTGCTCAGGAAGCCGCACTCCACGATCGTCAGCGGGGCGTCCGTCTTCTTCAGGAGATAATATGTGGTATTGCTCTTTGCCTGCCGGTGATTTTCGGGGTCCACACCCTCCACCAGCGCTGTCTGGATCGCCTCCGCAAGCGCCTTTCCCTCCGCGGAGTGTTCATAATAGAACGTCTGCGCTCCGCTGACGCTCTCCTCCAGATAACTGTTCTGATGAATGCTGACCACACATGCGGGCTGTACCTCATGGATCAGGTCGCAGCGCTTCTGAAGGTCCTCAACCTTCTTATTCTGAGAGTTCTCACTGTAAAGCCCTTCATCCGTCTCTCTTGTCATCACTACGGTACAGCCGGACTTCTCCAGCTTCTTCTGCACCATCCGGGCAATCTCAAGGTTCAGCTTCTTCTCCTCAACCTCTCCAACGCCCACCTTGCCCGGATCAACGCCTCCATGGCCTGCGTCCACGACCACCACGGCAGCCTCCTCTGCTGCTCCTGAATGCGCCGCCAGCGCTCCCTCCCGTGAGAGCAAATATGCACACACAAGCAGAAGCGCCGCCATCGTAAGCTCTAAAATCCTTTTTTTCAAGTCATTGGCTCCGGAATCTTCTCTCCCTACATTCTATGCCGCCTTCCGCAGTTCCTTGCCTTTCTTTGGGGAGGCGTCATTCCTCGTCTTTTGAGAAAATCCTTGCAAGCTCCAGATCATCCTCGAAATCATCCTCGTCCTCATCGTCGAACGCGAGATCCAAATCCTCCTGAACAGTATCTTCTTCAGCTGCCTCAACGCTGCTTTCCACAGTATCTTCCGCCTGTGCTTCTTCCGCCTCAGGCAGGTTCTCGTCTTCGCAGGACTCCTGTGCGGCTTTCTCCGCATTCTGCTGCGCCGCAAGCGCTTCCTGCTCCACTCTCGCCGCGATCTCTTCCGGATCTCCCATCGGCTCCGGCATGGTGCTCAGAATCTGATGGATCTCCTTGTAGGACGCCATAAAGCGCTTCTGCGCCTGATTGATCAGCTCTACGATCTCATTCAGCTCCTCCTGAATCGCCGTGTACTTCCTCTTTCCGTCCGCCAGCTTCTCGTCCACTTCCTTCTGAACCGCAGCCGCGTACGCTCTGGAATCCGTCTTTGCCTTCTCGATCATCTGCGTGCTGACAGCCTTCGCGTCGTCGAGAAGCTTCTGCGCGTATGCCTGAGATTCCTTCACCATATGCTCAGAACTCTCCTGCGCTTCCTTTCTCATCCCGGCCGATTTCTCCTGAGCGTCAGTCAGCATCTTTTCCGAACGGACCTGTGCGTCAAAGACCAGTCTGCCGATACTCTCGTAATTATCCGCATACTTCTGATACTTGTTTTTGATCTCGTCCTCGAGCTTTCTGATCTGCTCTTCCTTCTCTTCGATCTGCTGCGTCAGCTCCGCAATCTTTTCATCTTTATCCGCAAGCTGCTTCTGCAGGCCTGCGCGTTCCGTATATGCCGCCTCTTTCATCGCTGTGATCTGACGCAGCACATCCTCCTTGTCAAAACCGCCCATCAGCGTTGTCTTGAACATTTCTTCCGCCATTTTAAAATCGCTCCTCTCTAGTAATGGTACTCCTTTTCCTGTCAGTAATTCAGATATTCGGAAATCACGCTCCAGATTGCGGAGTTCTCAAATCCCAGCTTCCACTCCGCAACGCCTCCGAGCTGATACTTTTCTAAAAGTTCCAGTTTCTTTCTCAGGGATGCCTCATCCTCTACCCAAATGGTATACCGCGCGTCTGAAGTCTCAGACTGCGCTACATTCTGTCCGACAGAATCATCCCACTGCATCTGCATCTGGTGCTCCGCAATATATGTCTGCGCTCCGTCCATGCCAAGCACTTCGCTCTCCAGAGCTCCGCTGCCGAAATTCTCGATCCAGACTCTCGTATAGAACGGAATCGCATTGATCACTTTTTTACTTGGGATCTCCTCGACCATCCCTGCAATTCCCTCCTCCACAAACGGAAGAGACGCCACGGAACCGGCTTCCTCGCTGCCGCGGTAATGCTCGTCGTATCCCATCATGATCACATAATCCGCGAACGCGCCCAGCTCCCCGAGGTTATAATGCTCATTGAAAGACTTCGGAACCGGAACATCCACAGACACCACAAGGTTCTGGCTGTGCGCCTGCAGCGTCAGTTCCCGCACAAACTGCAGATAGTGAGGCGCTTCCTCCTCCGTCACCTGCTCAAAATCCACATTGATGCCGTCCATCGGCGCGCTCTGCGCGTATGACAGGAGCTGGCTGATAATATTCTGTCTCGCGTTGGAACTTGAGAGCACCTGAAGCATATCCACTTCTGTATTAAAGTTATCGATCAGTCCCCATACCTCGTTTCCCGCGGTATGAACTGCGGTCGCATACTCTGTATTTGCCAGGCTGGAGATCGTCCCGTCGTTTCCTGTTACGGAAAACCAGGTGGGAGAAATCACATTCGTCCCGCTGACTGTGGAGAGCACGTTGGAAATCTCAGCGTTTCCGCCCTGGCTCGTCACCTGGTGCCAGGCCAGGTTGATCTTATGGTCACGCAGGATGCTGCTCGCGGACTCCGGCTGTGCCGGCTCCTCCACATCGGTCTGCTCTCCCAGCGCTTCCGTCTCAATGTATCCGCGGAAACCATCGCTGGTCTCCACTTCCATCCAGTCATCCAGATCCTCGATCACATAGACGCTCTCCTCATCCTCTGCGCTGATATTCTTCAGAATCGGACTCTTGATGCCGCCGCGCTGGCGCACCGCGCTGTCCTCTGTTACAACGGCAGTCTTCAGATCTGTCCACTCCGTCCGAATTACGATGCGCGCCGGATCAGAATACTCCTCCATGGATACCGATCCCACACTGCTGACAAAATCAAAAGACACCCAATATCCGTCATCCTGAGATACCAGAATGGGGCTGCCCTCACTGTCCGCGTCTGCCGTGCTGTCCGGGGCAATCTCCCGCATACGCTCTGTGGTCGTGTACAGAAGCTTCCCTTTATCCTGATCCCAGTAGAACCTGGAGTTGATATATCCATTTACCGTATCCAGCGGCAGATATACCTGTCCGCCGATCATCTCTGCCGACTCTTCCAGCACGGTTCCGTTTACGACGAGCGCTACTTCCTCTTCGCTCTCGATCCCAAAATACGCTTTTGTGTCCGCCATCTCTTTTGTTGGGCGGAAATGGTTGATAACTACTGACCCTGCGCCTGCCGCCGCTACTACTATGATCAAGCCGATCACAACTGCGACCGGCGATACTCTTCTTCGTCTTCTTCTGCGTCTTGCCGCCATATATACCTCCCTTGCAGCTTTACTCCCCTGCCATTTCCCATTATAGCAATAAAAACCTCTGATAGCAACAATTATACACGAAGGGACCTGCATCTGTTTGTTATCAGAGGTTTTCAATTATTTAGGCTTATTCATTTTCAACAAATTCAAAATTGATAGATCGGATTTCACCTCCCTCGTTATCTCCGTAATCCCGCATGTACGTCCCGTTCTCAGCAATGACGCATGCTCTGGCAATTTCTTTCGGCGTACTGGATTTGCCGTCGAGATACAGCCCGACCCCCTGTCTCCGGTATTCCCTCAACTCACGCCGAAGATCTTCCATCTCCTTTTCATACTTCTTTTTCTGTTTCATTCTGTCCTCCATGTCAGCCAAGGATCCAGCTTCCCCCTGAAGACCCTGAAAAAGCGGAAGCTGGTGTCATGTGAATCATTCTTGCCGGCAGCGCGGCTGTTTCTGCGAGTTCGTTTCATAAAAAATTGGGATTTTCTCAGATATGCAAACACAAAAAGCTGTATAAATATGAAATGAATCGAATAAGGTATTGATCAGGGATGGACTCCCCGGGGATGCTTCTGCTTTTTCTAGTTCTATTATATCGTGCGAAAAGCAAAATTCAAGCATTTCTTTAAAAAAATGGGAATTCAGCCGAATCTCTTTACATCTTTAAAATTTGTGGTATATAATATAGTAGGAGTAATAGATAACCAAGTAACTGGAAGAGGGTGTAACCTATGAAGCTGGAACGAATCAATGAGAACCAAATACGCTGTACACTCACCAGCGATGACCTGGCTAACCGTGAAATCAAACTCAGCGAATTGGCTTACGGTACAGAGAAAGCCAAGGATCTGTTTCGTGATATGATGCAGCAGGCTCAGTACGAGTTAGGATTTGAGGCAGATAATATGCCGCTTATGATCGAGGCGATTCCTGTCTCCGCAGACAGCATCGTACTCATCATCACTAAAGTGGAGGATCCGGAGGAACTGGATACGCGCTTCTCGAAATTCTCCCCGAGTACCGACGACGCGCTCGACAGTTCCGAGAAACCGCAGTTTACAGGCGCAGATGATATTCTGGATCTGTTCAAGAAAGTATTTGAGGCAAAGTCCAGGGCAAAGCAGGAAAAGGCAGCCAAGCAGAAGAAGGGAGAACCGCAGGCTGAGGAACCGGAAGAGAACTCTGACGTGAATCTCATCCGCGTCTTTTCCTTTAACACGCTCGATGAAGTCATCGATGCCTCCAGGGGGCTCAACAACTACTTTACCGGACAAAATACCCTGTACAAGACGACAAAATCTCCGGCATATCGTCTGGTGCTTCACCAGTCCGATTATTCTCCGGAGGAATTCAACAAAGTCTGCAATATTCTGACCGAATACGGACATGGCGGCGCGTTCACAGTTTCCGCTGAAGCATTTATGCGGGAACATGGAGAGATCCTCGTGGACGGGCAGGCGCTGCAGAGTCTCTCGTCATTATAAGCAGCAGGCATTGCGTGCCATGAATAAAGAGAACAGCCCCGAATCGGCGGATATCTGCCGGCGCGGGGCTGTTCTTCTTATTCTTTAAAATATTCGTCCAGATCTTTCATCATCTCTTCGGAAATCTTCTGCACAAACGGGAAGACTTCTGCCTCCGACAGATGTTCGGCAACATATCCCAGAAGCCGCGCGCTGCGCTCCAGCGACCACGGTGAAATCAGCGCCAGCGTATCGTGGCGGGTGTGCATGCCGAAGCCGTCGCGGTTCAGCGTCATTGCAGGAATTCCATTCCATGCGAAGGTGTTGGAGTCGCTGCCCCAGATATTGTTTCTGAAGCTCACGCCCATGCCTGCCTCATGCGCGAGCCAGGAGAGCATCTGGCAAATGGAGGCGTCTCCGGTCACACCCATGACATTTCCTCCTACCAGCTGTCCCGCCAGATCCACATTCATGTTGAAGCGGTGTCTCTTCAGCTCTTCTCTGTGCGCTTCCACGTAGGCCAGGCTTCCCTTCAGCCCCTTCTCTTCCGCGCCGAACCAGATAAATTCCAGCGTTCTCCTCGGTCTGTGCGCAGAGAAATAACGGCACAGCTCCATGATGATCGCCCCTCCGGCCATATTGTCATACGCGCCGGGGCCTGCCGGAACGGAATCGAAATGAGCGGTCAGCGTCAGTATCTCCTCCGCGCGGTCTGTTCCTTCTATGCGGACGCGGACATTTCTGGAAGTTCTCGCAACCTTCTTCTGACGGACTGTGAGTCTTGCCCGGGAAGCTCCTTCCTCAACGATTTCTGCCGCATCTGTACAGTGAATGCAGACTCCCTGAATTGTCGGCTGATCCACTTTGCGAAGCGTACAGGACACCGGCTTCAGATCCTCTCCGCTGTCGATCGGGGTGCCGCTGATGGACAGAAATCCCACCGCGCCTGCCTGCTCCAGCTTTTTATACATCTCCGCGCGCACGGGCGCATTGACCATTACGATCTTTCCCGCAGCATAGGAGAGACTGATGTCATCTCCGTTCTCCGCATACAGAAACGGGGCTTCCACGCCTTCCTCGGGCGTGCTGCCGCAGCCAGCGTAGCCGCTCACCGTATACTCCTTCTGATACGGACCTGTAACCGCGAATCCAGCCTCCTCAATCTCATATGTATCAATTGTAAATTCTTCCGTCTCCGGTGTCAGCCCAAAGCTTCTGATCTCCTCCGCGATGCGCTCAGCCGCCCTCTGTTCGGCCTCGGTTCCCGCCTCGCGGATATAATCAAAGTCCTGCATAAACGCAAGCTGTCTCTTTCCGCTGATCTCTGTAAAATTCATAGAATTCTTTCCTCCCCGCAGCTTTTTGCCGCTGAAAAAGCTGCCGCCGCCGGAAGTCGGATCTTCTCCTCTCCCGGCATACGGCAGCTCTCATGATCTCCTGTTCTTATTTGTCTTTCAGGAAATCGTTAATCTGGCTCTCCAGCATATCAATGTCCATTCCATGAACCATGGCAGCCTCCTCCAGAGACTCTCCCTGTGCGGACGGGCATCCGATACAGTGCATGCCTGCTCTCATCAGAATTGCTGCAATATTTGTATCAATGGCAAGTAACTGTCCAATGGTCATCTTTCTTGAAATCTGCATTGTATTTTCCTCCTTCATGTGTTATGCATGTTTCATTATAATACCATTCCCCGCCGCGCGCAACCTATTCCTTTTTCATTTCGCAATTCTTATTCTGAAACCGCCGTGCGGCTCAACACAGCGGTTTATCGTCCGGTTCATCCAGCCATGCCACTGTTTCCCAGATTCTCTGTCCGTTGTTGGACTGGCGTTCGCCCGGGGTGCTTCTTCCGTTCTCAACATACCGCTTCAGCGTATCGCGCAGCTCTTTTGCCAGTTCGGGATACTGCCCGATCACATTGTTCGTCTCGCCGATGTCCTCCTCCAGATTGTAGAGCTGAAAGCGCGGAAGCGACGCGTCCTCTGAACCTGGAACCGGATCTGACCATCCGCCGGAGCCGGGGCACAGTTCCAGCTTGAAATTGCCGCGGCGAATAGAGAGTGAACCGTCGATGCTCTGATGCACCACATCCTTCCTTACCTCACTGTCGCTCCCCCTCCAGATTGGAAGATTACTCACGCTGTCCTCTCCCATATTGTCGGGAAGCTGCACCTCCAGCAATTCCGCCATGGTGGCCATAAAGTCCGAAAGGCATACGATCTGCCCGCAGCGGCGGCCGCCCCTGATCCCGTTCTTCCACTGTACCAGCAGAGGAATCCTGTGTCCTCCTTCATAGATATCTGCCTTTGTGCCTCTGAATACATAGCTGGGATTATGTCCTTTCGCAAGAAGCTCCGGATAATCCGCCATCGGAGAACAGCCGTTATCGGACGTATATACAACAATCGTGTCCTCATACAGGCCTGCCTCCTCCAGCTTTCCGACAATTCTTCCCACCGCATCGTCACAGTGCAGGACGAAATCTCCGTACTCATTCGTCCCCGACTTTCCTATGAACCGCTCTCCCGGAAGAATCGGCGTGTGCGGAGCAGGCATCGCAAAGTAAATAAAGAACGGACTGCTTTTGTATTCCTCAATCTTTTCACACACACGCTCTGTCAGCTCGTCGAGAACGTTTTCATGGTGAAATCCGGGCGCCGTGGGTCCCTCGCGCCAGAACTTCTTGCCCGTATTCCTGGTCATTCTGTCGGGCATCTCCGTAAATCTGTCATTCTCAATATAGATATACGGCGGCATATCGAGAGAAGCGCTGATGCCAAAAAAGTAGTCAAATCCATTGCTTACCGGAGAGTTTCGGATCACACCGGCATAGTCCACACCTGTGCAGGCATCAAAATCCGGCTTCTCATAAAAATCGGCTGTCCTGGAAAAATTCATTCCCAGATGCCACTTACCTATCATCGCTGTACGGTAGCCCTGGCTCCGGAACAGATCCGCCACGGTCTTTCTTCCCTCTTCGATCAGCGGTTCTGAGTATCCTCCCACCACATGGGACTTCAGTCTGGACCTCCAGTTATATCTCCCGGTCAGAATCCCGTACCTGGAAGGCGTGCACACTGCCGCGGTGGCATGGGCGTCGGTAAATGTAATACCTTCCCTGGCAATTCTGTCCAGATGAGGCGTTTGAAACGGACAGCGCTCGTTCAGCGCGCTGATATCCCCGTATCCCATGTCGTCGGCAAGAATATAGATTACGTTCGGATTTTTTTGCATTATCACGTATCCTCCTCTTTCTTTTCTCATTAATGTTTCGAAAGGTTCCCTTTGTATTCAATTTTATACTTGTATTCTTCATTTGAATATATTAAAATTAGCGTAGAACCCGGGAACGGGTTACGCCACGCCGAAAGGCAGACAAATGAAGGAGGAATGTATTATGGCATATGTAATTTCTGATGAATGCGTAAGCTGCGGAACATGCGAGAGCGAGTGTCCGGTAGAGGCTATCAGCCAGGGCGATGAGCACTACGAGATCAACGCTGATCTGTGCGTTGACTGCGGTACCTGTGCAGGTGTATGCCCGACAGAAGCAATCCATGAGGGTTGATTCGTTTCATAAGACGAACAATGAAAGCTGCGCCCCAAAAGAGGAGCGCAGCTTTTTGTCTTTATTCGTATGCTATTTTTTTCCGTTCTTTTTTCTCTTTCCGAATCCCCTGTCCTTCTCCGCGGTTGCCGCTACCTGCTTTCTGCTCTGCTGATGGCGCCGGATCGCTTCATCCAGACGGCGGCTGCGCGCTTCCTGGTGCTCACTCTGGATCACCTGGTCAATCAGGCGTTCCAGGATCTGATTGAAGCGCTCCCTCTTGTCCTCCGCCATATCACACGCCTGCGCAACGACCTGATCAGCAAGCTGCTCCATATTCTCCGGCTCCTTCTCCCCGGCAGTGTCCGCAGGAGCTGCCGGTTCCCTCAGTCTCACACGCGTCACCGTCTCTGCGGCTTCCGCACATACTTTTTCCTGACCTGCCGGCAGGCCTGCGGCGGTCTCCTGAGAAATCTCCTGGCTGTACAGCGCGGGAATCCGTTCTCTGATAGCTTTCAGGGAGAGTCCCTGCTTCTTTAGTTCCTTAATCTCCATGAATACATGAAGGTCTTGTCCGGTGTAGTATCTGTGTCCCATCTGATTTCTTCCGATCTGCAGCTTCAGCTCATCCTCCCAGTAACGCAGTACATGAGGATCCGTATCGGTCAGCTTCGCCGCCTCGGAGATCAGGTATCTGGTCTCACTCATACTCCTGCCCCTTCCTTGACGAATCAGGTATTATGTAAGGTACTTGTTGCCGTTTCCCTTATATCTTCCCTTTCATTATACCATCAGGACAGGGAATTACAACGGAATCTTATCGACAAATTCCGGGGTTATTTCGCTTCGCTCTGCACCTTTGCCGCAACCTCACGCAGAATCTGCTCACACTCTGCCGGGATTCTTCCCAGTGCGTCAGGTCCGATATTCAGAAGGTAGTTGATGCCCAGGCTGTTCAGGTGTGTCTTCAGCTCGTAGACTTTATCCGCGGACTTCCAGTTATGGTCGTTGCAGTTATATCCCCAGCTGTTATTCATGGTAGCTGCGGTCTCGTACAGTCCGTTAGGTGAAGGCTTGATGCCGTCCACGGAGTTGTAGTCCACCTCCGCCTGATCCTGGACTTCCATCTTTTCCGGAATCTCATTGTCGCCTAAGGATACGTAGTCATACTTTCCGTTTCCAAGTCTGGAATTAATCAGACAGTCCGGCTGCAGGCGCTTTACGGTGTCATAGATCTTCTGGCTCTGCTCATCCGTCAGCGTCATCGGCATATCGAACCATGCCGTGCAGATCTCTCCATAGTTCGTCATGATCTCCTCGATCTGCGGAATGATCTTCTTCTCAAAGCAGACGGAGAAGTCTTTCTCTCCGGTAAAATCCCAGCTGTTGTCCCAGGTAGTTCCTGCCGTCTCGATATGATTGGACAGATAGCCGCCGCCGTTGGGATCATGCCAGTCCAGATCCTGAGAGTAGTAAATTCCGAACTTCAGTCCGTTGTCACGGCACGCCTGCGCCAGTTCTCCCACCACGTCTCTGTGGAATGGAGTGGCGTCATATACGTTGTAGGAGTCTACCTTGGAGTGATACATCGCGAATCCGTCATGATGCTTGGTCGTCACTACAAGGTAAGTCATTCCGCACTCTTTTGCAAACTTTACGAGCGCGTCCGCGTCAAAGTACACCGGATTAAACGCTTCCGCCAGCTTCCCGTACTCCGCGTTCGGGATCTGGAACTTGGACTGAATCCACTCTGCATAGGCGCTGGATTTCTGTCCTTTATATTCTCCTGCAAGCAGAGAATACAGTCCCCAGTGAATCATCATACCGAATTTTGCTTCTTTAAACCATTCTATATTGTTCATTCTCTTATCCTCCTGTTCGTGTTTTACTCCTGCGGCTGGCAGATGCGCAGCAGCATATCTCCGGTTCCCACGCTGTAGCCGCAGGTCGCGTAGATTCCGTACATTTCCTCGTCTGTTACCACGATCAGCGGCAGACGGTCCGGATCCTGATACATTCTTCTGCTCACCTGATCATACTCATCCACGAAATCGGCAAGGTATACGCGGATGCCCGGCAGCGCGCTTCTTGTCCTTGTAAAGGTTGTGTCAGTCAGAGCTTCTTTCGTTCTCACAAGGCAGATAATGTCTCTGTCCATTTTGGAGAACTCCTCCTGCCGCTCATACAGCTCATTTAAAATATGCTCTGTGGGCTCCTTGCTCTCCTCCAGCCAGATCCAGATGGTTTTGCGTCCGTCTGCAGCCTCAGCGGCACTTACCTTCTCACCCTCCAGTGTCGTCACTGAAAATGCCGGCAGCGGCACTTTCTCAAGCATCTGCGAAAGCTTTGCCTCCTTGAGCTCCAGCTTCACTGTCTGCACTTCGTCCGCCGCGAGGATGAGTTCTCTCTGCTTTATGAACATATCTCCGTTTGGCAGGCGATTCGCCGTCATCACACGGTAGCGTCCCTGCGGAAGCTTCGCGGTGATTCTGCCGTCTTCCCATTCTCTATCCTCGAGGCTCAGTGTCTTCCAGCCGTTCTCCAGATGGCGCGCCACCGTATAATTCTGGCGGTATACCCACTGAACTGTCTCATCACCCTCGAGTACGAGTGTTCCGGCAGCCTCTGCCTTCACCACGCTGTGGAAAGCTCCGTCTCTGTAATACTCCGGCACGCCTGTCGCAGGCTCCAGTCTTGCGGGAATTCCGAGACTGCGGCATGCTGCGACATACAGGATTCTGGCGGAGCGCTCGCTTCCGAGACCGGACTTTGCGCACGGCACCGGCTCCATAACCACCGGCTCAAAATCATGCTCCGGCACCTGACGTGTGTCCGCGCTGATCTTCTCCCAGAGTTCCTGCGGTCTCTCTGCGAAATCCGCGTACTGCTCCTTTAAGGCTTTCCGGTAAGCGCTCATCGGCTCCCACTCGATCCTCGGATTCAGAAGAGCCTCCCTGTAGACTTCCTCCGGAAACTTCTCTCTCAGCGAAGCGGCAGCCTGCAGATGTTCTTCGAGCACCTCTGCCTTCACATCGCGGAAATCTTTCAGCGTCAGTACTCTCATCATATCCAGGCGGTCCTTCTCATATCCGTCCGTCTCCAGGAATCGGCATACCTCCGGGAAGTTTGCTTCCGCTTTGCGCAGATATTCGTTCACTTCACTGCAGCCGTACTTCTCCTCGATGCGCTGCGCCTGCTCCTCCTGATAGAAGGATGCCATCTTCTCCATACGGCGGGCTACTGCAGCCGCCATCTTCTCATCGCCCAGCTTCTTCTGTTCATCACTGAGAACTTCCTTCTGCGGATTGCTGTCCTCCGGTGCCAGGAATTCCACTTCTGTCCAATCCTTATCAGTCTCCATGCGCGGTTTCGCAAGCGTAAGCGTACAGGAAGCTTCATCCGCGCCCAGGACTGCCTCTGCCTCCAGGCCGTCCGCAGCCGCATAGATCCGCAGCGTTCCCTTTCCTGTAGTAAGGCGCGCCGTTCCGTCAGCGCCTGTGCGCATTCTGGCAATCGGAGCGTATTCTGCATAGTTTGCCACTTCGAACTGCAGCGCTGCGCCCTCTGCCGCCGTACCGTCTCCGCGCTCTACCTTCACGCAGATCTCTCTTGTGACTGCGTAGCGCTCCAGCTGGTTTGCCACAACAGACATACCCTCCAGACCAATCTCCTGTTCCTGCTGAACATGGTCAAATCTTCTGGAGTGAACCATCATGGCGCGGGACGCTGCGTTCGTAAACCATCCGCGGCAGCTTACCTGTTCAGGCTCGCAGGCTCCGCAGTACTTCCACTCTCCATCGCTGTAAAACTCCACCCACGCGTGGTTGTCATCGCAGTGGGACCAGCGCGGCGCATAGACCTGGCGCGCCGGAATGCCGAGGCTTCGCAGTACGGAGACTGTAAATGTGGACTCCTCTCCGCATCTTCCGTAGCCGTTTCTGTACACGGTCAGCGGAGCCAGCGTCCTGTCGTCTGTGGAGCGGTATGTGACCTGAGAGGCACACCAGTAGTTGGCCTCAAGGACTGCCTCCTCCATGCCTCTGCCCTCCAGACAGTACGACGCCTCCTGGTAAAACAGCTTCCTGCACGGCAGAATGTTCTCCTCATTAATTCTCGGCCCCGCGACGTAATTCAGGAAAATATCCTCCGGAATCCTGTCCTTATACGCTCCCTGCTCCCATAAAAACGCTGCGTGCTGCGCATAGTCCGCGTACGTCTCCATCGGCACGTTCATCGCGTCGCTCACAATCATGTGCCCATAGAAATACCGCAGAAACGCCGCTGTCTTATCGTCATACGCCGCGATCCCGCTGCGGATCTCCTCGCCTGCTCTGCCGAGCAGGCGCATCTGCTCCTCAAATCTCTCCTGAATTTCCAATTCCTTCTTTTCTGAAAACATGGTGTCCTCCCTTATCCTGCCAACTCTGTCAGCACGTTCTTCGCGCTGCGGATCTTGTCCGCGCTGGTTCTGTAGATCTCATACTCGCTCAGCCCCGGTATGCCCATATGTACGTTCTGCTTGCGGTATCTCATGGAACTCTCCAGGTTCACCTTCCCGGACATGTGGAAGGAGGTCGCCTTCGTGTACGGGCAGAGCTCACGAATCACTTCAGCGCTCACGCCTCCTCCTACGAGAATATCAATATCGTCACCCGCCTGCTCCACAAGACGGCGAATCAGCTCTTTTCCTGCGGAACAGCTGTCCTCCTGCCCTGATGTCAGAATCGTATTGATCCCGAGTCTCTTTGCCTGCTCAAGCACTGTGAACGGATCGCGGCACATATCAAATGCGCGGTGAAGCGTGACAGACATTCCGTCTGCTGCGGACATGAACTTCTCCATCGCACGCTCGTCCAGGCTTCCGTCCGGGCAGAGCGCTCCGATCACTGCGCCGTTTGCCCCGAGACTCTTAAACGTGCGGATATCGGATGCGATGACCTCGATCTCATGATCCGTATAACAGAAATCTCCGAATCGCGGACGGATCAGCACATTGACAGGAATATCGGAATACTTTCTGATCTCCTCATACACAGCTGGTGTGGGCGTAATGCCTCCGATCACCAGCCCTGCGCATAATTCCAGACGGTCTGCGCCGCCCCCGGCAGCCTCCAGCGCGGATTCCACGGAATCTACGCAGCTTTCCAAAAGCCCTTTTTTCATCATAGCGTCCTCCTTACTTGCAAATATCACAATCTCCGCGGCAGTCTTTTCCCCTGTACGGGAAAAATCCGAAGAGGTGCGTTCTGAAACTTTACAGCCTCATTGTATCACACCTCTCCGGATTTTACTATCTGCTTCTTATCATACATTTGTCTGTGCACCACGCACATGTTTTTCCAGAAACTTCTCCACCTTGCCGTAATATCCCTCCGGATCCTTATCGGGAGCCTGCGCGTGTCCCGCCCCTTCCACCAGGAACAGCTCCTTTTCACACACAGCAGCGTCATAGAGCTCCTGACTCATCTCATACGGCACCATCTCATCCTCCGTGCCGTGAATGAACAGCGTGGGGATTTTACTCTTCTTCACCTGTTCCAGTGCGGAAGCGTCCTTTAAGTCATATCCTCCGCGCAGCTGCAGCATCAGATTCGCGGTATCCAGAAGCGGAAACGACGGCAGATGAAACCAGTCCTTCATCTGCTTTTTAAACATCGAATAGGCGTCCGTGTACGCGCAGTCCGAGATGACCGCCTTCACATTGCTGCCCAGATCCTCTCCGCTCATCATCAGAGCGCACGCCCCGCCCATGGACTGCCCGTGAATCACGATTTCCGCGTCGGGATCCTGCTCCAGGATATAGTCAAGCCATATCATGTTGTCCTTCCGGTCTGTCCATCCCATTCCGATGAAGTCCCCTTCACTCTCGCCCTGACAGCGCATGTCGGGAGTGATCACCTGGTATCCCTGCTCATAATACCAGTGCGCGAAGGGATTCATCTCCTCTTTCCAGCCCGTATAGCCGTGAAGGAGCAGCGCCCATTTATGCGTCTCCCCGGCAGATTCATCCTGGTAAAATACTTTTGCCACGAGTTCATACCCGTCCTCCGAGACAGCGGTAAGCCTCTCGCTGCTGACGCTCTCGAGCCACTGCGCGGTCTCATCCAGAGTCGCCTGCCTGTTCGCCTCAATATCGTCTGTATGCACCAGCGCCTCCACGCTCTCCTGCGTGATGCTCTCAAATGCTTCGAGCTTTTCCATTGTGGCCGGAACCAGGGCGGCGCTCACCAGGAAGTTGGCGGCTGCCAGATACAAAACAGTCAAAATGAGCAGAGCGGCTATGACGATCCGCAGCCGTCTCTTTGTATTTTTCTTAATCTTGCTCATAGGCAGTCCCGCCGGAATCAGTCGTCCTGAAACATCGCCGTCGACAGATACCGGTCACCGTTATCCGGGAGAAGGGCCACAATCACTTTCCCTCTGTTTTCTTCCCTCACGGCAAGCTGTGCCGCCGCATGAAATGCTGCTCCTGAAGAAATGCCGACAAGAATTCCCTCTTTTCTCGCTATCTCTCTTCCCGCGCGGAAAGCGTCCCCGGCCTCCACGCGGATAATCTCATCATAGATCTCCGTATCCAGAATCTCCGGCACAAATCCGGCTCCTATCCCCTGAAGCTCATGCGGGCCGGCCTTGCCTCCTGAGAGAACGGGGGAATCGCTGGGTTCCACTGCCACGATACGGACAGCGGGGTTCTTCTCTTTTAAGTATCTTCCAACTCCGGTAATCGTGCCTCCCGTACCTACTCCGGCGACAAAAATATCCACCTGCCCCTGCGTATCTTCCCAGATCTCAGGTCCGGTCGTCACGCTGTGGATATAGGGGTTGTTCGGATTCACGAACTGTCCTGCGATAAAACTGTTTGGGATCTCTGCCGCCAGCTCATCCGCCTTGTCGATCGCCCCCTGCATTCCCTTCGCGCCGTCGGAGAGCACCAGCTCGGCGCCGTACGCTTTCATCAGATTCCTGCGCTCTTCACTCATGGTATCCGGCATGACAATGATCAGGCGGTAGCCCTTGGATGCCGCCGCGGACGCCAGTCCGATTCCGGTATTTCCGCTCGTCGGTTCAATAATCACGGAATCCGGCTTTAATGTGCCGTCTCTCTCCGCCATCTCAATAAGTCCGAGTCCCACGCGGTCCTTGACGCTTCCGGCCGGGTTCATTCCCTCCAGTTTGGACAGCACGGTTGCCTGAAACCCCTTCTCCCTCGCCAGGTTTGTAAATTCTACCATAGGTGTCTTTCCCACCAGCTCTGTAACCGATCGATAATAAGCCATCATTCAGCCTCCTTTATTCTGCGTTTCGTTCTGCTTTCCTTCTCAGAACGGCACGCGGTCTATTTCCTCAGTTCCGGGGGAATCAGCTCCGCCAGATAGGTTTTGCCGCTCTCCCTTGCGCTCTCATACTTCTCACGGATTTCTTTTCCGGCTGCCTCTATCTCACTCTTCAGGCCCTGCGCGGACAGGCGCTTCGCTCCCTGTCCCAGGATAATGACCTGTTCCAGGGCATCCGAGGTCGCCACCGTGACATGATACTGTCTGCCGATCTCGTGAACCGTCTTCTCAATATACTGATCCGCGGTCTCAGCCTCTCTGGTGTAAACCACGTAGATATTGTGATACTTCAGCACCTCTCCCTGTCCGCCTTCCACCTTGTACGCGTCAAAGACAAGGATCACCGTCTTCTTTGTGTATCCCTGGTAATTTCCCAGAATATCCATGAGCCGGTTCCTTGCGCCCTCAATATTCACTTCCGCCAGCTCTTTTAAATCATCCCATGCAAAAATAATATTATACCCGTCCACCAAGAGATATTCTTTGTCATACCGCCTTGGTTTCGCCGTATAGGAGGACCCGTATTCCCGCCTGACCGGCGCGCTGCTCTTCTTCCATTTGCGGCGCTCCTTTCCTGATGTTCCATAGGTGCGGGAAAAGATTTCCTCAAGTTCCTCCTCGTCAATCACGCCCTCAGCAAGCGCTGCTCTGCGCTGTGCCAGAAGTGATTCCTCCTCCTCGGGTTCTTCCGTCCGGGGATTCAGGCAGCTCTCCAGGTGCATATAGTCTTCCACCTGATACCATGGCACTACAAAGCCCGCGCCGTGAGAACAGAAGACCGAACCGGTGGGGTTCTCCGTATCTGCCTCGGAATCATAATTCATCGCGGCAATCACTTCTTCCGCATTATGGCACTCCTCATATCCCTTCAGCGTACAGTTCAGGTGACCGCAGCCCCGGGTGTATGCCGTCACTTCCCGCTGATAATCTCTCATACAGGATACCGGCGCGGTTCCTGTCAGAACCGCTGTCTCCCCGTCCGTCTCCGGTGTATCAAAAGTACCGTGCATCTTCTGGATATCCGTCATCGCGCGTCCCACATTCTGCGCGGGAATCTCCAGGCGGAACTCATACACCGGCTCCAGAAGCACGCTCTGCGCTTTCTTTAAACCCTGACGCACCGCGCGGTACGTCGCCTGGCGGAAATCACCGCCCTCTGTATGCTTCAGATGCGCCCGCCCTGACGCCAGGATAATCTTCATATCCGTGATTTCAGACCCTGTCAGAACACCGGGAAACACTCTTTCTTCCAGATGCGTAAGTACGAGACGCTGCCAGCTGCGGTCCAGAATATCCTCGCTGCACTGCGTCTCAAACTGCATTCCGCTGCCGCGCTCTCCGGGTTCCAGCAGCAGATGAACCTCCGCGTAATGGCGCAGGGGCTCAAAGTGCCCGACGCCCTCCACAGTCTCCCGGATCGTTTCCTTATATACAATAGCCCCCGCGTCGAATGTTACAGACACACCGAAACGCTCCTGAATCATATTTTTCAGGATCTCCATCTGTACCACTCCCATGACCTGCGCGTGAATCTCATTCAGATTTTCTTTCCATACGATGTGAAGCTGAGGTTCCTCCTCCTCTAACTGCCGCAGCTTGAGGAACATCTGGAATACATCGCTGCCTTCCGGCAGGCGGATCTGATACGTCAGCACAGGCTCCAGTACGGGAAGCTCTGAGGGCGGCTCTACGCCCAGTCCTTCCCCCGAAGCCGTCCTGCTGAGTCCTGTGACTGCACAGACGGTCCCGGCAGCAGCCTCCTGTACTGCCGTAAACTGCGCTCCTGAATAAATGCGGATCTGGTCTGCCTTCTCCTCCCAGACTTCCTCTTCTTCCATAGAATCCCGGCGGCTGCTCAGCATCATCTTCACCCTGAGCGTTCCCCCGGTAATCTTCATATGTGTCAGACGATTCCCCTGCGCGTCACGGGAAATCTTATAAACCTTGGCTCCAAATGCTTCCGGATATTCTTTTTCTCTCGTATAAGCGTACAGCCCTTCCAAAAATTCTTCCACACCGGTCAGCTTCAGCGCCGAACCAAAATAGCAGGGAAAGACTTTCCGCTCAGCGACAAGTCCGCAGATTTCTTCCCTTGTCACAGAACCTGTCTCCAGATATTTTTCCAGCAGCGCCTCATCGCAGACTGCGAGTTCTTCGGAAAACTCCTCCTGTCCCATGCGGCCGAAATCCAGGCAGCGGTCGTCCAGCTTTTTCTGCAGTTCCTCCATCAGCCGTTCCCTGTCAGTCCCCTCCTGATCCATCTTATTAATAAAGAGGAACACAGGAATCCGGTAACGCTGCAGCAGCCGCCACAGCGTCAGAACGTGTCCCTGTACGCCGTCCGCGCCGCTGATGATCAGGACAGCATAATCGAGAACCTGCAGAGTTCGCTCCATCTCCGGGGAAAAATCCACATGTCCGGGTGTGTCCAGCAGCGTCACCTCTTTGTCCTTCAGCGAAAAACACGCCTGCTTGGAAAAAATCGTGATTCCTCTCGCCCGCTCCATCTCATTCGTATCCAGAAAGGCGTCTCTGTGATCCACCCGCCCCATTTTCCGAATGCTTCCGGTCAGATACAGAATACCCTCCGCCAGCGTCGTCTTGCCGGCGTCTACATGGGCCAACAGACCAGCACATATTCGTTTTATCGGTTTTTTCTCT
>CAKNMY010000016.1 GCA_930989745.1 uncultured Lachnospiraceae bacterium | reverse complement strand
ACTGGAGAGGCGCCCAAAGGTAAAAAAGGAAATTGTAGTTGACGGATACAGTGGCTTTATTTTGTTAGATAAAAATGAAAGACCTAAGGTTGCATTACATATCGAAAATGAGATGCGTTGGGCAATGAAGAAATATAAAAAGCTTTATCCAGAAACTCCGTTGCCTCATATCACTCCTCATGTGTTTCGTCATACCTTTTGTACTAATTACGCAAATGATGGTATGAATATTAAAGACTTGCAGTATCTGATGGGACATTCCGATGCTAGTATCACGATGAATGTGTATACACATACAAACTATACGCATGCTGCTGAGCAGGTAGAAAAAATTTCTGAGCTTCGGCGGAAAACTGATTTGGAAAAGAATAAGTTTGATACTGGCAGATCAGCTGTTGTTGTAGAAGTTGGCTAAGACTTACTACACCATTACTACACCAATTAGTGGTGTAGTTACAGAGATTTACAGAGATTTATAAAAAATGAAGAAAAACCGAAAGCTCTGAAAACCCTGTAAAATCAAGGGTTTTCAGACTTATAGAGGGATATAGAGATTATGATAAAAGTACTTTTTATTTGCCACGGCAACATCTGCCGCTCCCCCATGGCCGAATTCGTCATGAAAGATCTGGCAGAAAAATCACACACCGCCCCCTATTTTCACATCGCCTCCGCTGCCACCAGCCGCGAGGAGATCGGAAACCCCGTGCATTACGGCACGCGTAATAAGCTGCGCCAGTACGGTATCTCCACTGCCGGAAAGTACGCGGTTCAGATGACTAAGGCGGATTATGCGAAGTACGATTACCTGATCGGCATGGAGCAGTATAATATCCGCAATATGCTGCGCATCCTGGGAGGCGATCCCGAGCATAAAGTATGCCGCCTTTTGGACTTTACGGATCATCCTCGGGATATCGACGACCCGTGGTATACGGGGAACTTTGACCTGACATATGATGAGATTCTGGAGGGATGCCAGGCGTTTTACCGCCATTTGGTGGAAAACGGAGAGCTGAAGCGGGAACAAAAGGGCAGAATATAAAAAAATTTTTGAAAAAACATACCCGAAATCCTGAAAACAGTGTATACTGAGGGAGTACGATAAAAACGTGTTTTGGCGTCATGCCGGCATTCGATCTTTCCTGTGAAGGCGGGATGAATGGTCTGCATATGGGACGGCAGTGATGGGCGGAGAGAAATCGGTATCCTTCATCGGCATGGAGGCAGGGCACGTATGTAGTATATAAGATTTGACCGTACTCCGGAAATACCGAGCGAGGATCGAAACAAGAGGGAGTGCTTATGAAGATAGTAACCTTTAATATACGATACGATACGGCGAGCGATGAGAAGAACGCGTTTCACTACCGCAGAGATCAGATCGCGAGAAAGATCAAAAGGGAGAGCCCGGATATCATCTGTTTTCAGGAGGTGCTGCCTCATGTGGCGGCGTGGCTGAAGGAGAATCTGAAGGGCTATTACGTTGTGGGCTGCGGAAGGAGCAGAAGGCTGAAGGATGAGCAGACGGCGATCGCGTTTAAGGCAGAGAGAATGAATCTGATCGCGCTTGACACTTACTGGCTGTCAGATACACCGCAGGTTCCCGGAAGCAGGTATGAGGAGCAGAGCGTGTGCCCCAGGATCTGTACGGAGGCGGTGTTCCAGGATCTGGAGGAGGATACGGTGTTCCGGGTTGTCAATGTGCATCTGGACCACGCGGATTCAGGCGTGCGCGGGAAGGAGATCCGCCAGGTTCTGGCGCACATAGAGAATGAACCGTCATTTCCGGGAGTTCCTGTGATACTGGCTGGAGATTTTTATTCCGAGCCGGATTCTGAGGAGATACAGGAGATGCACAGGCAGGAGCAGTTTGAGGAAGTGACCGGTGAGATCGGTGCGACGTACCATGGATTTGGCATGGCAGATCCGATGAAGGTTGACTATATTTTTATCCAGAAGCCATACATATGTACCGGAGTGAAGGCGTGGACAGACTGTCGGGACGGTGTGTATCTGTCGGATCACTACCCGCTCTGCGCGGAGCTTTCCCTGGAGACGGCGGTAAGTTCGGAAAAAGAAGAAGAGGAGTCTTGACAGACGAAGATTTCTTGTATACAATAACAGAAAATCTGTGCCTGTGAGGGAGTAGTTTGCAGCGAAGCTGTGGCAATGTCAACAAAATGATGAAAATCTGGTATTGCCTTAAAAAATGAGACTCGCAGGGGTTGCCCCGCGGCTGTTTGTGAACAGCGGCGGGCGTCCCCTGGGAGTCTTTTTTGCGGCGTAAGAATCGCCGGCGCTTTCAAAGATGCGGCCCCTTCATTGTCGCAGAGACAAAAAGTACGAGAAGAGGAGAAAAAGAAATGGATTTATTTACCTTATTTATGCTTGCCGTAGGCCTTTCTATGGACGCATTTGCAGTTGCTGTATGTAAGGGGCTTGCGCTGCCGCATATACGTCTGAAGCATGTCCTGGTGGTGGGACTGTGGTTTGGAGGATTTCAGGCGCTGATGCCGCTGATCGGTTATTTTCTGGGAAGCCAGTTTCAGGAGCAGATCACAGCCGTTGACCACTGGATCGCGTTTATTCTTCTTGGCCTGATCGGAGGAAATATGATCCGGGAAGCGTTCTCGAAGGAAGAGGATGCCTGTCCCGACGCATCGCTGGGAATTAAGACAATGTTTCTGCTTGCGGTGGCCACGAGTATCGATGCGCTGGCTGTAGGAATCACTTTTGCGTTTCTGCAGGTAAACATTATCGCGGCGGTGTCCTTTATCGGCGTCATCACATTTGCGTTGTCCTGTATCGGTGTGAAGGTCGGAAATGTGTTTGGCGATAAGTATGAGAAAAAAGCGGAGTTTGTGGGAGGCGTGATTCTCGTGCTTCTGGGGCTTAAAATCCTCCTGGAGCATCTTGGCATTCTGTAAAATGTTCCCCAACTGGTTCGAAGGAAAAATTTAATAAATTTGTAATTGCATAATTAAGTAGGGTGTTTTATCATGGAAGTAACAAATGTTGATGATGCAGATCAGCGGTGATAAGACACCCGCTTTTCTGATTTTATATACAGTCGCGGATGACCGCGAACCAGAGGGGAAAATATGGACAGAGAACAGATGAGAAGGGAAACCCTGCGCGCCCGCCGCAGGAGACAGAGGAAGATACAGATTATCAGGAACTGTATCAAGACGGGATTATGTGTCGTACTGGCACTTGTGCTGGTGGTCGTGGGCTGGAATGTACTGAAGCCCAAGAAGACAGAGAGTACGGTTAAGAATGACAGTAAGGCGAACGCCACTACGCAGGTTCAGGCGGACAGCCAGAGTACAGAGAAGAATGAGGAGAAGACAGAAGACGGAGCGACGGTGACTACCACGCCGAATGAGACAAGCGCTGCGCAGAGGGTAGAGATGACGCAGGATATGACGGCCGGGGCAGAGGACGGCTGGCAGGTGAATGATTCCGGCTGGTGGTATCAGAACAGTGATCATACATATTTCGCGAACGGCTGGCAGGAGATTGACGGGGAGACATATTATTTCGACGAGAACGGCTATATGAAGACGGGATGGACCATGATTGACGGCACCAGTTATTATTTTAACGAGGACGGAACATTGGATCCGGACGCAACGCCGAAGATGCTCGCGCTCACCTTTGATGACGGCCCAGGCCAGTATACAGAGGAACTTTTGGACATATTGGCTCAGTATAACGCGAAGGCTACATTTTTTATGACCGGTTCAAACGGCAGCTTCGGAGTAGCTCATTATCCGGAGGCGGTCAGACGTATGGTGGAGCTGGGCTGTGAGCTGGGCAATCACAGCTATGACCACACGAAGTTAAGCACCCTGGATGCGCAGGGAATTGCGGATGAATATGCAAAGGTTGATGCCCTCATTTCCGACATCACAGGCGGCAGTATTACGACGCTCGCGAGGACGCCGGGTGGGGAGACGGATACGTCTGTTACCCAGGCTGTGGGCAAGCCGTGCATTCACTGGGATCTGGACACAAGAGACTGGGAGACGAAGGATACGCAGTCCACGATTGACCGCGTACTGGGCGCCAATCTGGAGGACGGCGACGTGATCCTGATGCATGATATCTGGCAGCCCACAATAGAGGCCTGCAAGACGCTGATCCCGGAGCTGATCAATCAGGGATTTCAGCTTGTGACAATCTCCGAGATGGCGGCGGCACATGGAGTGGAGCTGCAGAATGGCGTTACATACTATAATTTCACAGCAAAAGAGCTTGCCAGGATGAACGGCACAGCAGCGGAATAATACATTACAAAAAAAGAAAGTCGGCACATGCGGCCGGCTTTCTTCTTTTCCATCTTATTTCATATTTTCACGTTTCCGCAGTCTGGAATCAAGCGTTTTCTTGCGGATTCTGAGACTCTTCGGAGTGACTTCCAGAAGCTCGTCCTTGTCGATAAATTCCAGCGCCTGTTCCAGGCTCAGGATGCGCGGCGGCGTCAGCTTGAGCGCTTCATCCGCGGAAGAGGAGCGGGTATTGGTCAGATGCTTGGTCTTGCAGACATTCAGTTCGATGTCTTCTGCCTTGCCGTTCTGTCCGATGACCATTCCGGCGTAGACCTTTTCGCCCGGTCCGATGAAGAGTGTTCCTCTGTCCTGTGCCTGGAAGAGTCCGTAGGTTACGGATTCGCCGGCCTCAAAGGCAATCAGAGAACCCTGCTTGCGGTACATCATGTCTCCTTTATACGGCGCATAGCCGTCAAAGATGGTGTTCATGATGCCGTTTCCTTTGGTGGAAGTCATGAATTCTCCGCGGTATCCGATAAGCCCTCTTGCGGGGATGGAGAACTCCAGACGCGTCGAGCCGTCGCCGGCAAGACTCATGCCCTGCAGCTCGCCTTTGCGCTCGCTGAGTCTTTGGATTACGGTTCCGGAAAATTCCTCCGGCACATCGATATAGGCGAGTTCCATAGGCTCCAGAAGTTTGCCACGTTCATCTTCTTTGTAGATAACCTCAGCCTTGCTGACAGCGAATTCATAGCCCTCGCGGCGCATGTTTTCGATCAGTACGGACAGATGCAGCTCGCCGCGTCCCGATACTTTAAAACAGTCGGGGGAGAGCTCCTCCACGCGCAGGCTGACGTCGGTGTTCAGCTCGCTGAAGAGACGGTCGCGCAGATGGCGGGATGTTACATATTTTCCTTCCTGTCCCGCGAGCGGGCTGTCGTTTACCATGAAGTTCATGGAGATTGTCGGCTCTGAAATCTTCTGGAAGGGAATGGGTTCCGGATGCTCCGGATCACAGAGCGTATCTCCGATGTGAATCTCGGGGATACCCGATACAGCGACAATGGAACCGAAGGAAGCCTCGCGCACTTCCTTTTTGGTCAGGCCGTCAAATTCATAGAGCTTTCCGACCTTCACGCGCTTTTTCTTATCCGGGTCATGTTCGTTCACCAGCATGATCTCCTGGTTAACGCTGATGGTTCCGTTTTCCACTTTGCCGACACCGATGCGTCCAACGTATTCGTTATAGTCGATGGTGCTGATCAGCATCTGAGTCGGAGCTTCCGGATCGCCCTCCGGAGCGGGAATATATTTGAGGATTGTCTCAAAGAGAGGCTCCATGCTCTCCGGTGTGTCTGCAAGATCCAGAACCGCGTGTCCCGCTTTTGCTGAAGCGTACAGGAACGGACAGTCAAGCTGCTCGTCGGACGCCTCAAGATCCATCAGAAGCTCCAGCACCTCGTCGATGACTTCGGTGGGGCGTGCTTCCGGGCGGTCGATCTTATTGATGCACACAATAACGTTTAAGTCGAGTTCCAGCGCTTTTTTCAGCACGAACTTGGTCTGGGGCATGGCGCCCTCGAAGGCGTCCACGACCAGGATTACGCCGTTTACCATTTTCAGCACGCGCTCTACTTCCCCGCCGAAATCCGCGTGCCCCGGAGTGTCAATGATGTTGATTTTGGTGCCTTTATAGTAAACAGCGGTATTCTTGGACAAAATGGTGATTCCGCGCTCGCGCTCGATATCATTGGAATCCATGACGCGCTCTGCGACTTCCTGATTCTCACGAAAAACGCCGCTCTGCTTCAGAAGCTGATCTACCAGTGTGGTCTTGCCGTGGTCTACATGGGCAATGATCGCGACGTTTCTTACATCTTCTCTCTTGGTCTTCATATCTGAAATCCTTTCTGTTTTTCGATGGTTGTTATCTGCTCAAACTCATAGTATAGCATATAATGAGGTGTTTGGATAGGTGAGAAAAAAATTATTTTTTTGGTTCTAAAAGAGGAATCTGTGAATACATATAGTATAGTCAAAGGCTGCGGCAGCGGATTATGCGGGCAGCGGCCGGATCACATCAATTTAAAATACATGGAAAGAGGAAGGGGAACTATCATTCATGGCAGATAAGATTATTGAAAACAACCAGGTATCCATTATGGGGAAGATCGCTTCGCAGTTTACGTTCAGCCACCAGGTATTCGGAGAGGGCTTCTATATGCTGGATGTGCTGGTAAAACGCCTGAGCGATTCTGAGGACCGGATTCCGGTCATGGTGTCTGAGCGGCTGGTTGACGTGACGGAGGACTACGAGGGGGAATACATACAGGTGACGGGGCAGTTCCGTTCCTATAACCGTCATGAAGAGAAGAAGAACCGGCTGGTGCTCTCAGTTTTTGCGCGGGAGATCAGTTTCGTGGAGGATGAGGACGATTCCGTGAAATCGAATCAGATTTTTCTCGATGGCTACATCTGCAAGCCGCCTGTATACCGCAAGACTCCGCTGGGCAGGGAGATCGCGGATCTGCTGATCGCAGTGAACCGCCCATACGGAAAGTCGGATTACATCCCGTGCATCTGCTGGGGCAGAAACGCGCGGTATGCCTCGGCGTTCCAGGTGGGCGGCCACGTTCTGATCTGGGGGCGGATTCAAAGCAGAGAGTACATGAAGCGCCTGAGCGATACGGAGAGCGAGAAGCGGACGGCCTACGAGGTGTCTGTGAGCAAACTGGAATACGCCGATTAGAAGGGAAGCGAAAAAGGAATGTGTGGCAGCGCACATTCTTTTTTTGTGAGGTCAAATGGAAAAAATTTTGAATCCTCTTATGCGATTGACAAGGACCGCTAATAATGCTATATTAAAAAAAACAAACAGATAGAGGTCGCATTTTTCATCAGTATCCCGCTGGATGCTTCAGGGGCAGGGGAAGACGGGGGAAAGGGGAGGATGCCGAAAGGACTGTATGCCTGACATGGAGTTCTTGGGCATAGGGTGAAGAACCATATGACTGTCATCGCAGGATGGAGCACTATCGGGAGTTTGCAGGGATAATGGAGTTTTTGTAAATTCTTAGGGCAGGCTTGCGGGTCTGCCTTTTGTTATGATTTCCATACGGGCGTACCGTCCGGATTGTGAATATAGTATTACAAATGAACATGTTTTCTCGCTGTTGGTACCGCGGCTGTATGCGGACATGGTACGGACAGCCATTTTTCAGAAGGAGGAATTGAGATGGCGATTTTTAAAGGTGCCGGTGTAGCAATTGTGACACCCATGAAGGAGAACGGTGATGTGAATTATGAGAAGCTGGAGGAGCTTCTGGAGGAGCAGATCGCGCAGCAGACCGACGCAATCATTATCTGCGGAACGACAGGAGAATCATCCACTCTGACCGAGAAGGAGCATCTGGATGTGATCCGCTTTACGATCCAGAAAGTAGCCAAGAGAGTCCCGGTCATTGCCGGAACCGGATCCAACTGCACCAGAACTGCAGTGGAGATGTCAAAGGAGGCGGAGGAGGCCGGCGCAGACGCCCTGCTTCTGGTGACTCCGTACTATAACAAGGCAACCCAGAAGGGACTGATCGAGCATTACGGCGCGGTGGCAGACGCTGTATCGATTCCGATCATTTTATACAACGTGCCGAGCAGAACCGGATGCAACATCCTGCCGAAGACAGCGGTGGCGCTTGCGAAGAAGCATAAGAATATCGTCGGTGTGAAGGAAGCGTGCGGAAATATCAGCCAGGTGGCGGAGCTGATGCATCTCGCTGACGGAATTCTGGACGTATATTCCGGAAATGACGATCAGATCGTGCCGATCCTGTCTCTGGGCGGAGTGGGCGTAATCTCGGTACTCTCCAATGTGGCTCCGAAGTATACCCATGACATTGTGGCGAAGTTCCTGGACGGCGATGTGGCAGGAAGCTGCAGGATGCAGCTTGACGCGCTGCCTCTGATCCAGGCGCTGTTCTGTGAGGTGAACCCGATTCCGGTTAAGGAGGCAATGAACCTTCTGGGCAAGAATGTCGGACCGGTTCGCGGACCGCTGTGCGCTATGGAGGACGTCAACAGAGAGAGACTGGCACAGGCGCTGAAGGATTTTGGATTTGAACTTGCGTAAGCACGCAGGAGCTGCCGGGCATAGTCCGGTCAAAAGATGAGGAGAATTACAGTATGGTAAAGATTATTATGCAGGGATGCTGCGGACATATGGGAAAGGTAATATCCGGTCTTGTTGAGAAAGACGAGGAAGCGGCAATCGTCGCCGGCATCGATATGGCGGATGACGGAAAGTGCGGCTATCCGGTATTTAAGAGCCTGAGAGAGTGTACCGTGGAGGCGGATGTGGTCATTGATTTTTCCTCCGTAAAAGCTACGGATGATATGCTTGACTTCTGTGCTGAGAAGGGGCTTCCGGTCGTGCTGTGCACCACAGGACTTTCGGAGGAACAGATCAATCACGTGCGCGCGGCGTCTGAGAAGACCGCGGTGCTTCGCTCAGCGAATATGTCCCTGGGCATCAATACGCTTCTGAAGCTTATCCAGGAGGCGGCAAAGGTGCTTGCGCCGGCCGGATTCGACATGGAGATTGTAGAGCGGCATCATAAGCTGAAGCTGGACGCACCCAGCGGCACAGCGATTGCGCTTGCGGACAGCCTGAATGAGGCAATGGATCATCAGTATCATTACGTCTATGACAGAAGCCAGGAGAAGAAGCAGCGCGACGATAAGGAGATCGGCATCAGCGCGGTGCGGGGCGGAACGATCGTGGGCGAACATGAGATTATTTTTGCGGGCACCGACGAGGTGATTGAGTTTAAGCACACGGCGTATTCCAAGGCAATTTTTGGAAAAGGCGCTGTGCAGGCGGCGAAGTTCCTGGCGGGCAAGCCGGCGGGACTTTACGATATGAGCGATGTGATCAACGGATAAGAACATTACTATGAGCAGAAGAGCGGCATATGCGGTTCTTTGGAGGAATATACTGTGAAAGAGGAGATCACGAGATGTTAAAGAAGTTATTGCAGGGAATGGTGGTCGGTATTGCCAATATCATTCCCGGGGTGAGCGGCGGCACCATGATGGTGGCTATGGGCCTGTATGACAGGCTGATCCATGCGATTACCCATCTGAAGAGCGAGTTTAAAGAGAGTATGAAGCTGCTGGTTCCGATCTTTGCGGGAGCGGGACTTGCGATAGTGATTCTCTCAAGAGTGTTTGAGTTCCTTTTGGAAACGTATCCGATTCCCACGAATTTCGCGTTCTGCGGACTGATTGCGGGAAGCCTTCCGTTTATTTTCAAAAAAGTGAAGGGACACCCGGTGACTGTGGGAAAGATGATTCCGCTGCTGATTTTCTTTGGCATCGTGATCCTGATGGCTGTTCTGGGAGAGAACAGCGGAGCGGACGCGGATGTGAGCTTTGGCCTGATGAATGTGATCAAGCTTCTGGCAGTCGGCATTATTGCCGCAGCGACCATGGTTATTCCCGGCGTCAGCGGCTCCATGATGCTGATGCTGCTGGGGTATTATGATGTGATCTTAAAGTCGATTAATACGTTTATCGACGCGCTGGTCGGCCTGGATGTTCCGCTGCTTCTGGAAATGTGCGGACGCCTGATTCCGTTCGGCATTGGTGTGATTATCGGTATCTTCCTGATTGCGAAGATCATAGAGTTTATCTTTATGAAGGCGGAGATTCACGCGTATTATGCGATTATCGGACTGATCACGGCTTCTCCGATCGCAATCCTGATTAAGACGGACTGGAGCGGTTTTTCTGTCGTTATGCTGATAGCAGGCATTATTACGTTTGCCGCCGGATGGTTTGCCGCAAGCCGCCTGGGCGGAGAATAAGAAAAGAATAGAAAAAGAGGCGCCGCATGGCTTTTGGCTGTGCGGCGCATTCTTTTTCTTCTCCGGAAAGCCTGCGCCCTTATCATAAAAAAACGAAAATGGAGCATATTAAGTATGTGCAGAAATTTTTGCGCAAATACAGGCAACAGCAAAGGAGAAGAAAACCATGAGAAAGAGAAACTTACTGGCGGCGGCTGTCCTTGCGGCAGGCCTCACAGTCACCGCGGCCGGATGCGGCGACGCGAAGAATGACGCGACCTGGGGAACAGACGGGCAGACAGAAAATGACGGAACAAATCTGGGAGAGGACCTGAAAAATGGTGCCGAAGAAATCGGAGAGGACATCAAGGACGGAGCGGAAGATCTCGGCGATGATATCCGAAATGGGACCGAGAATTCCGGAAACAGCAGCAGCGGCACAGACAATGCCGCCGGGAATAATGCCAACGGCACCCAGAACAATGATATGACAAAATAAGTGCGGCCGGTTGCCCTGCCAGGCAAAACGTGATACTATCAATGCATGAATGAGAAGAAAGGTGATAAGCTATGAGATTTCGTCCATGCATTGATATACATAACGGAAAAGTAAAGCAGATCGTGGGAGGATCGCTGAAGGATGAAGGGAACCGGGCGCAGGAGAATTTTGTATCCGGTCAGGATGCGGCGTTTTACGCGCGGCTCTACCGGGAGAAGGGCATTCGGGGCGGCCATATTATACTTCTGAATTCCGCGGATTCAGAATATTATAAAGATACAAAGGAACAGGCGCTGTCCGCGCTTCGGGCGTATCCGGGAGGGCTGCAGGCAGGAGGCGGCATCAGGCCGGAAAACGCGGAGGAATTTCTGGATGCCGGGGCGAGTCATGTGATTGTCACATCCTATGTATTCCGGGACGGCAAGCTGAACTGGGACAACCTGGAGCGCATCCGCTCGTGTGTGGGGCGGGAGCGCCTTGTGCTCGATTTAAGCTGCCGGCGCCTCGGCGATGAATACCGCATTGTTACGGACCGCTGGCAGAAGTTTACAGATGTTGCCGTGACGCCTGCTGTGCTGGAGAATCTGAAGGGATACTGCAGTGAATTTCTTATCCACGCGGTGGATGTGGAGGGAAAAGCTTCCGGTATTGAGACAGGGCTGGTGCGGATGATGGCGGGGCTTTCCGATTTCCCTGTGACGTATGCGGGCGGAGTGGGAAGGTTTGCGGATCTGGAAGAGCTCTGCCGTGCCGGAGAGAATCGTGTGGACGTGACGATAGGCAGCGCGCTGAACCTCTTTGGCGGTCCGATGGACTGGGAAGAGGTATTAAAAATATGCGAATTGACTGAAAAAAATCTAAAGAACGAATGAAAAATCTAAATTTGGTTGCAAAATTGTGTGTAAATTGATATAATGAATGTACTTATAAGAGACGCGGACATCCTTCCCGGGGGTGCCCCGCAGTTTTCAATCTCTTATAAAATCTAAGGCAAAAAGGGGTTGACAGCATGAATTTTATTATCAGTGGAAAGAATATCGACGTGACAGAAGGACTGAAGTCCGCAGTACAGGATAAGCTGAGCAAGCTTGAGAGATACTTCACACCGGAGACAGAGATTATCGTTACCATGAGCGTGGAGAAGGATCGTCAGAAGATTGAGGTTACCATCCCGGTCAAGGGAAATATCATCCGTTCCGAGCAGACGAGCAATGATATGTACGTATCCATTGACCTGGTGGAAGAAGTAATCGAGAGACAGCTTCGCAAATATAAAAGAAAGATCGCAGACAAGCATCAGGAGGGCGGCAACTTCCAGAAGGCATTCATGGAGAATGACTATGTGGAGGATGAGGAAGTTCGAATCATCCGAACCAAGCGTTTTGGAATGAAGCCGATGTATCCGGAAGACGCCTGCGTACAGATGGAACTGCTGGGCCACAATTTCTTCGTATTCAGAAACGCTGAGACAGATGAGGTCAATGTTGTTTACAAGAGAAAGGGCAATACCTACGGACTCATTGAACCGGAGTGCTGATAAGCCCGGAAAGATGCTCAGGACCGCCGCACAATTCAAAGTGCGGCGGTCTTTTCGCGCCGAAAAGCTGCGGACATGACCTTTTTTGATATAAAACCCCATCGGACAGCCCGTATTCACCCGGTTGTTAACGTAATGTTCACGAAAAGGCAATTGCGCATTTATTAAGAAAGTGTTAGAATAAGGGAAATGTGTAAAAAAACAAGGAAGTTTAATAGGAGCGATTGATATATGAATTTAATAGAAAAGATGTTCGGTACCCACAGTTCAAGAGAGCTGAAGCGAATCATGCCGCTGGTGGACAAGATCGAGAGCTTAAGGCCCACTATGCTGGAGATGACTGACGAACAGTTGCAGGGCAAGACCAAGGAGTTCAAGGAACGCTTAAATAACGGCGAGACTCTGGACGATATTCTTCCCGAGGCGTTTGCGACGGTTCGCGAGGCATCCAGACGTGTACTGGGAATGGAGCATTACCGTGTACAGCTGATCGGAGGAATTATCCTGCATCAGGGACGTATCGCCGAGATGAAGACCGGTGAAGGTAAGACACTCGTGGCGACGTGTCCTGCTTATCTGAATGCCCTGACCGGGCGCGGCGTTCATATTGTTACGGTAAACGATTATCTTGCGCACCGTGACGCGGAGCAGATGGGACAGGTGCACCGTTTCCTGGGACTGACAGTCGGCTGTGTGCTCAACACCATGAAGAACGACGAGAGACGCGAGCAGTATGCGTGCGATATCACATATATTACAAATAACGAGCTGGGATTTGACTATCTGCGTGACAACATGGTTATCTATAAAGAGCAGCTGGTGCAGAGAGACCTGGCGTATGCGATTATCGATGAGGTGGACTCCATCCTGATCGACGAGGCGAGAACTCCGCTGATCATTTCCGGACAGAGCGGAAAGTCCACGAAGCTTTACGAGGTCTGCGACATCCTGGCACAGCAGCTGGAGCGCGGTGAGGCGAGCGGCGAGATGACGAAGATGACCGCCATCATGGGTGAGGAGATCATCGAGACCGGAGACTTTATCGTAAATGAGAAGGACAAGATCGTAAACCTGACGGAGCAGGGCGTTCACAAAGTGGAGGATTTCTTTCACATTGAGAACCTGGCGGATCCGGAGAATCTGGAGATTCAGCACAATATTATTCTGGCGCTGCGCGCGCACAATCTGATGTTCCGGGATCAGGACTATGTGGTGAAGGACGACCAGGTTATGATTGTCGACGAGTTTACCGGACGTATTATGCCGGGAAGACGCTATTCCGACGGCCTGCATCAGGCAATTGAGGCGAAGGAGCATGTGAAGGTGCGCCGCGAGAGCAAGACGCTTGCGACGATCACATTCCAGAACTTCTTCAACAAATATCAGAAGAAGGCCGGAATGACCGGTACCGCGCTCACAGAGGAGCAGGAGTTCCGTGATATTTACGGCATGGACGTTGTGGAGATTCCGACCAATAAGCCGGTGCAGCGTAAGGATCTGGACGACGCCGTATATATGACCAAGAAAGAGAAGTTCCGCGCAGTAGTGGAGGCGATCAAGGAAGCGCATGAGAGAAATCAGCCGGTTCTGGTTGGTACGATTACGATCGAGACTTCCGAGCTTCTGAGCGGTATGCTGAAGAGACAGGGCATCAAGCACAATGTCCTGAACGCGAAGTTCCACGAGCAGGAGGCGGAGATCGTGGCGGACGCCGGAATCGCGGGCGCTGTTACGATTGCCACGAACATGGCCGGACGCGGTACGGATATTAAGCTGGACGAGGAGGCGAGAAAAGCCGGCGGTTTAAAGATCATCGGTACAGAGCGCCATGAGTCCAGACGTATTGACAACCAGCTGCGCGGACGTTCCGGACGTCAGGGAGACCCAGGTGAGTCCAGGTTCTATCTGTCTCTGGAAGATGATCTGCTGAGGCTGTTCGGTTCCGAGAAGCTGATGAATGTCTTTAAGACACTGGGCGTTGCGGAGAATGAGCAGGTAGAGCACAAGATGCTCTCCGGCGCGATCGAGAAAGCGCAGAAGAAGATTGAGGCAAATAACTACGGAATCCGTAAGAACCTTCTGGATTATGACCGTGTAAATAATGAGCAGAGAGAGATCATTTACAAGGAGAGACGCCGCGTGCTGGACGGAGAGAGCATGAGAGACGCAATCTTCAAGATGATCACCGATACGGTGGACAGCACCGTGGATATGTGCATCAGCGAGGATCTGGATTATAATGAATGGGATCTGGTGGAGCTGAATACTGTGCTGCTTCCGATCATCCCGCTCAAGGCGATCACCGAGGAAGATGTGCATAAGCTTAAGAAGAACCAGTTAAAGCAGCTTCTGAAGGAGCGCGCGGTGAAGCTGTATGAGGAGAAGGAAGCTGAATTCCCGGAGCCGGAGCAGATCCGGGAGCTGGAGCGTGTCATCCTTCTGAAAGTAATTGACCAGAAGTGGATGGATCACATTGACGATATGGATCAGCTTCGCCAGGGTATCGGACTTCAGGCATACGGCCAGCGCGACCCAAAGGTGGAATATAAGATGAGCGCCTACGAGATGTTTGACAACATGATCACCGCGATCCAGCAGGATACGCTGCGTCTGATGTATCATGTACGCATCGAGCAGAAGGTAGAGCGTGAGCAGGTGGCGAAGGTAACCGGAACGAACAAGGACGAGAGCGGTCCCAAGAAGCCGGTGCAGCGCCTGGAAGATAAGATTTATCCGAATGATCCGTGCCCGTGCGGAAGCGGAAAGAAATATAAGCAGTGCTGCGGAAGAAAGAAAATCTGATACAGACAGGCGGAAGCCCCCGGATGGAGATGCATCCGGGGGCTTCTTCAGTCATCACGCACAACGACAGTGCCTTCTTCATATACTGATGTTCCCAATCTCTGGCGGTGCTGTGCCGGGGAGGAGCGGTAGAGCTTCTTATAGGCTCGGGAGAAGGTGGTATAATCCCTGAAGCCGCTCTGCTCAGCTGCCTTCATCACCGGCATTCCCTGCGAGATCAGCAGGCTGGCGTGCATCAGGCGCTTGTGCACAATATAACTGTGCAGAGTGTAGCCTGTTTCCTCCTTAAACTTGCGCATCAGATGGTATTTGCTGACATAAAACCGCTCTGCAACCGCCTCCACTGACAGATTTTCGCTGAGATTGGAATTGATATAGCGCAGAAGCGATTCGATCTGAGAATCGTACTTCAGCGCAGTCTTGTCCTTGATGTACAGCTTGTCGAGGAAGATGCGGTTTACATATACCATGAACTGCACAAAGAGCGCCTGGCTCAGCAGCGTGCTGCCGAATTCCTTCTGCCTGCAGCTTTCCTCGAATTCAGAGAGGATTGTCCGCATCCGTTCCTGCAGGGCGCTGTCAAGACGTATGAGGTTGAAGCTGCGCTGGTTCGCCTTCTGAAAGCACGCGGAGAGGTTGCATTCCTCGTCATTCTGGGACAGCATATAATCGGAGCGGATCCAGAGTACGATGCGCTCGTACGGTACGGACGGATCTACCACAGCGCGATGGATATCGAAATGGCTCACCAGAAGAATATCCCAGGGCTTCAGACGGTACGTTTTGCCCTCGATGTAGTACGTTACATTTCCTGAGAGGAAAATGATGATCTTGTGAAAGTCGTGATAATGGAAGGGGAACTCCTGTTCCACCTGATCCTTGAGGTGAAAAAACTGAAAATTTTCATTCAGATAGCCGGTCTTGGGGTGGTTTTGCATGAAATCTCATCCTTTCCGAAGTTTGTTTGTACTACCTGTATCATAGAGCATTTTTTGCAATATATCAAGCAATTATTACTATATATTTTGTAAAACTTTCAAATATAATAAGAGATAGGAATCAACGAACAGGCGCTGTTAAGAAAAGGAGGGCTATGAGATGAATACGAATATTACATTGAGCAAGTATCAGGGACTCGGAAATGATTATCTGATTTTAGATCCCAATAAGAATAAACTGCAGCTGGTGGGGAAGAAAATTGAGCTGCTGTGTCAGAGAGGCTTCGGAATCGGCGCGGACGGCGTGCTGTACGGCCCTCTGAAGAAAGACGGGAAAATGTATGTGCGGATTTTTAATCCGGACGGCTCTGAGACGGAGATGAGCGGAAACGGCATGCGCATCTTCGCGAAGTATCTCATTGATCAGGGCTATGTCAGCAGGAAGAAATTCACGGTATATACGGAGAACGGCGGCGTGGAGGTGGAGGCGCTCAATGAGCGCGCAACGGATTTTCGCATCAACATGGGCCGGGCGACGTTCTGCTCACAGCAGATACCTGTAGCCGGAGAGGAGCGCGAGGTAGTAAACGAACCGTTCCTGTTCAAGGATGAGCTGTATAACGCGACCTGCACCTCTGTGGGAAATCCGCACTGCATCATTATGATGGAGAAGGTCACTCCTGAGCTGGTGCAGGAGATCGGGCCGTATGTGGAGAATAACGAGAAGTTTCCGAACAGGATGAACCTGCAGATCTGCCGCGTGATTGACCCGAAGAATATCCAGATCGAGATTTACGAGCGCGGCGCGGGCTACACACAGGCGTCGGGAACGGGAAGCTGCGCGGCGGCAGCGGCTGCGTATCGTCTGGGACTGGTGCATAACCGCGTCAATGTCCATCAGCCGGGCGGAATTATCGAGGTGGATATTGAGGATGACGGCACGATCTATATGATCGGAAGCGTGGGATTTATCGCAGAGGTCAGTATAGCGGAAAGCTTTTTTGCGTAAATAAGAATTCCTTGACCGAATATGCTGAAACGCTTATAATGAGGAGTACATGAGTGCAAGCGGCGTCTGGAGCGCCGCGCGGCTCCATCCCGGGCGGATGATCCGTCTGGGATCAAAAAAATATAGAAAGCGGGTGAAGCTACATGGTTGAATTAGATCAGTTCAAGACTGAATTGAACAGTTATGAAGGGCCATTGGTGGAAGTGAGGGATTCACTTTGACCTGGCCAACAAAGAACAGCGGATTCAGGAATTAGAACGTGAAATGGAAGCGCCGGGATTCTGGGATGATCCGCAGCGCTCCCAGGAAATGATGAAAGAGTTAAAGAGCCTGAAGGATGACAGGGAGATTTATGAATCCCTGATCTCCCAGAAGGAAGACATGGAAACGCTCATTGAGATCGGATACGAGGAGAATGATCCGTCTGTCATCGACGATATTCAGGAGATGATGGACGCGTTCAAGGAAAGCTTCGAAAATATCCGTATCAAGACACTTCTGTCCGGTGAGTACGACAGATATAACGCAATCTTAAAGCTCAATGCAGGCGCGGGCGGAACCGAGGCGTGCGACTGGGCGGGGATGCTGTACCGCATGTATACGCGCTGGGCGGAGAAGAAAGGCTTTTCCATCGAAGTGCTGGACTATCTCGACGGAGATGAAGCGGGCATTAAGTCCGTGACATTCCAGGTTAACGGAGAGAACGCCTACGGTTATCTGAAATCAGAAAAGGGCGTCCATCGTCTGGTAAGAATTTCACCGTTTAACGCAGCGGGCAAGCGCCAGACATCATTCGTATCGCTGGATGTCATGCCGGATATTGAGGAAGATATTGATATTGAGATCCGGGATGAGGATCTGCGCATTGATACGTACCGTTCAAGCGGAGCCGGAGGTCAGCATATTAACAAGACTTCGTCAGCGATCCGTATCACGCACCTTCCCACAGGAATTGTGGTGCAGTGTCAGAACGAGCGGTCTCAGCATATGAACAAGGATAAAGCAATGCAGATGCTCAAAGCGAAGCTGTATCTTCTGGAGCAGCAAAAGCAGGAGGAGAAGCTCTCCGGCATCCGCGGCGAGGTGACAGACATCGGATGGGGCAATCAGATTCGCTCCTATGTCATGCAGCCGTATACAATGGTCAAGGACCATCGCACCAACGAGGAGCGGGGCACCGTGGACGCGGTGCTGGACGGAGATATCGATCCGTTTATCAATGCTTATCTGAAATGGACGGCATTGAACAAAAAATCCTTGAACCAGCAGGGCTGATATGGTAACATCTTTAGTGTGAGTACAAATGTATTTGACTGACGAACACTCCGACCTTCTGAAGATTACAAATCACAGAGGGAAGGGGTGTCTGTCGTATATACTTACTAAGGGTGGTAGACATGAATGAGAGAAATAAATACTATGTGGTGACGGAAAAGGCTGTCCCTGAAGTGTTCCGCAAGGTTCTTGAGGCCAAGCGGCTGCTGGACAGCGGCAGAGTGTCCACCGTGCAGGAGGCGTCTGACCAGGTGGGCATCAGCAGAAGTTCCTTTTACAAATATAAGGACGATATCTTTCCATTCCATGAGAATGCCAGAGGTACAACGGTGAGTTTTCTGCTCCAGATGGATGACGAGCCGGGGGCACTTTCGAGCGTTCTGCAGGCGATTGCCGCATATGACGGGAATATCCTGACCATACATCAGGGAATCCCGATCAACGGAATCGCCTCTCTGACAATCAGCGTGGAGATCGCGCCCACCAGCGGGGACGCGGAGGAGATGATGCACCATATAGAGACACAGCGAGGAGTACATTATTTTAAAATTTTAGGCAGGGAGTGAATGAACAGATGATACAGATTGCGGTACTTGGCTACGGTACGGTTGGCTCCGGAGTTGTGGAGGTTATCAACACGAACCATGAGAGCATCAACAAGAAAGCAGGAGAAGAAATCAACATCAAATACGTGCTGGATTTAAGGGATTTCCCCGGAGACCCGATCCAGGAGAAGATTGTCCATGACTACGAAGTGATCGCCAACGATCCGGAGATCCGGATTATCGTGGAGGTGATGGGAGGAATCGAGCCCGCGTATACGTTTGTAAAGCGCGCGCTGGAGAGCGGAAAGAGCGTGTGCACCTCCAATAAAGAGCTGGTGGCAAAGCATGGAGTGGAGCTTCTGGAGATCGCGAAGAAGAATAATATCAATTTCCTCTTTGAGGCGAGCTGCGGCGGCGGAATTCCGATCATCCGTCCTCTGAACTCTTCCCTTACCGCGGACGAGATCGACGAGATTACCGGAATCTTAAATGGAACGACGAATTATATCCTTTCCAAGATGGCAAGCGACGGGGCTTCTTTTGAGGAAGTGCTGAAGGACGCCCAGGAAAAGGGGTATGCGGAGCGCAATCCGGAAGCGGATGTGGAAGGATATGACGCCTGCCGCAAGATTGCGATTCTGTCCTCACTGGCATTTGGGCGTCATGTGGATTTTGAGGATATCTACACGGAAGGAATCACAAAGATCACGGCTGAGGATATCAAATACGCGAAGGTTCTGGGAGCCAGTATCAAGCTTCTGGCGACAAGCCGCAAGGTGGGAGATCAGTTTTACGCGATGGTATGCCCGGTGATGATCGACAGCTCCAATCCGCTTTACAGTGTGAACAACGTGTTTAACGCCATTTTTGTACATGGAAATGTGCTGGGAGACGCGATGTTCTATGGAAGCGGCGCGGGCAAGCTGCCGACCGCGAGCGCGGTGGTTGCTGACGTTGTGGACGCCGCGAAGCATCTGAACCGCAATATCATGATAAACTGGAGCAGCAAGAAGCTTCACCTCATTGATATCAGTCAGGTGAGACAGCGATATTTCGTGCGCATGAAGGGCAGCCTAGCAGAAGATTTCGATAAGGTTGAGGCAGTATTCGGACATGTGGACGTTGTGGGAGTTCCGAGTATTTCCAACGAGTTCGGTTTTATCACAGAGGAGATGACGGAGCAGGAATACCACGAGAAGGCGGCGCAGCTTGACGGGATCATACATATGATAAGAACGAGGATCGCGTAGAGCCTGACATCGTCTGGATTTTGGAGGAGAATTATTATGAAATACGCAGTGATACTTGGAGACGGCATGGCAGATGAGCCGCTGCGGGAGCTTGGCGGAAAGACGCCTCTGGAATATGCGAAGACTCCGGCTATGGATGCCCTTGCTGCGGTCGGAAGGATCGGCATGGTGCGTACGATCCCGGAGGGTATGAGCCCTGGCAGCGATACGGCGAATCTCTCTGTGCTGGGTTATGATCCGAAGCAGTATTATACGGGACGTTCTCCGCTGGAAGCGCTGAGCATCGGCGTGCCGATGGAAGAAACGGATATTGCCTTCCGCTGCAACCTCGTAACGCTTTCTCAGGAGGGAGACTACGCGGATAAGGTCATTCTGGATCACAGTTCGGGAGAGATCAGCACGGAGGAGGCTGCGGAGCTTTTAAAGGCTGTGGCTGATGTGCTTCAGAGCGAGACGTATCAGTTCTATACGGGAACCAGCTACCGTCATTGCCTGATCAGAAAAGGAGGGAGTGCGGCAGAACTGACGCCGCCGCACGATATTCTGGATCAGCGCATCGGCGCATATCTTCCGGAAGACGAAGAGCTTCGAGATATGATGGAGCGAAGCTGGGAGATTCTCTCAAACCATCCGCTGAACGCAAAGCGGATGAAGGAGGGAAAGAATCCCGCCAACAGCATCTGGTTCTGGGGCGCGGGCACAAAGCCCGTGCTGTCCTCTTTTGAGGAAAAGTTCGGAAAGAAGGGCGCGATGGTCTCCGCGGTGGACCTGTTAAAGGGGATCGCTGTGGGGGCATCCATGACCAATATCACTGTGGAGGGCGCGAACGGCGGCCTGAATACAAATTATGAGGGGAAGGCGCAGGCAGCGGCGGACGCCCTGCTGAAGGATGGTTTTGATTTTGTGTACGTACATCTGGAGGCTCCCGACGAGATGGGACACCAGGGAAGTTATGAGCGCAAGATTCAGGCCATCGAATACCTGGACGGGCGGATTCTGGCGCCTCTGGTAAAGAGCCTGGACGCTTCCGGAGAGGATTACCGGATCGCCGTGCTGCCTGACCATCCGACCCCGGTGCGCCTGCGGACTCATACGGCTGATGCCGTGCCGTACCTGATCTTCGACAGCAGAAAGAAGCGTCAGGGCGGGCAGATTTACTGCGAGAGAACAGCCGCGGCAAGCGGCGAAAAAATAGAGCGGGGCTGTGAGCTGATGAAGGTTCTGTTGGAACAGGAATAAGTCCCGCGGGAGGAAACTATGTTAATTGTTAAGAAGTTTGGAGGCACATCCGTAGCGAATAAGGAGCGGATTTTCAATGTGGCGAGACGCTGCATTGAGGAGTATCAGAAGGGAAACGATGTGGTTGTGGTACTCTCCGCAATGGGAAAGTATACGGATGAGCTGATCGATATGGCAAGGGATATTAACGCGCGGCCGCCGAAGAGAGAGATGGATATGCTCTTTACGATCGGCGAGCAGATGTCTGTAGCGCTTATGGCTATGGCTATGGATTCCCTGGGCGTGCGTTCCATATCCCTGAACGCTTTCCAGGTGGCAATGCACACCACCAGTTCCTACGGAAACGCGCGCATCAAGCGCATTGACTGTGAGCGTATCCGCAGAGAGCTCCAGGACAGAAAAATCGTAATCGTGACCGGTTTCCAGGGCGTAAATAAGTACGACGACTATACGACTCTGGGAAGAGGAGGATCCGATACCACTGCGGTAGCTCTTGCCGCCGCGCTGCATGCTGACGCGTGTGAGATCTATACCGATGTGGACGGCGTATACACCGCGGATCCGCGGATGGTAAAGAACGCGAAGAAGCTGGATGAGATCACATACGATGAGATGATGGATCTTTCCACAGCGGGAGCCGGAGTGCTCCACAACCGCTGTGTGGAGATGGCGAAGAAGTACGGAGTGCCGCTCGTAGTGCGCTCCAGTCTGAACAATTCCGAAGGTACCTGGGTGAAGGAGGTTACGAAAAAGATGGAAAGAATGTTAATTACCGGCGTTGCGCTCGACAATCACGCGGTGCGGGTGTCTGTGATCGGTCTGCAGGATGAGCCGGGAAGGGCGTTTAAGCTGTTTGATCTGCTGGCAAAGAATCATGTGAATGTGGATATTATTTTACAGTCCATTGGGCGCGAGGGAACAAAGGATATTTCCTTTACCGTGGCGGACGAAGATCTGCAGGAGACGCTGAAGGTGCTTCGGGAGAATCAGGAGCGCATCGGATTTACCGCGCTGGAGTACAATGAGGACGTGGCGAAGGTATCTATTGTCGGCGCCGGTATGATGTCCAACCCGGGAGTTGCGGCGAAGATGTTTGAGAGTCTTTACAATGAGAATATCAATATCAATATGATCGCGACATCAGAGATCCGTGTGACGGTTCTGGTAAATAAGAAGGATGCGGAGCGCGCGATGAACGCTGTTCACGACGCGTTCGGCCTGTCTGACTGAACATCGGAAAGAGATGCGTACTGAAGTATAAAAAAAGAGGGATGCGGCGGATTGGATGCCGCATCCCTCTGATGTTTTACAGGCCTGCTCGAATCAGAGCTCTCCGATAATATCCAGATAGAAATAAGAAAAGGTGATTTCCCAGTACGGGAGCGCCCACAGGAAGCCGATGCCGCAGGAGAGAAAACCGAGCAGAAAAATGCCGAAGAAGCTCAGCGACAGGTAAAACAGCCGTCCCTTATTGCCGCGCATCAGATGCCAGCTTTCGCGAAGCGCCTGCACAGCGGAGAGATTGTCGTAGTCGCAGAGCAGATACATTGTAAGATGCAGCCCCAGCGTTACCACAAAATTCAAAAAGGAGCAGGCGAGAATAACCAGGGACCGGAATGACAGTTCGTCGAGTGTCAGGGTATTTGAGCTGCTCATAAAATCCATGATCGTGACCGGAATCGAGCAGATTTCGGAGATCAGCGTGAGAATAAGCTGCGCGATAATGATCTTATCCGGATGTGTGCGGAAGCCAAAGAACAGATCGGACAGCCGATACTGTTCGCCGCGGCACATATTCAGGGAAAACCGGATCAGCCCCACGCTGAATACGGAGATGATCAGGGTGATAATAAAGGAAGCCAGCCAGGCGATGATTGACGAGATCACGGTACCCCGGAATGGAAACGCAAAGGTCAGCAGCATATTCGATCCGAGTACAATCAGAAAATAGACAATCAGAGTTCCTATAAAGCTTCCGTAGCGGTTGGCAAGGGTATCTCTGGCGAGAGCCTTCAATTCTCTAGAAGAACGTTTCATAGTAAGTATACCTGCTTTCAATAAGATTTCTTCGCGTCCGCGAAGGAAAATAAGGAGTGACAACATGTTATTCAAACCAGTTGACGAGAAGGAACAAAATGCCCTGTTTTCTATCGGATGGGCAGTCGCTGTGCTGTTCGCAGCCGGCTATGCCGCAGTCAGCCTGCTGCGGATACCCATGGAAAAGCTTGTGCCGCCCTGCATGCTGAGAACCATCACCGGGCTTTACTGTCCGGGATGCGGCGGGACGCGCGCTGTGATCGCGCTGCTTCATGGGGACATTCTGTATTCTCTCTACTGTCATCCCGCGGTTCCTTACGGTGCCGCGATGTTCGCCTGGTTTCTGTTCAGCAACACCGTGCAGCGGATCTCGCGGGACAGAATACACATCGGGATGCGTTACCGCCACATCTATACGGCAGCAGCCGTGGCGCTGATTGCGGCGTCAATGATTTTTCATAACATTTTAAAATATGCCTTTGGCATCGAGCTGTAGCCGGATTACAGGCTGTCGTGATGCGGGTGCTCCTGCCAGGAAGAGCCGTACCCGGGATATTCCTGGATAAAGCCGTCGGAAAAACCGTAGCTGTTGGAATCGCCGTAAGGGCCGTAATTGTAGTACGGCACCTCATCGGAATAATAGCCGCCGTTGTAATCTTTCAGGAAATCTTCAATTTCATAGTAGTACTCATTTTCATAGTAGTACTCATTGTAATAGCCGGCAGCGCTGGAAAACACCAGCGTAAAGACAAAAAACACTGCTCCGAGAATCATGCCGGCGATGGACAGTCCCATGCCCGCCTTTGCGCTGCCGGACATCTCTGCGCGCCCTCTCGAGAGGAGTGCGAGCAGCAGCCCGAGAGCCCCGACAAAAAGCGATAAGCCGCAGCAGACGAGGAGCAGGGACAGAATTCCCAGCACCAGGGAGGCGACTGCCATTCCGGGAGACTGGGTCTCTTTGTAATCGTACATATCAATACCTCTCCATCCTGTAAAATATTCTGGCAGTCCGGTGACGGACTGGCCTTCAAAATTATGATTATTGTAACACGAAGAGAAAATCATGTAAAGACGGAGCGTGAACAATGCTTGACAAAAAAAGACACAGTTGTTAAGGTAGTTGTATCTGTTTTTGCGGCAGAAGCGCCGCGTTAGGAGGAAAATTTGCATGGATATGAATAAAGTGCTCGCGGCAGAGCTGGGCGTTAAGGCGCACCAGGTGGAAGCTGCGGTAAAACTGATCGACGAGGGAAATACGATTCCTTTTATCGCCCGTTACCGAAAGGAGGCAACCGGTTCTTTAAATGACGAAGTGCTCCGCAATCTGTACGAGCGGCTGATGTACCTGAGAAATCTGGAGGAAAAGAAAGCCCAGGTACTCTCGAGCATTGAGGAACAGGGCAAGCTGACGGAGGAGCTCAGAATAGCCATCACGGATGCGCAGACTATGGTGGCGGTAGAAGACCTGTACCGCCCATACCGTCCGAAACGCCGCACCAGGGCTACAATTGCGAAGGAGAAAGGGCTTGACGCTCTGGCGAATATCATCCGCCTGCAGCAGACAAAGCGGACGATTGAGGAGGAGGCTGCAGCGTTCGTGGATCCGGAAAAAGGAGTGGCCGATGTGCAGGAGGCGATCGCAGGGGCACAGGATATTCTTGCCGAGAGCATTTCTGACGAGGCGGATTACCGTACCTGGATCAGAAAGTATACAATGAAGCACGGCAGGCTCGTCTCCGCGGCAAAAGACGAAAAAGCGCAGTCTGTCTATGAAATGTACTACAATTTTGAGGAGCCGCTGAGCAAGCTGGCGGGACACCGCGTGCTTGCGTTAAACCGCGGGGAGAAGGAGAAGTTCCTCACAGTCCGCCTGGAGATCGAGGAGGCGGACATCCTGCGCTATCTGGAAAAGCAGGTGGTCCTCAGAGAAAATCCCGCGACGCAGCCGGTGCTGAAAGCTGCTGCCGAGGACAGCTATAAGCGCCTGATAGCCCCGGCAATTGAGCGTGAGATCCGAAATGAGCTCACAGAGAAGGCGGAAGAGGGCGCGATGAAGGTGTTTGGAAAGAACCTGGAACAGCTTCTCATGCAGCCGCCGATCGCAGGGCAGGTGGTTCTGGGATGGGATCCGGCATTCCGCACGGGCTGCAAGCTGGCAGTCGTGGACGCTACCGGAAAAGTGCTCGATACGGCAGTCGTTTATCCGACAGCCCCCACAACTCCGGCAAAGATCGCGGCCGCGAAGGAGAAGGTCAAGGAACTGATCCGAAAATACCATGTGACGCTCATATCTGTCGGAAACGGAACGGCAAGCCGCGAGTCGGAGCAGATCATTGTGGAATTGCTTCGGGAAATCAGCGAGCCGGTGAAATACATCATCACCAACGAGGCGGGCGCCTCTGTATATTCTGCAAGCAAGCTTGCCACCGAAGAATTTCCGGAATTCGATGTTGGACAGAGAAGCGCCGCGTCCATCGCAAGGCGTGTACAGGATCCGCTGGCAGAGCTGGTCAAGATCGATCCCAAGGCAATCGGCGTGGGCCAGTACCAGCATGATATGAATCAGAAGAAGCTCTCAGAGGTGCTCGGCGGCGTGGTTGAGGACTGTGTGAACAGGGTTGGCGTGGACTTAAATACAGCCTCTGCCTCTCTTCTGGAATACGTTTCCGGCATATCGAAGGCAATCGCGAAGAATATCGTGGCCTACAGGGAGGAGAACGGAAGCTTCGGCAGCAGAAAGGAACTGCTGAACGTGGCGAAGCTCGGGCCAAAGGCGTATGAGCAGTGTGCCGGCTTCCTGCGCATCCGGGACGGAGAGGAGCCGCTTGACAATACAGGCGTGCACCCGGAGAGCTATGGAGCTGCGGAGGAGCTGCTCAGGGAGCTGAAGCTTCCGAAGGAACAGCTCGCAGGCGGCATATCCGGCATTTATGTGAAAGATTATAAGAAGATGGCGCAGAAACTGGGTATCGGAGAGCCGACGCTCCGGGACATTGTAAAAGAGATCGCAAGTCCCGGCAGAGATCCGCGCGCGGATATGCCGCTTCCGATCCTGCGCTCCGACGTGCTGGAGATGAAAGATTTGAAGGAGGGCATGATTCTGAAGGGAACCGTGCGCAACGTTATCGACTTCGGCGCTTTTGTGGACATCGGCGTGCATCAGGACGGGCTGGTTCACATTTCCCAGATTTCTGACAAATTTATCAAGCATCCGCTTGAGGCAGTCAGCGTCGGGGATATTGTGGAAGTAAAGGTTCTGAGCGTAGATCTGCAGAAAAAGAGAATTGCGTTGACAATGCGCCTGTAAAGGTATATCATAATAGAGTAAAAATCAGATAAGGAATCTTCGGGGCGGGGTGTAATTCCCCACTGGCGGTATAGTCCGCGACCCGCTGCAGAGCGATCTGCCGCGGCTGAATTGGTGCAATTCCAATACCAACAGTTACAGTCTGGATGAGAGAAGAGATATGCAGTTATGCGGAAAGTTTCAGGCTCCGGGTCTTTTGTGGATTCGGAGCCTTTTCTGTTGATAAGCGGGGGATCCCGCAATCCCTATGCTGCAGAGTTCTTGAAGATTTCCGGGAAAAGGAGGAATTCTTATGAACACGACACAGACAAAGACAGCAGGCAGCAGGCCATCAAAGGACAGATCCAGGATCCGCTATCTCGCGGAGGTGGGAATGCTCTCCGCGGCGGCGACGGTTATTATGGCGTTTGAGATCCCGCTTCCGTTTCTGGCGCCGCCGTTCTATCAGCTCGATTTCAGCGAGGTGCCTGCTCTGATCGGAGGATTTGCTCTCGGTCCTGTGGCAGGGATCCTGATAGAGCTGGTAAAAGTACTGCTGCACATGATGATCAAGGGAAGCGCTACCGCAGGCGTGGGAGATCTCGCGAACTTTCTGATCGGATGCTCGTTCCTGGTACCGGCATCCCTGATTTACCGCATGCACAAGACGCGCCGCGTCGCGATCGCGGGCATGGCGGTGGGAACTGTGAGCATGGCGATTATAGGCTGCGTGCTCAACGCGTTTGTGCTGCTTCCGGCATACACGGTTATCATGCCGATGGAGACGATCCTGGAGGCAGGAAAAGCAGTCAATGCCAATATCGACAGCGTATTCACCTTTGTGCTTATCGCGGTGGCGCCGTTCAACCTCGTAAAAGGGGTTGTGGTTTCCCTTGTGACTCTGGTATTATATAAATATATCAGCAGGCTGCTGAAAGGCGGACTGATGTAATTTCTTAGAAAGCAGGCAGGAGTATCATGGGAAAGATTAAAAGTGTACGCCCCTTAACGGAGAACCCTCACGTCAACCTCTACTTTGTGGAGGCGGAAAATAAGAACGGGCGCCCGTTTAAGTATTATGTGGCATCCAGGGCAAAGACCGTGGAACAGATGAAGCTTAAGACAGGAAAGAACACGCCGGACGGCGTGATTATCTACAGCCTCTGCGGAGAGAAGCGGGACCGGGTGGTGCTGGTGCGCCAGTACCGCTGCGCGATCAACGATTATATCTATGAGTTCCCCGCAGGACTGGTGGATCCGGGAGAGACCTACCACCAGGCGGCTGTGCGGGAACTTCGCGAGGAGACGGGGCTGACGCTTCATCCTCTGGAAGTTCCGGACTACCTGGAGGCTCCCCGGTTTACCACGATCGGAATGACGGATGAGTCCTGCGCCATGGTCTACGGCTACGCGGACGGTGAGATCCGCGGGGATCTCATGGAGGAGAACGAGGAGATCGAGCTTGTGACGGCCGACCGGGCGGAGGCGCTTCGCATACTGAAGGAAGAAAATGTGGCAGTCATGTGCGCCTACATGCTGATGCACTTTATCCATGATGAGGAACCTTTCGGGTTCTTAGGCATCTAAAAACTATTGCTCAGACATAATACCCCATATCCCAGACGCGGATTGGGGTATTCTTTTTCTGCCGGAAGGCGGGCAGCGCCGCGGATAAGCTGCGCTTTCAGCTTTTCCCCATAGAGGAATGGATCGTTTCCCCGGACAATGCCCCACTCCATCAGAAGCGCCGCCGCTCCGGAGACAAAGGGAGTGGCAAAAGAGGTTCCGGTGAATACGCCGTAGCCGCCGCCGGCTTTCACAGACTGGATATCGGTTCCCGGCGCGGCAAGATCCGGCTTGACCGCGTGCAGTACCCGGGTAAAGCCGCGTCCGGAGAAATCGGTGTAGGAGAGCAGATTCGGATTATAAGCGCCCACAGAGATCGCGCGGGCGGCGCTGGAAGGAATAGTGAGTGTTGTGTCGGGCACAGGGCGGTAAAAACGGGTGGACTCGCCCAGGACGCCGCCTCCGGGAAGCCACAAGTGAAACTCTCCTTCAGTGATTCTGCCCGGCAGAAGCCGCAGTGTCCATACTCCGCTGTCAATATAGGGGGCAGAACGGGCCGGTAAAAAGTCAACGTATACTTCCTGCGCGAGACTGTAGGGGCTGGGCATCCCGTAATAAAGCAGAAGTTCCGTCTGCCCCGCCTGGAATCGTACCGGGCCAAGGGCTGGAGAGATGGGACCGATCACCGTATTGTTCGGGTGAATCAGCGAGAGCTGAATTTCATCCACATAATATTTCCAGAGCTGCACATTCACCGTGGGCGTATAAGTTCCCACAGAGAGCTCCGCATCGAGCGGAGTGTAGGAGGAAAGCCTGTCGGAATAATGTCCCGCAGAATTACCTTCGTTCCCTGTGCCGATGCACAGAGAAATCTGCCCCAGCGCCGCCACTGAATTCAGATACGTCTCGAGCAGGGAATCCCCGCTGTGAGAGCCGTAGCTGTTGCCGAAACTCAGGTTAATAACCAGAGGAAGGCTCAGGCGCAGGCTCTCACGCACCGCAAAATCGACTGCCTGCATAAGCTGTGTGGTGCGGGGGAAGCTGCCGGATACGGAGGAACCCAGCTTGACGGCCAGAAGGCGGCTTCTGGGAGCTACTCCGCGGTAGACACCTCCGCTTTCGTTTCCGTTTCCGGCCGCAATGCCCATTACTGCAGTGCCGTGTCCGCTGGAGTCAACACTCGGCAGAATCCTGCGCTGCTCCGCCGGATCTGCATACTGCAGAGCCTCGTTGATCTGCTCTTCTGTATAGAGCGTTCCGATGTGATAGCCGTCGGGAGGATTTCCGGGAATGGTCTGATCCCAGAGAGCGATAAGGCGTGTAGTACCGTCTCCATTTCGAAAATCCATATGAGAGTAATCGATTCCTGAGTCAATACAGGCGATGAGCACCCCTTCTCCGAAGAGACCATCCGGGGACTGCTGCACAGTGTTGATACAGGAGGACTGCCGTCCGAGATTCACTGCAAAATACAGATTTTTAGGCTTCTCAATATAGATGACTTCCGGTATGGAAGAGACGAGAAGGAGCTGTTCTTCGGTCAGAACAAGAATGGCATAATTTGTCAGCAGATATGTTACTGAGATTCCCAAATCTTCCAGAACAGCCAGACTCCCGCGGTACTGCACCACGACTTCCCACAGCCGCGCCTCGCTGTCATATCCAACGTCCAGGGCGAGGGAACGCTGCCGTTCTTCAGGCGTGGCGTCAAGCGCAAGGTTCAGAAGATTTTCACGTTTTTGATTTTCCATAAAGCCCCCGAATCGAATCATAACTTTGAATCCAGTTCAGTCTATATAAAAGTATTTTGAACGCAGAATGATTATGCTATAATAGGGTGAAACTAAAGAAATGGAGGAAGCTATGGAAAAGAAAGAACACAAGCTGAGAAAGCTGGCGGGCTACTACAAACCGTACAAGCTGCTGTTTTTCTCGGACATGTTCTGCGCGATCACCGGAGCCGCTGTGACTCTGGCCATCCCGCTTCTGGTGCGCTATATCACTCAGACTGTCACCGAGATGGAGCTGAGCGAAGCCATGGATATGATCCTGAAGCTGGGAGCGCTGATGCTTGGCCTTGTGGTAATTGAATTTCTCTGCAATTACTATATTACCTACTTCGGACATCTCATGGGCGCGCATATAGAACATGACATGAGAAATGAAATCTTTGATCACTACCAGAAACTGTCGTTTGCATTTTTTGACAATCAGAAGGTCGGGCACCTGCTCTCGCGAATCACCGCGGATCTGTTTGATATCAGCGAACTTCTGCATCACGGACCGGAGGATCTGGTGATATCGGCAATCAAGCTGTTGGGCGCGTTCATCATCATGGGAGCCGTGAACCTCAAGCTGGCGCTGGTGGCGATCTTTTTTGTGCTGGTCATGCTGGTCTACGCGGTTGTGTACAATACGAAAATGAAATCAGCGTTCAAGGAAAACCGTGCGCGGATCGCGGACATCAACAGCCAGATCGAGGACAGTCTTTCCGGTATCCGGGTGGTAAAGTCATTTGCGAATGAAGAGCGGGAGATGAAGAAGTTCCGCGAAGGAAACCGCCGCTTTGTGGAAGCGAAGCGCAGAACATACCGGTATATGGCGGGCTTCGGCTCCGGAATGAACGCGTTCTCCACCCTGACGATCGTGGTGTCCCTGGCAGTGGGAGCGGCGCTCATGGCGGACGGAGAACTTACCGCCGCAGATCTGGTTACATTTCTGCTCTATATCAATAACTTTACGGAGCCGGTCAAGAAACTTGTCAGCTTCACCGAGCAGTTCCAGAACGGCTACAGCGGTTACGACCGTTTCCTGGAGATTATGAAGATCGCGCCGGACATCAAGGACGCGCCGGACGCGGTAGATATCGAAGATTCTGAGGGCGATATCCGTTTTGAGAATGTCTCCTTCCATTATGAAGACCATGAGGAAAATGTTCTCTCGAACGTGAACCTGGAGGTAAAGGCAGGCGAATACGTCGCTCTGGTCGGAGGCTCCGGCGCGGGCAAGACGACGCTGTGCAGCCTGATCCCGAGATTCTATGACGTGACGCAGGGACGTATTCTCCTTGACGGAAGAGATATCCGAAGCATTAAGCTGAAGTCTCTGCGACGCCAGATCGGTATCGTGCAGCAGGACGTCTATCTGTTCGCGGGAACCGTTATGGAAAATATCCGCTACGGAAAGCCGGATGCCACGGATGAGGAGGTTATCCGCGCGGCAAAAGCGGCCAATGCCCATGAATTTATCATGGAACTGAATGACGGATATGATACCGACATCGGACAGAGGGGAGTAAAACTCTCCGGAGGCCAGAAACAGCGCCTCTCTATCGCGAGAGTATTTCTCAAGAATCCGCCCATCCTCATCTTCGACGAGGCAACCTCCGCGCTTGACAATGAGAGCGAGAAGGTGGTGCAGGAATCCCTGGAAATCCTGGCGAAGAACAGAACGACATTTGTCATCGCGCACCGCCTGTCCACAATCCGCAATGCCCAGAGAATCCTGGTGCTCACAGAGGACGGCATTGCCGAGGAGGGTACACATGAGGAGCTGCTCAAAAAAGACGGCGCATATGCCCAGCTGTATAAAGCAGGGCATTGACCTTTTGGGAAAATCAGTGTATACTTTAGCGTGTTAATATGAGAAAGGGGAACAGCCATTATGATAGCAGAACAGATGAAGGGCTTTGTGAAAAACAGCTCTGCCATCCGCGCCATGTTCGAGGAAGGCAAAAAGATGGCGGCAGTCTACGGAGCGGAGAATGTATATGATTTCAGCCTGGGCAATCCGAATGTGCCTGCGCCTGAGAAGGTAAGGCAGGAGGCTGTGCGCATGCTTCAGGAAGATGATCCCGTAGTCCTGCACGGATACATGAATAATTCCGGTTACGAAGAAGTAAGAGAAAAAATCTCAAATTTTCTCAATAAGACCCATGGAACGAACTTCAGGAAAGAAAACATCCTGATGACCGTGGGAGCGGCGGGAGGTCTGAACGTAATCCTGAAGACCCTGCTGAATCCCGGGGATGAAGTGATCGTGTTTGCACCCTATTTCGGGGAATACAGAAGCTATGCGGCAAATTACGGGGGAGAGCTCGTTGTGGTGCCTCCGAATACCGCGGACTTCCAGCCGGATCTGGCAAGCTTCGAGAAGCTGATCAGCCCGAAGACCAAGGCGGTGATCGTAAATACGCCGAACAATCCTACGGGAGTCGTCTACTCCGAGGAGACAATCCAGAAGATGGCGGACATTATGAGAAGAAAGCAGCAGGAGTACGGTACGGATATCTGTCTGATCTCCGATGAGCCGTACCGCGAACTTGCGTATGACGGAGTTCAGGTGCCGTATCTGACGAAATACTATGAGAATACCGTAGTCGGCTATTCCTTCAGCAAGTCACTGTCCCTTCCGGGAGAGCGCATCGGTTATCTGGTAATTCCGGATGAGATGAAGGACAGCGAGGACGTGATTGCGGCCGCAAATGTGGCGAACCGCATCCTTGGATTTGTAAATGCCCCGTCGCTGTTCCAGAAGGTGGCGGCAGAATGCCTGGAGGAACATACGGATCTGGAATACTATAACCGCAACCGCGAGACGCTCTACAAAGGCCTGACGGAAGCGGGCTACGAATGCGTCAGACCTGAGGGAGCGTTCTACCTCTTTGTGAAGTCGCCGGTGGAAGATGAGAAGATCTTCTGCGAGACGGCGAAAAAGCACCGCATTCTGATCGTGCCTGGCAGCTCCTTTGACTGTCCGGGATATGTGCGGATCGCTTACTGTGTATCCTATGAGACGATCGTGAATGCCCTTCCGGGTTTTGCGGAGGTCATCCGGGAACTGAAGGGCTGAGAGCGGATCGTGACGGCGGGAAAAATAACAGGGAAAGGATAGGGGCAGACACTCCCGTCGGTATATATTAATAATAGAAAGAATTTTTTCGGGCGGCAGGGGGAAATGTATTCTCTGCCGCCCGAAATGCCCTGGTACATAAAAATGAGAGAATGGGAAAACAAGGTTCTGAAGGTCATACCCTATACTCCCGGGGAACAGCCGAATGAGCCGGACATGATAAAACTGAATACGAACGAGAACCCGTATCCGCCGTCTCCGCGTGTAATGGAAGCGCTGCGGAATCTGAAACCGGAGAGCATGAAGCTCTATCCGGATCCTACCGCCGGAACGCTTGTGAGAGCACTGGCACGCTACCATGGCCTGGACGAAAGCCGGGTCTTTGTGGGCGTTGGATCCGACGACGTACTGGCAATGTGCTTCCTGACTTTCTTTCAGAGCGGAAAGCCGATCCTGTTCCCGGATATCACCTACTCCTTCTATGATGTGTGGGCGGATCTGTTCCGAATCCCATACAAAAGAATTCCTCTGAACGAAAAGTTTGAAATCGAAAAGGAAGACTACATTTCAAACGAAGAGGAAAGCGGCGGAATCATTTTCCCGAATCCAAACGCGCCCACCGGTATCGAACTGGGACAAGATGAGATAGAAGAAATTGTGAGAAAAAACCACGATAAAATCGTGATTGTGGATGAGGCGTACGTCGACTTCGGAGCTGTGTCAGCGGAACATCTGCTTGGCAGATACGATAACCTCATTGTGGTAAGAACATTCTCCAAGTCCCGCGCCCTCGCCGGCATGCGCATCGGCTACGCTCTGGGAAGCCCTGAGGCGATCCGCTATCTGAATGATGCGAAATACTCCTTCAATTCCTATACCATGGACCAGACCGCGCTCGCGGCCGGAACCGCGTCGGTGGAGGATGAGGAATACTTCCGGGAGATGCTCGGGAAGGTGATCAGCACCCGTGAGTGGACGAAGCGGGAGCTGAAGCGCCTGGGATTTTCCTTCGCTGATTCCAAATCGAACTTTCTGTTCGCGACCCATTCCTTCTGTCCCGCAAAGCAGCTCTTCCAGGCGCTGCGCCAGGCGCACATCTATGTCCGCTATTTCGAGAAACCGCGTATTGACAACTACCTGCGCATCACGATCGGAACGCAGGCGGAGATGGAAGCTTTCGTTGGATTTCTCGAAAAATATCTGGCAGATGTCCGCGGGGATTTTGAGCAGAAAAGAACGGAATAGGCATCATAAACAAATATGGCTTTTTTGACGGCAGGAAATGGAGAAATGCCGAAAAAACCTTGAAATATTGGGCGTTTTCAACAGTTTAAAAGCGGCGATTATAACAAATCGACGATTTACAAATGAGGAATGTTTTGCTATAATACTCCCAAGCAGGATGTTTGTTGACAGTTTACAAAACGGCAGTGTAAGAATCTTTATCCTGTAAGGGTCCTGCCAAGGTAGAAAGAACATTTCCGCTTTGTAAACAACAGCTTTTCACTTACATAGATACAAGACGCAAAGCATTGGAATTTTAAAAAAATATTAAAAAAGTATTGATATTCTAAAATGCTTGTGGTATTGTATCTGTAAGCGTAATGCCATCGGTATGTTGTTTTATGTACTTTTCTGAAGCTACAACCATTCAAATACATATCAGAAAACGGAACGAACGGCAGACCGAAAACAAACAAATTATAGAGATTTAGTCAAAATAAGGAGGTTAAAAGAAATGGCGAAAATTTCAAAAAATGCTAAAAAGTTATTAGCGTTAACACTCGCCGGTGTAATGACAGTTGGTACGGCTGTACCTGGTACTATGGTGAATACCATTCAGGATGTTAAGGCTGCTGATAATAGCACAGATGCTATAGAATCAGCCGCACTTAAAAAAGTAATGGAGCAGTTAAAGTCCACTATTGAACAGAATGTTTCCATTTCTGCTGTAGAAGGCAGTAGTAAGGACAGCATGGTGGAGTGGGTTAAGGATGCAATCACAAATAATAGTGCAGTTAAAACTGTATTAAGTAGTAGCATAACCGTAGATGGTGGTGCAACTGTAGATGGTTACGAGATATCAGCAATTGTTGATAATGCTGAAATTGATGAATTAACAGCAGATACCACAAAATGGAATGTAGCGATTACAGTTAAATCTAAAACCCCTGGCGTTAACAAAAGCGATACCGTTACAGTTGATGTTCTGGTGAATACTTATACTGCAGAAAAGATTTTAACCGAATCCAACTTAACCAGCACTTATCCAGAGCAGACCCTTTCTTTATCAGGAAGTGATGCTGTAGATATAGCAAATATTACAGGAGAAATTGAGAAAGTTGCAAATGGCCGCTTGGACGACTTTATTAGTGCAAATGGAATCAAATATCCTAATCAGGGGGATTTGAAGATTAATATTAGTGGTGCATCTTTAGATTTCGAAAAGACAACGTGGAGTGGAACGCTGCAGTTAACAAATCAATTAGCAACTGATACAGTTTCTGCTGACATTTCAGCTCCAATTCGTGTCGGCGAAAGTGCTGCTGATGCCGCACTGCAGAAGGTTGCAGAAGAACTTCAGGGACAGGAATTAAAAATTAAGTTAGGCATTGAGGCAGAAAAGGGACGGAATATTTCCACAGATGTTCAGACACTTGTTAATGAGGCAATTGAAGATGCTAAAACGACAACTGACTACCTTCTGACAGGTGTAACATTAACTGGCGGAATGATAAATAGTGAAGGAACAGCTATTACTGGTGTGTTAAATGCTGAGAAGGCGCGTCCTATTACAGTAAGCATTCCAATTAATGTAGTTACGATTGATACAATTACAGCAGTAGTAAATCCAAAAACTACCTATGATGTAACGAAAGCACCTAAATTTAAACGTACAGATAAAAATAATGACATGGTTGGGGCTGTATTTTCCTTAAAATTAAGCACGGGAAATACTATCACAATTACAGAAGAAGTTAATGCTGATGGAGATGTACAGGGACATACGGACTTTGAAAAAGCCAGTGATGATGTTGCTGCAGGTAAAATAACTACAGACCAAAGTATCACCAACAGCCCGCTTCTCGCCGTTGATAGCGCGGTTCTCGAGCAGGCAATTGCTGCGAAACAGTTAGGTGCTTCTGTTTTAACTATTAGTGCAAAGGATATGGGTGGAACCTCCTTAGACATTCCTGTAAAAGTTGCTGCAATTAAAACAGTTGACGAAGAGGAAATTGGATTTGAAGACGGTACTACTTTAGCAACTGTAGAGACAGAAGATGATACAATTGCAGCGGCTACAATTAATGCTGCTCACGATGGTTTAACTGTGTATGGGTACGAACCTGGCGAGACAATGCTTACTGTATCTGATAATAAAAATAATGTTCGGAGTTTTACTGTAAAGGTTTACGAGTACGGTGCAGTTGTAATTAAACCTGTAGTAGCAACAGATCCAATCTACATCACTATATCTGATGATATTATTGGATTCGAAGTGGATGAAGAGTCTAATCCTATTGTAGTTTCTACTGATAAAGATGCTTTTTCTGCCGAATATACTACTCGTGACGGAAAACTAGTAGTAAAAGTAATACCCACAGGAAAGGAAAACACAGAAACAGACGCTGCAAAGGCAAACCTTGTTCTTACGGACGAAAGTGGAAATTTATTAGCTGGATATCATATCGACATTGATTTGCAGAAAGGTATCAGCAGAGCTTTTAAAGGCAATAACATTGCAACTGTAAGCTTTAATGAATCTGCGAAAGCGACTATTACAAATACAAAATTTTATACCAGTGAGCGTAATACTGATGTGACAGATAAAATCACCTTCAAATCAGAAGATAAGGTCGAGGTTGTGACAGCAACAAATTCTATTATTCCAGGAAGTGAAGAAATTGGTAAAACAACTGTTACCTTCCCGGCATCAGATGCTGAAGAATTTAAGCTGGTTGGTAGTAACGTATCGGCAAAGTTCTTTGGTAAGCAGCTGGCAAATGTTCCTGTTTCTGTAATGACAGCATTACAGGTATCCCGCCAGGATCTTCTTAGTAATATTGGTACCGCTGATGGTGAGATTTCCTATGTTCTTAATGACAATACAACACCAGGTACTGGCTATGTAGAGGCAGCTTTTGATGCAGCAGGCAATTTAATCATCAAGCCACTGGTTACAGCAAAAACCGGTGATATCGTAAAAATTGTTATTAACGATGAGTACATTACAGGTAGAATCATTTTAAATGGACAGGCAAATGGAATCTTTAAGGTGGCTGGATATGAAGAAGTAAGAAATGAACTCGCGGGTAAGGATGGAGAATACACCGCACCAATCAAACGTGATTACTATATCGGTGAATCTCTGG
>CAKNMY010000015.1 GCA_930989745.1 uncultured Lachnospiraceae bacterium | reverse complement strand
ATGTTTTTGAGGATTGTGAGAGTACGAAGTACGGAACAATCCGGTATCATAGGGGGCAAAATACCTTTTGCCCCCAACATCTTTGTATACAGCAAAAAATCTCCCGAAATTATCAGGAGATTTAAAAAGCTGCCTAGCGGATTTGAACCGCCGACCTCCGCCTTACCAAGGCGACGCTCTACCAACTGAGCCAAGGCAGCATATCGATATTTTTTTGTCAGCTCGCTGCTACGTCTATAGATTCTACCAAAACATTCCCGGATTGTCAACAACTTTTTTCGATTTTTTTTCATTTTTTCCTGTCAGCCCTGCCGCGCACCGGAAATCAGCGAAAATCCGGCGCTCACGGCAGGGCTTTTTCATTTCTGATTGGTCAGTATGGAACGTTTGATTTTTGTCCGGATCCTCTGCAGCGCGTTGTCAATGGATTTTGGTGATTTGTCCAGAATCTGCGCGATGCGGATATAATCCGCCCCATCCAGATAGAGCGCCAGCACCTGATTTTCAAACTTACTCAGGCGCGCTTCGATCTGCGCGCGGATGAGGCGGACATTTTCCTGGTCGATCACCATTGCCTCAGGGTTCTGCTGAGCGGACATCCGTTCCTCATGCTCCCACTCGCGCGCGCTGAAGGACAGGTAGGTATTCAGCGGCTGATGCTTCTTACGATTGGACACAGCGATCGCGCTGTAGAGCTGCCGGTCGATACAGGTGCTGGCAAAGGTTACAAAGGATGCCGCGTACTCGGGGCTGTAATCCTGCATTGCCTTGAAAAGCCCCAGCATTCCCTCCTGTATCAGATCCTCCGTGTCGCCTCCGACCAGATAGAGCGTGCGCGCCTTTCTCCGAACCAGGGGCTTATACTTCTCCGCCAGATATTCCGCCACCTCGCGGTCGCCGTCTCTCATCATTCGAATCAGTTCTTCATCACTGTATCCCTCGTAATCCTTCCTCATCTCAACAGCCTCTTTGCCTCACTATTTCAAATGCCAGAACGCCCGCTGCCACGGATGCGTTCAGAGAATCGATGTCTCCCTTCATGGGAATAGAAGCGATAAAATCACACTTTTCCCTCACGAGGTGGCTTACGCCCTCCCCTTCATTTCCGATCACTAATCCGATCGGCCCTTTCAGGTCCAGATCATACATGGCAGTTCCGCCCATATCGGCGCAGACAAACCACAGGCCTTCCTTTTTCAGCTCCTCGATGGTCTGTCCCAGATTCGTGACCTTTGCCACCGGCGTGTAGTTAAGAGCTCCCGCGGACGCCTTTGCCACGGTTGCGGTCAGGCCCACGGCACGGCGCTTCGGAATGACGACTCCATGCGCGCCCGCCAGATTCGCGGTACGGATAATCGCTCCCAGATTATGCGGGTCCTCGATGCCGTCCAGCAGCAGGATAAACGGCGGTTCGCCTTTCTCTTTTGCCAGAGCCAGAATGTCCTCCACAGTGCTGTAATCATACGATGCCGCAAAAGCAATCACTCCCTGGTGCTTGCCGGTCTCCGACATTCTGTCCAGGCGTTCCCTGCTCACAAAGTTCAGAACCGTGTCATGCTTCTTCGCCTCACGCACAATCGAGCGGACCGGCCCATCCTGACAGCCGTCCAGCACGAATACCTTGTCCACAGCTCTGCCGGAGCGAAACGCCTCCATCACAGCGTTTCGCCCTTCGATTTTATTTTCTCTGATCTCTTCCATTAGTTTTCCTCACTCTCCGGCTCCATGCCGATCTTCATCAGGTCGATCGCGCGGTTTAATTCCCCTTTCAGATAAAGGTAACCGAACACCGCCTCAAAGCCTGTCGCCCGGCGGTACTGCGCCATAGTGGCGTTCTTTGCCATGGTAAAAGACTTGGCGTTTCGGCCGCGCTTATAGATATGCTCCTCCTCCTCTGTGAGGTGAGGCAGAATCTTATCCATCATATCCGACTGCGTGGGCGCCTTTACCAGGCTGCTCGCGCGCTTGTGGAGCTTATTCACCTGGGAATTCCCGCGCTTTACCAAAATGGTGCGCACCAGGAGGTCATAAATCGCGTCCCCGATATACGCCAGTGTCAGGGGGGAATACGTCTTCAGGTCTATATCCTGGAGCGCAAACTGCTCCTTTAAATACTTTAAGCTCTCTTCCATTTTACACCCTCGCGCGTATCTTCCAGAATGATACCCCTTGCAAGCAGCTCATCGCGGATCGCATCCGCCTGCGCGAAATCTCTCGCTTTTCTCGCCGCCTGACGCTTTGCGATCATCTCTTCGATCTCCGCGTCCAGATCCTCCGCCTTCTTATCCACAATCAGGCCCAGAATATCGGACAGCTCCACAATCTCATTCTTAACATCATCCACAAACGCTCTGGAAGATCCCTCTCCGGCATGCGTGTTCGCAAAGCGCACCAGCTCAAAGATCGCAGAGATCGCATCTGCAGTATTGAGGTCATCATCCATCGCCTCCTCAAACTTTCCGCGAAGTTCCTGCGCCGTCTTTAACATCTCTTCCTCCTCAGGCGTAAGCTCCTCCGTCTTCGGGGAAATTCCCTTTAATCTGTCCACTGCGGTCACAATGCGCTCCAGCGCGCTCTTGGATGACTCCATGATATCAGCGCTGAAATTGAGCGGACTTCTGTAATGGGCGCTCAGCATAAAGAAGCGCAGCACCTGAAGGTCATACTTCTCTCCGATCTCACGGACTGTCCGGAAATTCCCGAGAGATTTGGACATCTTCCGGTTGTCAATATTCAGGAACGCGTTGTGCAGCCAGTAGCGCGCAAAAATCTTTCCATTGCAGCACTCGCTCTGCGCGATCTCATTTTCATGGTGCGGGAAGATCAGATCCTCGCCGCCCGCATGGATATCAATCTCCTCACCGAGATACTTCTTTGACATCACGGAGCACTCGATATGCCAGCCCGGCCTTCCCTCACTCCACGGGGATACCCAGTACGGCTCGCCCTCTTTCTTCGGCTTCCAGAGCACGAAATCGAGCGGGTCTTCCTTCTGGTCCTCCCCCGTAACCAGCAGGGAGCGGCTGCCGGAACGCAGGTCATCCAGGTTCTTGTGGGACAGCTTGCCGTATTCGTCAAACTTTCTCGTACGGAAATATACGGTCCCATTTACATTGTAGGCGTATCCCTTGTCGATCAGCGTGCTGATCATCTCGATCATCCCGTCAATCTCCTGTGTGGCAAGCGGGTGCGTGGTCGCCGGGCGTACATTCATATCCGCCATATCCTTTTTGCATTCCGCGATATACCGCTGGGAAATCTCTTCGGAGGAGACGCCCTCCTCGATCGCCTTGGCAATAATCTTGTCGTCCACGTCGGTAAAGTTGGATACGTAGTTTACCTCATATCCTTTGTACTCCATATATCTGCGCGCCGTATCGAATACGATCATCGGACGGGCATTTCCAATGTGGATGAAATTGTATACGGTGGGACCGCAGACATACATCTTCACTTTGCCCTCCTCCAGCGGCACAAATTCTTCTTTTTTCTTAGTCAGTGTATTGTAAAACTTCATTCTCCTGCTTCCTCCTGATGATTTTCTGCCGCTTCCTTCACGGCATCTTTTTCCCTCTCTGTTCTCAAAAGCTTGAGTTCCTTCTCCATCTCCAGAACCTTGTTGACCAGCGCGGTATTCTCACGCTGCAGCACACGGATATCATCCCGCACCGGATCGGGCAGATGGCAGTGATCCATACTGGTGCGCGGGATCTTCACATTCTTCTGGCGGACTACCCGTCCGGGGATTCCCACCACGGTACAGTTCGGCGGCACTTCCTCAATCACTACAGAGCCTGCGCCTATCTTGGAGTTTTCCCCGACTGTAAACGAGCCGATCACTTTCGCGCCCGCGCTGATCATCACGTTGTCTTTGATCGTTGGATGGCGCTTTCCGGTCTCCTTGCCGTTTCCGCCCAGCGTAACGCCCTGATACAGCGTAACGTTATCGCCGATAACCGCAGTCTCACCGATGATCACACCGCTTCCGTGGTCGATAAACAATCCCTTGCCGATCGTCGCTCCCGGGTGTATCTCGATCCCCGTCTTTCGCGCCGCCCTCTGGGAAATCCAGCGCGCGAGAAAATAGTGGCCTTTGAGATACAGCTTATGCGCCCTGCGATACTGGATCATCACACGAAAGCTCGGATAGAGCAAAACTTCCATCGGCGACTTAATCGCCGGATCGCGTTCCTGTATCACATTGAATTCTTCTTTAATATGCCTGAAAAATCCCATATCTGCCCCTTTCTTAATCATATAAAAAGAACTTCCCCCCTATAAAAATATAAAGGCGAAGTTCTCCGCGGTTCCACTTTACTTAGGGCATTCCTGCCCCACTCATTTGCCTGTAACGTCTGCACACGTACCGAAATACCCCTGCCGCGGCAGTCTTCCTCCGGTCTACTCCCGGGCGCACTTCAGAGAAATCCTGATTCTGGGCACTCTCAGCCTGCCGCGCCCATTCTCTGTCAATCGGACGGTTCTCCTACTCTTCCCGTTCCAAGTATTTTTCATATCTGGTTATATACTATGCAAAAACCCGGAATTTGTCAATACCCTGCGTCGCCCGCGGTCCTCAAAGCGCCGGTATTATTGTTCCGTCTTTGCCGCGCATCCTCTGCAGCCGCCGCAGTTTTGTCCCTGCAGACGGTCGTCTCCCATAAGATCCAGCGCATACGAGACAGAGCATACGGCGTGCGCGGAAATGCCCTCCTGGCTTCCGGTAAATCCCAGTCCCTCCTCGGTCGTCGCCTTGATATTCACCTGATCCTCCGACAGCTGCAGCGCTTCGGCGACATTGTGAATCATCTCATCGATATAGGGCAGAAGCTTCGGTTTCTGCGCAATGATTGTGGCGTCGATATTCTCGATCACATACATCTTCTCCTCTAACAGCTTTCCCACATGCTTCAGAAGCGTAATGCTGGATATCCCCTTATACTGCGGATCCGTGTCCGGAAAATGGCGTCCGATATCCCTCAGCGCAGCAGCTCCCAGCAGAGCGTCCATGATCGCGTGGACCACAACGTCTGCGTCCGAGTGACCCAGCAGTCCTTTGTCATGCTCAATTCTGACCCCTCCGAGGATCAGATCTCTTCCCTCAACCAGTTTATGCACGTCATATCCCATTCCTACTCTCATGTCTATATTCTCCCATTTCTGTATCTGAGTATTCTTACTGCGTCCTGCAGCGAAAAACCTTATGCCTTCGCTCATTATAGCATACCCTTCTTCCACCGTCAAAAAATCAATTTGATTTTTTTCATCAAAATGCTTGACAATCCGCCATATATCTTATATAATGGCAAAGCAGTCGCAAGACAGCAGCATGGAATCTTAGCTCAGCTGGGAGAGCATCTGCCTTACAAGCAGAGGGTCATAGGTTCGAGCCCTATAGGTTCCATTATGGCGAGATAGCTCAGCTGGCTAGAGCATACGGTTCATACCCGTAGTGTCGAGGGTTCAAGTCCCCCTCTCGCTATTTGGAAAAGGAACAGAGATGTTCCTTTTTTTGTTTGCAGCCATATGCAGGGGGCCGCCGCCATCAATCAGCGGCGGCCCCCTGCAGTGCCGTCTATTCCATTTCTTTTACCACTTCCACAGCTTTCTCCAGCTGTACATCCGTCTCTCCATCCTCCGACGCTTCCACCTGCACATCCGGTTCAACTCCGGTGCCGTGGATATTATTTCCGTTGGGCGTAAAATATTTTGCCGTGGTCAGCTTGATCTCGCTGCCGTCTCCGAGCCTGTAGTACGTCTGTACGATTCCCTTTCCGAAAGTCGTCGTGCCGACCAGCGTGCCAACGCCATGATCCTTGACTGCTCCGGCGAATATTTCGGAGGCGCTGGCGCTGTTTTCATTCACCAGAACCACCAGCGGGATATCAATAGGAGTCTCGCCGTCACACGTATACTCCTCCCGGTTGCCTGCCTTGTCTTCCATGTAGACAATCATGCCTTCCGGCAGAATCTGACGCAGGGTCTCACACACAGCATCCAGCAGGCCGCCGGGATTGTCGCGCAGATCGATGATCAGGCGTTCCATCCCCTGATCCTTCAGGCTCTGATACGTCTCCTGAAACTGCTCTGACGTCACGCCGGTGAACTGCGTGATCGCAAGATATCCTATGCCGTCTCCCAGCATCTCACCCGAAACGTAATTCATTTCCACCGGTCCCTTGGTGACGGTGATGTCCATGCGCTGCTCACTGCCGTCTGCCTGACTCCTCCCCAGAGTCAGCACAACATCCTTTTCTTCCTTTTCCTGTATCGCGTCTGAAATTTCCGAGAGTTCCTTTCCCTCCACGGATTCCCCGTCCACAGCATAGAGAATATCTCCCGCCTGCACGCCGGCTTCCGCCGCGGAACCGCCGTCGTAACACTGAACAATCACAACCTCTCCGGTATCCTTCATCTGTCCGAGCACCACGCCCAGCCCCTCATACTCTCCGGCGTTGGAGCGGTCTTCTTCCTCGCACTCCTCCCTGGAGTAATATCGGGAATAGGGATCTTCCAGTCCGGCCATCAGTCCCGCATACATGGAGTCCTCCAGCTTCTGCTCGTCGATCTCCCCCATATACACACTGTCAATGATCTGGCTGATGCCCGCCACCTTTGCCGCGCTCTTCAAGCTGCCCGGTCCATCCCCTGTGAACCAGAGTGCTGCAGCGGCAGCGGCAAGCAGCAGAACCGCGCACACTGCGCCTCCCGCAAAACTCTTCCAGTGAATTCCCCTTTTCTCCTTTTTTTCCTGCTGCTCTTCAAACTCCATATCCTGCACCTCTTTCCGGAATTACCTGCCTGTTCGACAGAGAAAGAGGGATGTTCTGCACATCCCCCCTGCTATTCTTATCTTTTAATATGATACTGAGGCTTTCACCGCGCTGCGCGCATCCTCATATCATTATATGCTCCGCGGCGTTCATCATACTTTCAGATGCTTGCGGATAGTGAAAAGACTTCCCAGGAGTCCGATGCCGATACCCAGAATCAGCCCCACCGGAAGCACCAGGCGGAATACCTGATTTGCCGGAAGGAAGTTTAAGATGCCATTCAGCATATTGAATCTCACCATCACATACTTTACCACCTGGTTATAGAGGAAGTAAAGTCCTGCCAGAGGAATCGCGGCACCCACAGCTCCCAGCAGAATACCCTCAATAACGAACGGAGCCTTTACAAAGGTATTCGTAGCTCCGATCAGCTTCATGATGCCGATCTCCTCCTTCCGGATGGAGATTCCCACTGCTACGGTGTTGCTGATCAGGAAGATCGCGACTGCCAAAAGCACAAGGATAATTGCCACAGAGATGTATGCCACCAGCTTATTGAACGTGGAGAGCGTATCCGTCGCTTTCTCCGCCTGCTGGATCTTGTCCGGGTTTACCCCGTCCAGTGTCCGGATATACTCCACAAGCGAGTCCTGATTCTCCACCCGGTCCACATACACTTCATATCTGGCTGAGTTTGCCAGCGGATTATCCGACAGAAACGCGCTTGCGAGAGACTCGTCATAGTCTTCTCCGAAATAAATGGGCGCAAACTGCTCCCACGCCTCGTCTGCAGATACGTATTCCACATTTATGACATGGTCCTGCTTGGCGATCTGTTCTCCGATGGAGTCAATCGTCGCCTGATCGATGCCCTCCTGGAAGTAAACCAGAATGCTGACATTCTGCTCTGTGCTCCTCATGATATAAGTAAAGTTGATCACAATAGCGAAGAACAGGCCAAACAGAAAGATACACGCCGCCATGGTCGCTACTGAGGCGATGGAGAACATCTTATTTCTCCAAATGTTCTTCAGGCCCTGCTTCAGGCTGTAGCCCAGTGTACTAATCCTCATGGTATTCACCTTCTTGTTCGTCGCTCACAATGACGCCTTTCCTCATGGTAATGACACGCTTCTTCATGGCGTTGACAATCTCTCTGTTATGGGTTACGACAAGGACAGTGGTCCCTCTCTGGTTGATCTCATCCAGAAGCTTCATGATATCCCAGGAATTTCCCGGGTCCAGGTTACCAGTCGGCTCATCGGCCAGCAGAATCGCCGGACGGTTTACCAGAGCTCTGGCCAGAGCGACTCTCTGCTGCTCTCCTCCTGAAAGCTCCTTGGGCAGAGACTTATATTTCTCCGCAAGCCCCACCAGTGTCAGGACCTCCGGAACACGCTTCTTGATCACACGGTTCGGCTTCTCAATCACCCGCTGGGCAAACGCCACGTTCTCATAGACATTCCTGTCCTTTAACAGACGGAAATCCTGGAATACGACGCCGAGTCCACGGCGGTATTTCGCGATCTTTCTCCTGCGCATCTTGTTGAGCAGCTGTCCGTTTACTTTAATTGTTCCGGATGTCGGTTCCAGTTCCTTGAGCAGCAGCTTGATCAGCGTGGACTTGCCCGAGCCGCTGTTTCCCACTACAAAGACGAACTCACCCTTCTCAATGTGTAAAGATACGTCATTCAGGGCAGGCTGCCCCTTCGTGTACGCCTTGCTCACACTGTCTAAAGTAATCATTATTCTCCTCCTGTTGCTTTAATAATCCAATGTCTCCATGTACTTCATGTACCTGACAACCATCAGAGCGATCTTGAAGGTGATCGCGTCCTCAAACACGCGCAGATCGAGCCCCGTGAGCTTCTGAAGCTTGTCCAGGCGGTAGACCAGCGTATTTCTGTGAATATAGAGCTGACGCGACGTCTCCGACACGTTCAGGCTATTCTCGAAAAATTTATTAATGGTCGTCAGTGTCTCTTCATCAAAATCATCAGGCGACTTGTTCTCAAAAATCTCCTTGATAAACATCTTGCACAGCGGGATCGGGAGCTGATAGATCAGCCTTCCGATGCCAAGGGAACTGTACGCAATCACATCCCTGTCGCTGAAGAAAATCTTTCCTACATCCAGCGCCATGCGTGCCTCCTTGTAGGACCGGGACACCTCTTTTAATTCACGCACAATCGTTCCGTATGCGATATGGGTATTTCCCGCCGGATCTCTTCCAATGGCGTCGAGCACCGTCTCTGCAATCTTGTCCATCTCCTCATAGCCTTCTCCCGGAGCAAGCTCCTTCACGATGATAATGCTTTTCTCATCAACGGCTGTGATAAAGTCGCCTGTCTTCCCGTGAAAAACGTTCTTGACGCTCTCCATGGAGGACTGGTCTTTTTCCTGATTTGTTTCCAGGATGAATACGACTCTGCGGACATCGATCTCTATGTGCAGCTTCTTCGCGCGGTTATAGATGTCAACCAACAGCAGATTGTCCAGCAGGAGATTCTTAATGAAATTATCCTTGTCAAAGCGCTCCTTATACGCCACCAGAAGATTCTGGAGCTGGAACGTCGCCATCTTTCCCACCATATAGACATCCTCGCTGCCGCCCCCGGCGATCAGCACATATTCGAGCTGCTGCTCGTCATACACTTTAAAGAACTGATAGCCCCGCAGCACCTGAGAATCTGCCGCTGACAGAGCAAACGCGGCAATCTCCTCGCTGCTTACTTCTGACTCAGGCATCGTGGTAACGATCACCTTTCCCTCCACGTCCGCCACGCAAAAGTCAATCCTTGAGATACTCTTCAGCCCATCAATCGTATTCTGCAGTACCTGATTTGAAATCATAATTATCTTCCCTCTTTCCAGCATATAGTTTTTACCCCCGGAACTGCCGCTGCCCCCAGCGCGCAATTCCTATCTTTATATACTAATACATTTTACGCAAAAAAGAAAGATAAAACGTAATAATTTTAACACTTTTTTAACATTTTCCGCCCGTTTCTTCCAAAAAGCGCCCGTTTACCGCGCGTCTTCGGGCAGAAAGACAAAAAGAAGAGGCCCGAAGGCCTCTCCCTATCTCTTAAATACGATATAATGATTCGACTGCAGAACTCTGAAATACTGTACCAGACGTTCATACAGCGGCTCCGCCTCTTTGCCGAACTGCTCCTGTACCTTCTGCCCGATCTCATAGACAGATGCCCGTCCGTCAATCTGCTGCCAGATAAAACTTCCGAACTTCTCCATCTTGATATGGCTGACCTTGGGCCGGCCGAATGCCACCTGGGCAATACGGTCGAAGATTCTGCGGTGCTCCACATCGATGGTCACCACTCCATCCTCATCCGCCTTCCAGGCCAGCGCCGGGTTGCGGTGCGGTACAAATTCCAGATAATTTCGTTCTTTCTTTTTCGCCATAAGATTATTTCTTCTCAGACTTTCTGTTTGAGAACGCCACCAGACTGAATACCATCAGTCCAAGCAGAACCAGAGCCGCGATTGTGCCAACTGCTCCTGTCAGGTTGAAAAGTTCTCCCAGCACGTCTGCAAGTGTCTTTCCGCCGCCTGTCTGGATTACCGCGAATACCGCGAGAACGATACCCACAATACCCTCACCGGCGATCAGACCTGCACAGTACAGCGTACCGTTTGTGGTGCGGCGTTTTCTCTCCTCTTCGCTCTTCATCTTCATCTTATCGAATACAAGGCGTACAACACCGCCGACCATGATGCAGGCGGATAACTGTACCGGAAGATACAGACCGATCGCGAACGGCATAACCGGAACACGTACGATCTCCAGAGCCAGTGCCAGGAACACGCCCATAAATACGAGGATCCACGGAAGCTGTCCGCCCATGATTCCCTCAACGATCATCTTCATCAGGGTTGCCTGTGCTGCCGGAAGCTCCTCAGAACCGAAGCCCCATGCATTGTTCAGAAGCACCATAACTCCTGCGATTGCAAGGCCGGATGCCACAACACCGATCAGCTCACCGTACTGCTGCTTGATTGGGGTAGCACCAACGATATAACCTGTCTTTAAGTCCTGTGAAGTATCGCCGGCGATTGCCGCAACTACACAGATAACAGACGCGATAGCGATTGCTCCCGCCATACCGGCAGCATTGTTGCTTCCTGTTGCTTTTAATACGAAGGTTGCAATCAGAACCGTAGCAATTGCAAGACCGGAAACCGGGTTGTTGGAACTTCCTACAAGACCTACCATACGGGAAGATACGGTCGCGAAGAAGAAACCGAAGATAACGATCATGAGACCGCCGATCAGGTTTACCGGAACAGCCGGTACGAGCCACAGTACGATCGCGATGATCAGGATTGTACCCAGTACGATCGGCATCTTAATATCCCTGTCAGTTCTCAGCTCAGAAGCTCCGTTCTTGCTGCCGCTCATGCCCTTCATTGCCTTTCCGAAGGTGCTGACGATCAGAGGCAGGGATTTGATCAGGCTGATCACACCGCCGGTAGCGATAGCGCCGGCACCGATGTACTTGATAACGTTGGACCAGATCGCGGACGCTCCCTGGGTCTCATATACCTGCGCGATTGTCTGTCCAGCCAGATCCGCATTGCCCAGATCCGCAAAATCCACGCTTCCGCCGAAGAATACTACCGCCGGAATCAGAACCAGCCATGCGATGATACCGCCGGAGAACATGTAAGCAGCAATCTGCGGTCCGCAGATATAGCCGACTCCGATCAGCGCCGGATAGATCTGTGTACCAATCTGTCCTGCGAATCCGCCGATCTGCGGAGTGTTGATCTCACTCGGAACAACCTTGAATCCGTCCACAATCAGTTTGAACAGAGCGCCGAAACCCATGCCGGCGAATACGGTTGCAGCATTGGAACCGCCCTCCTCGCCTGCCAGAAGAACCTCAGCACATGCGGTTCCTTCCGGATACGGCAGCACGCCGTGCTCCTGCACGATCAGGGAACGGCGAAGTGGAATCATGAACATAACGCCAAGGATACCGCCGCACAGCGCGATAATCGTGATCTCCAGGTAAGTCGGCATGGACTCCAGAGTTCCGTCTGCCGCCCACAGAAACAGTGCCGGCATTGTGAAGATGGCTCCGGCTGCCAGAGACTCACCGGCAGAACCGATGGTCTGTACCATGTTGCTCTCCAGAATGGAGTTTCTGCGCATGATGACACGAATGACTCCCATGGAAATAACCGCTGCCGGAATGGAAGCTGATACAGTCATACCAACTTTCAGACCAAGATATGCATTTGCTGCGCCGAATACGATCGCAAGAATGATACCCATTATAATAGAGGTAACGGTAAATTCCGGGAGCACCTTGTCTGCGCTGACGTAAGGTTTGAAGTTTGTGTTTTCGTTCATACTTTTGTCTCCCTCTTACTACTTTAATGTACTGAGACAGTCTATCACAAAAGCGCACGATTTGCAAACTAAATTATGTACAATTTTCAGTCAATTGTTTCGTTAAATATCGTCCAACCACATCAGAAAATTTACCAATATCTCGGATGTAGGCAAAATCTTTTCCGAAAATCCGTTTTTCGGCGTCAAGATCCTGCTCTTCGCCGACAAACACTCCCAGGACTTTAATTCCTCCCCCTCGCATTTTTCGCACAGTCGACGCAGTCTCGGAGACGGCGTAATCCCCCATGTACGGCTTCGGGTTTCGCGCGTTGGGGCGGTTCAGGATCACATCGTAGGGGCGGCCGTCGCTGAGCACGATCAGAATCTTCCCATCCTCAGGTCTTCGCATCAGCTCATCGCCGGCTGCCGCCAGCGCCAGTCCGTCGCGGTTATTGGACGAAGTGGAAAACTCGAAGATCCGCTCATCCGCCTCCGCCGGCTCATCATACTCCCGGTACCTCTGCAGCACCGTGTAATCCCAGAAGGTACAGTAACTCATCATCCGGTGCGGGATTCCCGCATTGCTCAGGGACGCGCTCAGAATATACGCCTGAAGCGCCACCTCCTCCTGGCGGCAGCGCTGGGAACCGCTGGCATCGATCAGGATGTCCACGACAAAATCCTGTTCCTGCGCCGGGAATTCCCGCAGAAAGAGCCGTGCGTCCCTTGTTCTTCCCACTTTCCAGAGCAGCGGAGGTATCAGCGTGCCGCGGTCTGAGAGTTCGCTCTGGACCTGTTCCCGCATGGCGGACGACTTTTTGAGCAGAGCTGTGAGGACATTGATATTCTGCTTTACGATGCGATGCTTGTCGTAGTACACGTGCCGGTTCTTCGCCGCCTGCTTCAGCGCGTACTCATACTGAAAATTCCGCCCCACACAGCTGTGCAGAATTCCGTCTGTAAAATGCAGGCTGCAGTCGCTGTGTATTCCCCGACAGTACTGCCGGTTCATCCGCTTTTCCTCGAGCGGCGCAAGATACGTCTTTCCGAAATTCCTCTCCACATAGCTGTGGACCTTTGCCATTGCCTCCGGACTCACTATCTGAATCTTCGGGGCATCCGTTCTCAGATCCTCTTTCTGCTTCCACTCATCTTCACACAGAGAAGTCATCCGCTCTTCGATCTGCTTTAGATACTCCTCCATACCCTCCTGGTACAGCTTGTCATCCAGAAATTCTCTCCAGTCGCTCTCCGCCAGTTCTTCATAGCTCACTGCCAGCACATCCTCCAGGCTTCCGGATCTCCGCTCAAAATACGGGTCCGCGACCTCGTTGTACAGTCTGTCTGTGGCACGGATGACATCCATAGTATCCCGGGCCTCCTCAAGCTCCTCCAGAATCTTCAGGTACCGCCGCATACGCGGCTGAACTGCCTGCGCGCCGCCGAGCATGGCGCGCATCCGTTCGTTTACAAGCTTTCCGTCGGCAGACCTGTCCAGTTTATCGAACTGAAGCTCCAGCACATCCTCATGCGCTTTCCTGGCAATTTCCTCCACGCCGGGGCGTTCCCGGCTGACTTTCCTGTACACCGCGGCTTCGATGCACAGCTGGGCAATTCTCATCAGCGCGCGCTCAGAAGCGTGCAGATAAATTTTCTTGAGCAGATACGCGGACATTTCTTCTTTTTTAAAATATTTGGCAAACGCTCCCTGCTTGATACCGTCATAGAGCGCCAGGGGCTTCGACAGCAGGTACGTTTCCACATCCGGTTTTGCCTCCAGAGTATAGTCCTGGCAGACTGTCCAGATGATATTTTTCAGCCGGTTTTCTATTTCCAGCTGTTTCTCCTCTTCCTGCATGTTTTCTCCCTCCTCCTGTCACATAAAGATATCTTCTCTTCCCCACTTTTCCGGAATTCTGGTCATCACCACATCGGAGACAATATCTCTCTCGAACAGGTCGAAACACTTATTTACAATTCCCATCTCCACTGCCTTCTTCGGCGGCAGGCCGCAGCGCACGGTCTTGAGCGCCGCAATGATGCCTCGCAGATCCAATGCCTTGGTGGAAATCTCCCCGTTGCCGGATTTCTGCTGCAGATCCAGAAATAACCCGGCAAACTGCTTCAGGCTTTCCCTCTTCGCGTCCGGAAACAGGCGGCACAGAATAAGCATCAGCGTCTCTTCATTCTGCGGCGGCATATCAATTACGAGAAAACGGGATACCAGTGCTTCGTTCAGCTCTCTGGTTCCGGCATAGCCGTAATTCATGGTTCCGATAAAACGGGCGGCATCGTCCAGGCTGATCCTGTCATACCCCGGGACATCGATCTCTCTCCGAAAATCCAGTGTGGCATGCAGTACCGATACCGCGTCGTTTTTCGCCATATTGATCTCATCGAGAATACCGAATCCCCCGTACTGGGCACAGCGGTAGATGCTCCCCTTTCTCAGTTCCACATGGTTATCCACGAACGTATCCGTTCCGATCAGCTCCGCGCTTCCTATATTTACATGAAAAGAAATATTATAGGCAGGACGCCCGAACAGCCATGCAAGATTTTCCGCAAGAATGTTTTTGCCGGTCGCCTTGGCGCCCGTAAGCAGCAGATTCTCCCCCTGCAGCAGCGCCGCAATTGCCATTTCCAGAATCTCTCTTCCAAAAAAAGGCAGCGCAGGCTCCAGAACTCTGTCCCGAACCTCCTCTGCCACAGCATGCTCTCTCCTGAACTCCCCCACCTGGCGGATCAGCGTGCCGTCCACGCCCTGTTCCCTTAACATTTCCAGACCATCCATGATGATTCCTGCCTTTCTTCATATTCACACTTTATTCATTTATAATTCAAAATACTTTAACCTGTACAACACGTTTTTTTCATTTCTTCCCTATATACTACAAATATACAGAGAAGAGAAAGAGCCGCTGACAAGCTTTTTACTTTTTTGATAAACTTTTTCATAATAAGTGCCAGGCGGCAACCGCCTGCCTGGCACCCTCCTTTCGGATTCACGGATGCTCACCCGAGCATCCTTTTTTAATGTTCCGAACTTCTTATACTTCAAATAGTAATTCCGCGTATGACGGCATCGGCCATACCTTTTTATCCACCATCATTTCCAGTTCATCTACCGGTGCGCGCAGTGCGTTCATCGCAGGAACCACAGTGTCATGGCAGAATCTTGCCTGTTCTTCACCTTCCGCAAGCTCCGCTGCCTCTCCGCTTCTCTTCTTCAGGTTCTGATACGCATCCTGCGCCTCGCGAAGCTTTTCGGAAACTGAGCGCAGCAGCTCTTCCTGCACGGAATAATCGCAGCCTGCAGCTTTCACGGAATTCAGAGAATCCGCCACCTCACGCGCATAGCGGATGACTGCAGGAATAATCTCCTTGCTCGCCATATCAAGCATCGTGCGCGCCTCGATATTGATCGTCTTAGCGTACGTCTCATATTTGATCTCCATGCGGGACTCCAGCTCCGCGCGGGTGAATACGCCGAAACTCTCAAACAGCTTCACCGCTTTCTCCGTTCCCAGCGCCGGGATCGCGTCCACCATGCTCGGCAGATTCGGAAGGCCTCTGCGCTGCGCCTCTTCCTTCCACTCCTGTGAATATCCGTTGCCGCTGAATACGATGCGCGCGTGCTTTGTCGCATACTCCTTGATCAGGTCATGGACCTCCATCTCGAAGTTCTCCGCCTTTTCCAGACGGTCGCAGGTCTCCCGGAACGCGTCTGCCACAATCGTGTTCATAACCACATTGGGCGCTGCCACGGAATCACGTGATCCCACCATACGGAACTCAAACTTATTGCCCGTAAAAGCCATCGGAGATGTGCGGTTTCTGTCAGTGGCGTCCTTTGCGAACGTCGGCAGCGTCTTCACGCCCGTAGCCAGCTTGCCGCCGTGCATACTGTGCGTTGCGGTTCCTGTGCTGATAAGCTGGCTCATTACGTCTTCGAGCTGCTCACCCAGGAATACGGAAATGATCGCCGGAGGCGCCTCGTCCGCTCCAAGACGGTAATCATTTCCGGGATCGGCGGCCGACTCACGCAGCAGATCCGCATACTCATCTACAGCCTTCAGGATGTTCATCAGCACCAGCAGGAACTGAATATTGTCATGCGGCGTATTGCCCGGCTCCAGCAGATTGATGCCGTCATCCGTCGTGAGCGACCAGTTATTATGCTTTCCGGATCCGTTCACACCCGCAAACGGCTTCTCATGAAGCAGGCAGTGCAGTCCGTGCTTGGAAGCCACGCGCTTTAATGTCTGCATAATGATCTGGTTGTGATCCACCGCTACATTGACCTTGGCGTAAATCGGCGCGAGCTCGTGCTGTGCCGGAGCCACCTCATTGTGCTGTGTCTTCGCGGATACGCCGAGCTTCCAGAGTTCCTCGTTGACCTCTTTCATAAAGCCCGCGATCCTCTGGCGCAGGGTTCCAAAATAATGGTCGTCCATCTCCTGTCCCTTCGGCGGCATGGCTCCAAACAGCGTACGTCCGGTAAAGATCAGGTCCTTCCTCTGGTAGTACTTCGCGCGGTCCACAAGGAAATACTCCTGCTCCGGTCCCACTGACGGCGTCACGCGCTTGGAAGTCGTATTCCCGAACAGACGCAGAAGACGCAGAGACTGCTTGTTGATCGCTTCCATAGAACGCAGAAGCGGAGTCTTCTGATCCAGAGCCTCCCCCTGGTAGGAGCAGAACGCTGTCGGGATACACAGAATCGCTCCCGCCGCGTCATGCCGTACAAATGCCGGGGAAGTGCAGTCCCATGCCGTATAGCCTCTCGCCTCAAAAGTCGCGCGCAGGCCTCCGGACGGGAATGAAGACGCGTCCGGCTCGCCCTTGATCAATTCTTTTCCGGAAAAACTCATCAGCACCTTTCCGTTCGGCATCGGCGCAGAAATGAAGGAGTCATGCTTCTCAGCCGTCACACCTGTCAGCGGCTGAAACCAGTGCGTATAATGCGTTGCCCCCTGCTCGATCGCCCACTCCTTCATCTCATGGGCAATGACGTCTGCTGTCGCCAGATCCAGCTCGGCCCCTTCCTCGATCGTCCTCTTTAACTCTTTGTAGATCTTCTTCGGCAGCCTCTCCTGCATCACCGTATCGTTAAAGACATTCTGTCCAAAAATCTCCGCTACGTTAATATAGTCGCTCATCTTATCTTCCTTTCGTCTTAAATTCGCGTTTCAATACGCATAGAATACCGCAAGCGCTGAAAAACTTCAAGTTTTTTTTCGGTTTTACCCGCAAAAAGGAGGCTGCCGACGCAGCCTCCCGGTATCCGAAACGATTCTCAGGCTTTTCCTACAGAACCGAATAACTCCATTTTCTCTTTTACAGTTGCCTTGATCGCCTCTGCGCCCGGTGCAAGCAGCTTACGCGGATCGTAGCCTTTGCCCTGAAGATCCTTGCCTGCCTCGATATACTTGCGGGTAGCGTCCGCGAAGGAAAGCTGGCACTCTGTATTCACGTTGATCTTGGAAACGCCCAGGTCGATCGCTTTCTTGATCATATCAGCCGGGATTCCTGTACCGCCGTGAAGAACTAACGGGAGATCGCCAGTCAGTTTCTGGATTGCGTCCAGTGTCTCAAAGCTTAATCCCTTCCAGTTTTCCGGATATTTTCCGTGAATATTTCCGATGCCCGCTGCCAGGAAATCAATTCCCAGGTCTGCGATCATCTTACACTCGTTCGGGTCTGCGCACTCGCCTGCTCCTACTACGCCGTCTTCCTCGCCGCCGATGGAACCAACCTCTGCCTCCAGAGACATGCCGTGCTCTGCGCAGATCTTAACCAGCTCTTTGGTCTTCTCGATATTCTCCTCGATCGGATAGTGAGATCCATCGAACATAATGGAAGAGAATCCTGCCTCCACACACTTTAAGCATCCCTCAAAAGTACCGTGATCCAGATGCAGAGCTACCGGAACTGTGATGTTCAGTTCTTCCATCATACCGTTTACCATGCCGACTACGGTCTTATATCCTGCCATATATTTTCCTGCACCCTCAGATACACCGAGGATTACCGGAGAATTAAGCTCCTGAGCGGTCGTCAGGATCGCCTTTGTCCACTCCAGGTTATTGATGTTGAACTGACCTACTGCGTAGTGTCCCGCTTTTGCTTTCTGAAGCATCTCTTTTGCTGAAACTAACATAGTCAAACCTCCTATTTTTCAATAATACTATCGGGATTATTATAACCTATCCGCGCGGAAAAAGCAATGCAGCAGAAACCTTATTCTTCCATGTTCTCTCACTGCCCTCTGAGGTTTCCGAAGCACACGCGCTCAATGTGCATGGCGAGGTATCCGATCTCCATCTCATCGAGCTCCATGCCGATGCTTCTGCCCAGATGGCTGCAGACATTTCGGGAGATTGCGTACGAGCGCGGATATTCCGCTTCCATATAATCGTTCATGTTCAGATAGAGCGTCTCGCCCTTGAGGATCCGCGCGACCATATATTTGATATGGTTCATCAGACGGTTATATGCCAGAGATTCCACATTGATCCCGCTTCCCGTCTCCTCCTCAATGGCGGCAATACACTCCCGCACCGCGCGGGCAGTCTGCATGGCTACGGATACATCTTCATCCCCGATCGCAGAGTGGATGTGCAGCGCCACATAGCCGATCTCGTGATCGTCGATCTCGATCTGCATCCGCGCTGCCAGTATCTCCTTCAAGACGGAGGCCGCCTTGAACTCACTGTAGAACAGTACCTGAATATCCCCTGTCAGCGGATTGCTGATCTGCTCCCCTGCCCTGATACGCTCCACCGCAAAGGAAATGTGGTCCGCCAGAGAAAACAGAATTCTCCGGTCCAGCTCCCCGAATGTCTTCTCCGCCTCCCGAAGCACCTCATCTGCGATCTCCAGATATTCCGGCGCTACGCTCTGCGCCAGCTGCTTTGCGCTGCCGCGCTCCGTCTCCTCCGCCAGGCGATAGCAGGTACAGTCCGCAGGAGGCTCGAACCGCTGGCTGACCTTTTTCCCGAATCCGATTCCCTTTCCAAGCAGCACATATTCCTGATTGTCCTCCATGCATATCGCGATCACGCCGTTGTTATTCAATACCTTACTCATTCTGTACATCATTTTGTATCCCCGCACATTCTTAGATTTCTTACATCGTACCAGAATCCTTCGGCAAAGTAAAGCGGGCTTTTGCCGCCCGCCTTACTGTCTGCCTTATTTGTAAATATCAACCGCGAACAGCGGATCGCCTGCTCTGACCGGACCTTCTGCCAAAAGGCGGACCTTCTGGTTCTCCTCCAGCTCTGTGCACAGTACCGGGGAGCACAGCGAAGGAGCGTGTTCCTGGATATAGGCCATATCGATCTTCATCAGGGGATCTCCCTTCTTCACCTTCTGGCCGTCTGATACAAAGACTTCAAAGCCCTTGCCCTCCAGCGCCACCGTATCAATGCCGATATGGAACAGCATCGCAAATCCGCTGGCGGTCTCAAAACCGATCGCATGCTTTGTCTCGAACACGAAGACTACCTCTCCGTCTTCCGGCGCGGTGATCAGATTCTCCTGCGGAGTCACCACAGCGCCGTCTCCCATCATTCTTCCTGCAAATCCCTCATCCGGGGCAGTAGATAAATCCGCTGCAACTCCCGTGATCGGACTGGAGATCACCACGCTCTTCACAGGCTTTTTCTCCTCAGAGACCGTTTTCTCCTCGCGCGCCGCTTCCTGCGGGGCCTCTGCCTGCGGTTCCTCCTCTTCCTCAAAGAACTCCGGCGCATGCTCCAGATATTCCTCCAGCTTAGCCTTGATAACGGTGACCTGCGGTCCGTAAATAATCTGGATTCCCTGCCCCTTCTTTACGATTCCTCTGGAACCGGTCTGCTTAATGATCTCATCTCTGACTTTCGACGCGTCATTTACCGTAATACGAAGTCTTGTCGCGCAGCAGTCCACGTCGCTGATATTCTGCTTTCCTCCCAGGCCTCTCGTGATCGCCTCGCTCACCGGATCGTCTGCCGCCGCGGTCTTCGTGCCCGCTTCCCTTCTCGCGTTGACATCCGCCTTGGTGTAGAGTTTTGTCTCCGTATCATCATCCTCACGTCCCGGAGTCTTAAAGTCAAACTTTTTAATCAGGAAAGTAAAGATCACATAATACAGGATAAAGTAAATGATACCGACCGGAATAATTCTCAGCCAGCTCGTCTTCTCATTCCCCTGAAGAATTCCGAACAGGAAGAGATCGAGAAATCCGCCGGAGAAGGTAAGTCCCACCGCAATATTCAGTATATGCGCGATCATGTAAGCCGCTCCTGCCAGAACAACCTGAACCACAAACAGCGCCGGCGCCACAAACAGGAAGGAAAATTCCAGCGGCTCCGTGATTCCTGTCATCATGCAGGCAAGCGCTGCGGAGAGCAGAAGGCCTCCTGCCGCCTTCTTCTTCTCAGGCTTCGCGCAGCGGTACATCGCAAGCGCTGCTCCCGGAAGTCCGAAGATCATGAAAATGAATTCTCCGGAAAAGTATCTCGTTGCATCTGCGCTGAAATGCGCAACATTCGCAGAGTCCGCAAGCTGTGCAAAGAATATGTTCTGTCCGCCCTGCACCAGTTGTCCCGCAACCTCCATCGTTCCGCCGACAGCAGTCTGCCAGAAAGGCATATAGAATACGTGGTGAAGCCCGAACGGAATCAGCGCTCTCTTGATAATACCAAAGAGCAGCGTGCCCGCATAACCGCTTCCGGTCACCAGCCCGCCCAGCGCATAAATGCCGTTCTGGACTACGGGCCATACAAAGTACATGCCGATTCCTACAAACATGTACACCAGCGTGGAGATGATCGGAACAAACCGGGAACCGCCGAAGAAGGAAAGCGCGCTGGGAAGTACAATCTTGTGGAAGCGGTTGTGCAGCGATGCGACACCGAGTCCCACGATAATTCCGCCGAACACGCCCATCTGCAGCGACTGGATGCCGCAGACGGAGGTGATCGTTCCCTCAAGCACATCCGAAGCAATCGTGCCGTCAGCGGCAATCTCACCATTCACCAGCAGCATGCCGCTGATCGCCACATTCATAACAAAGTACGCGATCAGCGCTGACAGCGCCGCGACTTCCTTCTCTTTCTTCGCCATACCGATCGCCACGCCCACGGCGAAGATCAATGGCAGGTTGTCAAACACCGCGCTTCCCACTTTGTTCATAATGATCAGCAGGGCATTCAGAATTGTGCCCTCGCCCAGAATCCCCTGCAGACCGTACGTTGCAATCGTCGTCTCGTTTGTGAACGAGCTTCCGATTCCCAGGAGCAGTCCCGCAACCGGAAGGATCGCAATGGGAAGCATAAAAGATCTTCCGACTCTCTGAAGAACGCCAAAAACTTTGTCTTTCATTGTTTTCTCTCCTTTACTTTTTATTTTATTGACGTCTTTTCCGAGTATATTCACAAAGAAGCGCACAAAAAAACACTAACCCTGCATATATTCTCGAAAAAACATCTATGCCTGGTTAATGCCTGCCGTACAGTTACACACCGATTAACTATGTGTTTATTATACCTGTGGATTTGTGAAATGTCAACAGATTTATCGCGTTTTTCAAAGAAAGTTCCGTCACTGTGCAAGAGAGCGCCGGATCAGCTCCGCCGCTCTCCCATACTTTATTCTTCGCGCTTCTCCGGATTCATCAGAAGCTTCATCGCACGCTTGCGGTTCTGGATGCGGACATACGGATGATTTCCTCCGTCTTCCCCGTCGAGCGTCCAGGACACCGGCTCCATGGTCTCCACAGTGATCCAGTCCGCCTTAAAGGTATCGATAAGCTGCGTGTTGTCCACTTCCGTGACCAGCGCGCCGAGGATCTCATTCAGTTCGAGAAGATTGCGCGGTTTTTTTATCAGCGTGACCTCGAACAGCCCGTCGTCCAGCTCCACATTCTTTCCCGTCAGGTTCTTAAAGCCGCCCACAGAGCGGGAATTCGTCACCATACCGTAGATATAATCGCCCTCACAGACCTTATCTCCGGCAGTCACCTTCATCCAGTAGGACTGGATATCGAAGATCCTCTTCATTCCCTCCAGGACGTATGCCACATGTCCAAGAATATTCTTCATATGCTGAGGCGTCTGATACGATACATCCGTAAACAGTCCGAACGCGGCGATATATACAAAGGTATCCTGGTTAAAACTTCCCACATCACAGGGAAATACTTCTCCCTTCACAATGTCCTCTGCCGCTTCCAGCATATCTGTGGGGATCTTCAGGCTGCTGGCAAAATCATTGGTGCTTCCCGCCGGTATATATCCGACCGGAATCGTCTTTCCGCACTGCATCAGCCCGCTGACTGTCTCGTCAAGCGTTCCGTCTCCTCCGCTGCATACGATCACATCCACATCGTCAGCATATTCCTGTACCTGTATCAGGGCATCGCCCGCCCTCTGCGTCGGATGAACGATGACTTCGTATCCGCCCTTCACAAAAATGTCCAGAATATCGGAAAGCCTGCTCTTAATCTGCGCCTTCCCGGCTTTTGGATTATATATAAACAACATTCTCTTCTTCATACTATTTATGCTCACCCTTCCATTGCGTCTTCTTCCACAGCTGCCATGCTGTTCGGGAATGTTATCCACCGGATTTTTATTTTCCCATAGTTTACTACATTTATCGGCTCTGCGCAAGCAAAAGACTATCTGTATTTTACCTCCCGTTTCCCCTGTTCTTATACCCGCAGACCTGTTATTATACTTACGGTGCCCCGCAGGGTGCCGCAATAAAAGCAAGGAGCTTTACACTATGGAATATACTGCAAAGACAATACTGATCACAGGAGCCGCCCGCGGGATCGGGCGCGCCTGCGCGGTTCGCTTTGCGCAGGAGGGATTCCGCCTGCTGCTCAACACCCGCACCAGCACGCCGCAGCTCGCGGCTCTGCAGGAAGAGCTCTCCTCCCGCTTCGGAGCGGTCTGCCGCATCTCTACGGGAGATGTCGGAGAGGAACGTTATGTCGCAGAACTCTTCAGAGAGCTGGACAGTCTGGGCGGACATCTGGACGTTCTCGTCAACAATGCGGGTATCTCCCTTGTGGGACTGCTGCAGGATATGAGCATGGAGGAATGGAACCGCATCGTCTCCTCGAATCTCTCCTCCGTATTTCTGTGCTGCCGCAGCGCTGTCCCGCTGTTTCTGCGCCAGGGCCACGGTTCAATCGTGAACGTCTCCTCTGTCTGGGGCAGCGAAGGCGCCTCCTGTGAAACCGCGTATTCGGCCACCAAGGGCGGCATCAATGCCTTTACCAAAGCGCTGGGCAAAGAACTTGCTCCCAGCGGCATCCGGGTCAACGCAGCCGCATTCGGAGCGATTGATACCGAGATGAACAGCCATCTGACTGCGGAAGACCGCCGCGCGCTGGAGGAGGAGATTCCCGCCGGACGCTATGGCACCGCCGAGGAGGCTGCCGAACTGATCTATGACCTGGCAGTACATCACAGCTATCTGACCGGACAGATTGTAACCATGGACGGCGGATGGACGTAAAAATCCCGCGGAAGCGTTCCGCGGGATTCTTTTCTTCTGAAATTATACTAAAATTATACTAACTCCAGTAATACTTCCATAGCTGCATCGCCCTTGCGCAGACCGATCTTTACGATTCTGGTGTAACCACCGTTGCGGTTTGCATACTTCGGAGCGATCTCATTGAACATCTTGTCAACCAGATCAACATTCTTTGTGTTTTTCTTCTTGCCGGCATTCTCAGTCGGAACGAATTTTACCGGGTAGAATACTTTCATCATCTGACGTCTTGCGTGAAGTCTGGACGGCATATCTTTCTTGATTTCCTTCTCAACTTCATCGTATACGGTAACTTTCTTTCCGTCTTTTACTTCTTTTACTCTCTTGCCGTCAGCGTCTTTGCGCGCAACTTTTGCGGTAACTTTTACAGTCTCGAAGTTGTCCTTCTCTCTTACTGCCATAGCGATCAGGCTCTCTGCCATCTTGCGTACTTCCTTAGCCTTTGCCTCGGTAGTAACGATCTTGCCGTTAGCCAGAAGATTTGTTACCTGGTTTCTAAGTAATGCTTTTCTCTGTGCAGATGTTCTGCTGAGTTTTCTATAACCTGCCATTTTAATTTTCCTCCATTTGTGGAACACCAGACCACGCTTCTTCGGTCTTACTGGTAAGGTGCTTTTCTTCTACAAATTTTATTAGCTTTCTTCGCCCGGATTTAACTGTAATCCAAGCTCTTTCAGTTTTGCCAGAACCTCTTCCAGAGACTTGCGTCCCAGGTTGCGGACCTTCATCATATCCTCAGAAGTTCTGTTGCAAAGCTCTTCTACCGTGTTGATACCAGCACGTTTCAAGCAGTTGTAAGAACGAACGGATAACTCCAGCTCGTCAATATTCATTTCAAGAACTTTTTCCTTCTCATTGTCCTCTTTCTCGATCATGACCTCAGCGGTCTTCGCGTTCTCGGAAAGGTCAATGAAAAGCTTCAGATGCTCGCTCAGTACCTTTGCCGCAAGGCTGACTGCCTCATCGGGCGCCAGGGTACCGTTTGTATATACATCCAGAGTCAGCTTATCGAAGTCGGTGATCTGACCTACACGGGTATTCTCAACGGTCAGGTTGACGCGCTCTACCGGTGTATAGATGGAATCTACCGCAATTACGCCGATCGGCATATCATCTGTCTTGGATTTGTCTGCGCTCACATATCCACGGCCCTTCGTAATCGTAAGTTCCATGTACAGTTTGCTGTCAGCTCCGCCGTTTAAGGTGGCGATTACCTGATCCGGATTCATGATCTCAATATCCTGATCTACCTGAATATCGGATGCCTTTACAACACCCTCGCCCTCGAACTCAATATACGCAACCTTTGCTTCGTTTGTCTCGCTTGTGTTGCGGATCGCAAGGCTCTTCAGATTCATGATGATTTCCGTAACGTCTTCCTTAACGCCCGGAATGGAGCTGAATTCGTGCAGAACACCTTCAATCTTAACCTGGCTTACAGCGGCACCCGGAAGAGAGGAAAGCATGATTCTTCTCAGGGAATTGCCCAGGGTGATGCCGTAGCCTCTTTCCAGAGGTTCTACAACAAATTTGCCGTATTTCTTATCTTCAGAAATCTCTGTAATTTCAATTTTCGGTTTGTTAAAATCAAACACTATATGGTTCCCTCCTTGTGGGTTAATCGTTTTGAAGGGTGACTTTCTTACCGGACGAGTACAGCCCGGACAGGGAAATTCCCCTGCCGGGGCTGGTACTTCCAGTGCCGGATAACCAGGAAACGCAGCAGCTTATGAGCGCCGCCGAATTCCTCCTGATTATTTGGAATATAACTCGACGATTAACATCTCGTCAACCGGTACGTCGATTGCTTCTCTTGCCGGAGCTTCCTTAACAGTTCCCTGTAAGGTCTCCTGGTTGGACTCCAGCCATTCCGGTACCAGACGTCCGCCTGTTACCTCCAGAATGTCTTTGTATCTCTGCATGGATTTGCATTTCTCTTTGATCTCGATCACATCGCCCGGTTTTACGCCGTAGGACGGGATATTTACCTGCTTGCCGTTTACCAGCACATGCTTGTGGTCTACGATCTGGCGTGCTTCTCTTCTGGTTCTTGCGAATCCCAGACGGAATACAACGTTGTCCAGACGCATCTCCAGCATCTGCATCAGGGTAACACCGGTCATGCCTTTCATCTTGTCGGCTTTCTTATAGTAGTTTCTGAACGGTTTCTCCAGAACGCCGTAGATGAATTTTGCTTTCTGCTTCTCTCTTAACTGAAGTCCGTACTCGGACACTTTTCTGTTTGCTCTTTTTAACTGTCTTGTGGACTTTTTATCAATTCCTAAGTAAATCGGATCCAGACCCAGGGACCGACATCTTTTCAGAACAGGTACTCTATTAACTGCCATAATCTTACGACCTCCTAATTAGACTCTTCTGCGTTTTGGTGGACGGCATCCGTTATGCGGTACAGGTGTTACGTCTCTGATGCTGGTCACTTCCAGACCGCATGCGGAGAGTGCGCGGATCGCTGCTTCTCTTCCTGAACCAGGTCCTTTTACGAATACATCAACTGTCTTTAATCCATGAATTAACGCTGCTTTTGTAGCAGTCTCTGCTGCCATCTGAGCTGCATAAGGAGTAGATTTCCTTGAACCTCTAAAACCAAGACCACCGGCACTTGCCCAGGACAGAGCGTTGCCCTCTGTATCTGTCAGGGTAACGATCGTGTTATTGAAAGATGACTGGATGTGTGCCTGTCCGCGTTCAACGTTTTTCTTGACACGGCGCTTTGCTGCCGTTTTCTTTGTCACTTTTGCCATTTTAAAACTAACCTACACTTTCTTCTTATTTACAATCAAGGGTTACGAATCCCAAATCCACCTGAGTTGGGATAATATCAAATCAATTATTTCTTCTTGTTAGCAACAGTTCTCTTCGGACCTTTGCGTGTTCTTGCGTTGGTTTTTGTCTTCTGTCCGCGAACCGGAAGTCCTTTTCTGTGACGGATTCCTCTGTAGCATCCGATCTCCTGAAGGCGCTTGATATTCAGAGCGATCTCTCTTCTTAAATCACCCTCTACTAACTGTGTCTCATCGATTACAGCACTGATCTTCTTTACTTCATCGTCTGTTAAATCTCTTACGCGTGTATCCGGATTTACGCCAGCCTGCGCCAGAATCTTGTTGGAGCTTGCTCTTCCGATTCCGTAAATATAAGTTAATCCGATCTCTACACGTTTGTCTCTTGGTAAGTCTACACCAGCGATACGAGCCATGTAATAATTCCTCCATTTTCTGCTTTGCCTCTCCCATACAGCCTGTCCGGAGACAAGCGTGAAATGCGGTGCATGGAAAAGACTGCTTGTGTTAATATTTTCCTAATTGGGATACAGGTATGTGTGTATCCAGCCGCATAACCCTGCGGCCTTTCCGGCAGTGCCGGTATTAAGCAATATTATAAGGGATGTTGCGCACCCCGAGGTGCCAAGCATCCTCCGGAGGGTACCCGGTGACCGCCGGGCTTCTCACATTATAATATTTAAACAGCGAACAACCCATCCGGGCGTTCCACTGCAGCCGCTACTTGCTTAATAAAAAAGGTTGTGTCCGGGAATTAACCCTGACGCTGTTTGTGTTTTGGATTCTCGCAGATTACTCTGATACTTCCTTTTCTCTTGATGATCTTGCACTTCTCGCAGATAGGCTTTACAGATGATCTTACTTTCATTTGAATCCTCCTTTCTTCCTTTCCTGTTGGATGAATGGTGCATAATTTTGGGCATAAAAAAATAGGCTTCTACCCAAAAGTACGGTTATTAGTGTAGCACAGGGGATGCCAAAAAGCAAGTGTTTTTTTCATTTTTTTCTGCAAAAACTCCTGCCCGGCAGCGCCGTTCTCACTTGAATGTCAGTGGGAATCATGGTATCCTGAAAAAAATAGTTTTTGAGGAGGTATTTGACATGAAACTGCTGATTCCATCCGGCAGCTCTGCCGCAGATCTGGAGAAGTGCGAATTCTTCTCCATCTCACATGACAACTGGAATTACGGAAGTGCTCCCGCCGCTTCGGGAAAGCTTCTTTACGCGGACGGCGAGGGATTTTATCTTTATATGCGCTGCGACGAGGCGGATCCCTTCCGTACTTATACGAAGGAGAATGACCCCGTATATCAGGACAGCGCGATGGAAGCGTTTTTCAATTTCTTTCCGGATCTTCCGGACAGCGGGTATGTGAACTTTGAGATGAACGCGAACGGCGCCATGCTCTCACAGTACGGGACGGGGCGCGAGGGGAGAAAGTACCTGGCTGATCTCGGTATCAGCGCGCCGAAGTGCAGCGCCAAGATCCATGCGGACTTCTGGGAACTGTCTCTGTTCATCCCCCTGGACTTTATCTATGAAGTGTACGGGCTGTCCGACGCGCGCCCGCAGATAGATAAGATCCGCTGCAATTTCTATAAGATCAAGGAGAGCAAGCCGGGCGAGCACTATATGAGCTTTGCTCCGATCGACGCTCCTTCTCCGGATTTTCACAGACCGGACTTTTTCGCGGATGGCGTGATTGCCTGAAACTGCAGCAATACGGCTGTCACCCGAAGGATACACTCCTTCGGGCGGCATTCCCTTAAAAAGAAGCCTCTGCCAGCCTTTTGGTGTATTCAGACTGCGGCTTTTGAATGATCTGATCAGGGGTGCCTTCCTCCACAATTCTTCCTTCATACATTACCAATACCCGGTCGCAGAAGGACTGCACCAGCGCAAGATTATGGCAAATAAACAGAAAGGACAAATTATTCTCCCTTTTCAGAGTTTTAAGCAATTCCATTATCTGATGCTGAACTGTAACATCCAGGGAACTGGTCGCTTCGTCACAGATCAGCAGCTTCGGCCGGATCGCCAGGGCACGGGCAATAGCCGCCCTTTGGCACTGGCCTCCGCTTATTTCATGGGGATAACGTCCTGCATATTCCGGCGGAAGTCCGCACTGTTCGAGCAGTTCCGCTGTACGCTGCATTCGTTCCGCCTTTGCCATCCCATGGTTCCGCATACTTTCCTCTATACTATACCCAATGGTTTTTCGCGGATCAAATGAGCCCATAGGCGACTGAAATACCATCTGCATCTGCCGGTATGCTTCCCGCAGTTTCTTTCCACGGATCTTTGTGATGTCTTCTCCTTTCAGACTGATCATCCCGTCAGTAGGCTCGATCAGCCTGGCAATCAGTTTCGCCAGTGTGCTTTTCCCACAGCCCGACTCGCCTACAAGTCCCAGTGTCTCTCCCTCTCCCAGTTGAAAGCTGACATGATCAACCGCCGCATACTCTGCCTTTCCTTCCGCTGAAAAAACCTTAGTCAGTCCTTCTGCCTTCAGTAAACTATTCATACTTTTATTCCCTCCGTAACCTCGGCACCGCCGCAAGAAGACTGCGGGTGTAGGCAGCCTGAGGCTGCTGCAAAACCTGCTGCGCTGTCCCGTATTCCGCAATTCGCCCTTCCTTCAGCACCAGAACGGTATCCGCCATAGCCTCCACGACTCCGATATCATGAGTAACCACGATAATCGCAGTTCCATACAGCTCTCTCAGGCGAAGCATTTCCTCTACCACCTGTCTCTGCACAGCCACATCCAGCGCGCTGGTAGGTTCATCCGCCAGAAGCACGGGGGGATCCATCAGCATCGCGATGGCGATCCCGGCTCTTTGGTTCATCCCTCCGGACAGTTCAAACGGATAACTGTCCCAGATACGCTGCCCATCTTTAAATTGAAGCTTTTCAAACAGCGTGAGCGCTTTTCCCCTGGCCTGTGTTCTGGTAATCTCCATGTGCGCGGACATGCTCTCATAAATCTGCTCGCCAATGGTACGGATAGGGCAGAGAGAAGCACCCGCATCCTGAAAAATCATGCCAATTTGAGGGCCGCGGATTTTTCGCAGATCACGTTCAGACAAATCCGGCAAATCTACGTCTTTAAACCAGATATCTCCTTTTGTCACAAGGCCTCCGTTTCCCAGCAGGCCCATTGCGGCTTTCAGCAGTGTGCTCTTTCCGCTGCCCGATTCCCCAACAATGCCGAGAATTTCTCCGGAATGAAGCGTAAAGCTTACATCATGAGTGACCGCACATCCATGAAAGCTGACCTCCACGGACTGATAACTCAATAAGGATTCCATACGACGCCCTCCTTTCCGTCATTTCCTTATTCAACGGGTCTCAGGTCTGCCGTTATTTCATAAAAATCGCACGGATGAGCCACCAAACCAGTAACATCCGACTGAGAGATCATACTCATTTGCAGATGAGAGCAGAACACAAAAGCATCATCATCCAGAATGATCTGCTGCATCTCCACTGCAAGTTCATTTCTCCGGCCTGTATCAAATGTCCTGTCCAGTTCATCTGCCAGACTTTCCAGTTCATCACTGTGGTAATGTCCGTTATTCACCGCGGAGCTGTCCAGACAGTGGGTTGAGAAGAAGTATGCCGGATCACCGGTGGGTGCAGTGACCATTGCGCTGGCATATACATCCCACGCCGTTGGATCCACACGAATGCTGTTATGGTCTGCCGTACTGTTAATGATGACCTCAAAACCAATATCGCCAAGGCTCGACTGCACCGCTTCCGCAAGCAAAGGCAGCTCCTGCCGGCTGGGATAGGTAAGCCAGCGGATTGTCAATGTCTGACCGTCTTTTTCCCGGATGCCGTCGCCATCCGTATCCACCCATCCGGCTTCCTCAAGAATTGTTTTTGCGCCGTCAGGGTCATATTCCTTTGCTGTTACAGCATCCCCTCCAAACGAAAAGTTATCCGGATAAACGCCTGCTGCGGGGTAGCCGTTTCCGTCAAGCAGATCATCTACAAACCGTTCCTTATCAATGCCCATGGCAATCGCCTGCCGCACTGCGCTGTCCTGAATAATTTCACTTTCAAAATTCATGTGCGCAAAAAATGCCCTGCTGGTAGCACAGCTGGAAAACGTATAGTCCTCGTTCTGGAACAGTGGGTAGCTTGCATATGGCATACCGTAAGCTCCGTCGATCTCACCGGACTGAAGCGCCATTGTAAGGGTATCGCCGTCTGAGATCGTCAGCACAGTTACATTATCAAATCCCGGCTCTCCATCCCAGTAGTTTTCATTTTTTTCAAGATTCAGCTCCTCGCCGGTTACCAGAGAAGTCGCAACATAGGGACCGGTGCCGGAAACAATACCGTCCTCCGTGACACCGGCTTCCATGTCGATAATACAGCCATAGGGATCACTGAGGTAATTCAGCAGCGTAGGTCTTGGCTCTGCAGTGGTAATGGTCACAGTCTGGCCATCCGCGGTAATGGTATCGATCATCAGATCTCCGCGAGCCCGGTCATGAACCTCGATCAAATGTTCCAGACACTCTTTGACCGCTTCTCCGTCCATAATCCGGCCGTTTGAAAAGGTTACGTTATCCCGAAGCGTGATCTTCCATGTCAGTTCGTCTACCAGCTCATATCCGGTGGCCAGCCAGGGTTCGATTTCCATGGAATCTGAATAGCGGAATAATGTTTCGCCAATGCCATAACGAATACATGCCCAGCCTGAGTAAGTATTGTGAGGATTCACATCCAGCTCTTCATTTTCCGCATTGAAGGTGGTATCGCCAAATACGAATGTCGTCCCGGCTGTACCCTCACCGGAAGACTTCTCTCCCGAAGAACAGCCTGACAAAAGCCCGAGCGCAAGGGAAGTCAGCAGCAAAAACGCCAACAGGTCTCTGATTCTTTTCATTTATTTCTCTCCTTTTCATTATTGGCCGCTTTATTGTCTGCGGCTGTTGCGGGGATCAAGATAATCCCGAACCGTATCACCCAGCAGATTAAAAATAACTACGGCTATAAATATCGCGATACCCGGTCCGATAATGACCCAGGGATATGTCTGCAGCATACTCCGTCCGCCGCTCATCATATTCCCCAGCTCTGCTGTAGGAGGCATCGCTCCCAATCCAAGAAAGCTCAAACCGGCCAATTCCATCATCATGGTCCCTATATCCAGTATAGCGGTAACGAGAACAGGTCCCGCACTGTTCGGCAGAATATGCCGCAGAATGATCTGCGCCGAAGTGTCTCCCGCCAGCCTGGCCGCCGCTATGTAATCCGTACTTTCCAGTGCCAGCGTCTGGCTCCGGGCAATTCGGGCGTACTTAGGCCAGCTGATTACAGCCAGCGCGATAATCGCATTTTGGAGTCCGCCATTCAGCAGCGCCGCAATCGCCAGAGCAAATACCAATCCCGGAAAAGCCAGACACACATCGGATACCCGCATCATAAACGAATCAACAATACCGCCCAGATGGCCGCATAAGACTCCGATAACTGTTCCTGCCACTGTGATAATAACTACCAGAATCAGCGTAGAGAGTACACTGGTCTGTAAGCCAACCAGAATTCGGGACAGCATATCCCTGCCAAAGCGGTCTGTACCTGCGGGATGCGCCGCACTGGGCGGCTCCAGCACAGAGAAAATCTGCGCATTCGGATCATATGGGCAAATCTGCTCCGCAAAAACTACGACAAGCATCAGCAGCGCGGCCAGTATCATAAAGAAGAACAGCCTTTTTTTTGTATGATTTTTTCTGATTTTCTGGCGTCTCACGGTAATAGAAGCCGTCATATCCTCGCACCCCCTAACCGGATTCGCGGATCAAGCGCCCGATAGGACAGATCCGTAATAAGATTCACGCAAACGTAAATAATCGCCATCCACATCACATACGCCTGAATCATTGGATAATCGCGCATATTGATGGCATCTACCGCCAGTTTTCCGACGCCGTCCCACATAAAGATGGACTCTACAATCGCCGTGCCTCCCAGAAGGCTTCCAATCGAGAGCGTCAGCAGCGTAATAATCGTAACCAGACAGGCCCGGAGAACGCTTTTTGTCAGAGTTACAGAAAACCGGATTCCTCTTGCTTTCGCCCCCGTCACATAATCCTTACTGAGCTCATCCAATACAGTCGCCCGCACCTGCCTCAGATATTTGGCAGACATGGCGATTGCCAATGTTATTGAGGGAAGAATTACATTTTGCAGGTTCACCTCACGGGAAATAACCGGAAACCAGCCCAGCCGAATCGCGAAAAAATACATCAGCAGCAAAGCAACAAAAAAGTTTGGCATGCTGTTTCCCAAAAAACTGGCCGTCCGAATCAGGTAATCCGTCAGACGGTTTTGCTTCACGGCGGCCAATACTCCCAGCGGTATCGAAATCACTACGGTAAGCAGGATGGAAACCGCCGTCAAAAGCAGCGTGGCGGGAAGCTTTGAAATAAATGCCGGAAAAACTTCCTGTCCGGAAATATAGCTGGTTCCCATATCCCCACGCAGCAGATTCCCCAGCCAGACAAAATATTGTGTCAGAAAAGGCTTATCCAGCCCAAGTTCCGCCCGTGCGGCGTCAATCACTTCCTGAGAAACCACCATCCCGGTATTTTCCATTTTCTGAAGTACGGCATCACTTCCGGCCAGTCTCATCATACCGAAAGACAGAAAGGTAATAATCAGCAAAATAGGAATTAGCTGTAAAAGCCGGTGAGCTACATACTTTCTCATAACTACCTCCTTTCGCGGCCCACTGAGCGTAAGCCCGCTTTGTCCAATATGCAATACTCTTTCACAGTAAAAAGAAGACGTGAGCGAAACGTCTTCTTTTTACTGCTGCAATACCTATGAATACATTGCGAGGAAAACCAGGGGAATTCTTAACTTTCCCTTTAACAGTTCAGTTGTTTGAAAGAGTATTCAACTGTATAATCATATTATAATGATTTCTTTTCGTTTACAAGCTCCCCTGGGGGTTATTTTTTTCTCAAAATTTCCCTTGCGGATCTCAGCCGCTTCCTCCACATGTCCGGCAGCTTCCCAGGCATACCCCAGCCGCCTTGCCATTTCTTCTGCTGCTGTCGGAAATACTTTCCACTCAACTGCGCATCCCCGACCCGGGGGTGTTTTGATATCCGATTATAAACAAAATCCAAATTTTATGCAAAGAAAAAGACGCTCTCGCGTCTCCTGAAACTTCTTTTGTCCGGATGCTTCCCGGCTCTGCACTTTATTAAGCGGATATCCACAGCTGCCCGTTGCGGAGGAAAGCAGATGCGGCAAATAAATCTGCAAAGCCTGGAAATACACCCTGCCGTTAATCGCAGTGTATAAATCCAAATCTCAAGGCTATAAACCTGAGTGCTTTCTCAATCAATCAACTCCCTATCTGATACCAGGATGTCAAACTTTCTGCGGAAGCTTCAACCTTATACACGAAGAGCAGGTTTCCTGACTTATAGATCACAGCGCCGTTCACCTTCTCATATGCTGTACATACAATGGTATCCTGAACTTTGCTCCCTAAATACAGTGGCCGGACCGCTTGGGATTCTGACCCAATTCCCTCTCAGCCTGCCTGGCAGGCTTCACTTTTCATGCCGATATGGAATTTATACATACGTATAGTACCACAGTGTATGGGGATGCGTCAACCCTTCTGCAAAAATTTGTTGTCCTGCTGCGCTGTATATATTATTATAGAAGAAAAACCTGCTCACGGAGGTGTATCTATGAATTCTGTTCTTTTTCTGGGCGACAGTATTACAGACTGCGGACACTGTTTTGACCCGCGCGGTCTGGGGGACGGCTACGTATCCATGCTCGCAGAGCTTCCCGAACTTTCCGGATTTTCCATCATAAACCGGGGACAGGACGGCTTTACGATCCGCGATGTGCGCCGCCTGCTCCGCTCCTTTCCCGTCCCCGACGGCTGCTCTCTCATCTCTCTTCTCGCCGGAGTCAACGACGCGGCGCTGTATCTGTCGGGGAATCCGCATCACCTACCGGAAGGCTTTCGCCGTGAATTTTCCGGAGCGCTCGAGGATATTCGAAACACCTACCGCGGGCCGCTGCTGGTGATGGAGCCCTTTCTCTTCTCCTCGCCGGCGGAACTTCTCGGATGGCTGCCCGTGATAAGACAGATCTCAGCGCTGATCCGGGAATCATGTACAGCATACGGCGCGCATTTTCTTCCTCTGATGGATACCTTCCGTCATGAGGAAGAAGAGCGCGGGACCGCCGCGCTCTCACCCGATGGGATTCATCTCTCCTCTGAGGGAAACCGGCATCTGGCTTCCCAATGGTTTACTGCTGCTGCTCCTCTGCTCGCTCTTCCTGGCGTTTCCGGCGGGTCATAAGCCCGCCGATCCTGCCGGTCTCCTTTGCCGAAAGGCTCTTCCATCCATCCGCCATTACCCGGTCGAGCAGGCCAAGCTCTGCTGCGATCTCGTATTTCACCTTTTCTTCTTCCGTCAGTTCCTGCAGATTGATTTTCTTATTCTTTGACATAAAAAGCCACACTCCTTTTCTTACCTCTGGAGTATGGCTCTTTTTGTCCCATTTTATACGTTATCTCGGAATAATAATCGCCGCCACGATATATGCCAGAATACCAGACCCGCCCAGGCAGCAGAATAACACCCATGCCAGGCGGATCAGCGTGGGGTCAATGTTGAAATACTCTCCGATCCCGCCGCATACGCCGCAGATCATATAATTTGTCGACGACCTGTACAATCTCTTATCATTCATACCTTTCACTCCTCACTTCTGAAAACTGATCTCTATGCTTCCCATATCCGCATTTACCGTTATCTCCCGTTCCGCCTCATCATGCGTCTCATTCAGAGAATTTTCCAGATCATTCATCTCGCTGTCTCCGCAGCGGATGCTGCCGAGATCACTCATAAGATAAAGATTATAATCCCTGCGCGCGCCGGCCAGCCCTGCGCTGAAAGAGCCTGAATCGCAGCTCAGATCGAGATATTCCGTATCGAGATTCTCAAACGTTACGCTTCCCGCGTCCGCGCTGCCCTCCACATCGCCGGCGATAATTTTCCCGGTTCCTGTAAAAGCACCGCCATCCATGGTCAGATCAAGATATTCCGTCTTAAAGGAATCTGCCGTCAGGTTTCCCGCGTCCATGGAAATCTCAATCTCATCAAACGTCTGATTCTCGGGCACTGTGATATTGATTTTCCCGAACTTTCCCCAGCTTTGATATCCGTCTTCCTTCTCAATATGCAGCTCGTAGCCGTCCCAGTCGGCACGCAGGTAATTCTCTATTTCAGCGTCAGCCGTTATGGTCACCGCATCGCCCGGCGCGGACTGCATCATCACGCTCATCCCATCCAGGTCGAGAGAGATTGCGGAAACGTCCGTGTACTGCTTTCCGCCCGCCAGGCTTTCCGATGTGTTTTCGCTGTCGTCCCAGAAACCAAAGCCTCCGATACCGATGTGCAGACTTCCAATCCGGAACGACATATTGTCGACACTCCTGCTGATCAGGCCGCTTCCCTCTCCGGTCGCAACGCCCAGGATGCCTCCGACAACCACCAGTATGATTCCGGCTGCTCCCAGGATTGCCGACAGCAGCAGCGCTATCTTCTTGCTCATTCCTGCATCCCTCCCTGTCTTCTGTGGAATATCCGGGAGATCAGATCTCTTGCCCAGTGTACAAATCTGGGGATAAACTTCAGCGCCCAGGCAAACAGCACCAGACACAGAATCCCGAATGCTGTGGACAGGAATCCCAGTCCCATAGTCATAATCCCCATTGCCGGCGCTCCAAAACAGGTGACCATGCCTTTCACAATTCCCACCAGTCCTCCGAAAAAGAGTCCCAGCCCGGCTCCCAGAACACTGAACACAATCCCGATCAGCCCGCCCAGAATTCCCAGGAGCACGCCGAGAATTCCTCCGCCGACTCCCAGAATGAACGGGGACGCAAACACCAAACCTATAATAATGAGTGTCCATTCCGCAGCACCCCGGCGTCCCCGCCTGCTGCTTCCGGCGTCAGCGCTCCTCTGATAAGTTCTGCTGTGGCCCTGTCTTCTCTGCTCCTGGCCGCTATCCGGTTCCCGGGCTGCCGGCGCGCGTATCGCCTCTTCCTCCGCGGTCTCCCGGTAGCCATACTCTGTGAACTCCCCGTGTTCCTGGCCATTGACCAGATTTGTCTTGATGATCGCCGCCACTTTTTCCGGACTTCCCAGCTTGCGGATCACTTCCTCCTCATTCTCCGGACCCGCTTCATCAAAATAGTCGTTATAATAATCCAGCGCGTCCTGCCGTTCGTACGCCGGTATATCCTCCAGCAGCCGTTCCAGCTGTCCCATAAATTCTGCGCGGTTCATGACCCAATCCTCCCCTCAAACAGCTGCGTGATCTTCGAGGAATAGCTTTTCCACTCAGCCTCATAGAGACGCAGCTGCACGTTTCCTCTCTCCGTCAGCTTGTAGTATCTCCGGTTCCTCCCGGCAAATGCCATATCGTATACATCGAGGCATTCATCCTTCTGAAGCCGCCTGAGGACCGGATACAGCGTGGACTCCGACACGTCAATTACCTTCCGGACATCCTGCGTGATCTTATATCCGTAGGTTCCCTGCTTCTCTTTCGACACAACCGCAAGCACGATCGCGTCCAGAAGAGCCGCTCCGGTATTAAATACCATTCGATACTCCTCCTCTCTATTGTCCTCCACATAATATTATTTGCTGTTGTATACTATATATCATATAATATTATAAAATGCAATAGGCTTAAGAATATTTTAAAGAAGAATTCCGGATTTTTTCCTGTAATACAAAACCGCCGGCATGGACAAGCACCGATGCCGACGGTTTTTCCGCAGATCTCTATTTACAGAT
>CAKNMY010000014.1 GCA_930989745.1 uncultured Lachnospiraceae bacterium | reverse complement strand
CAGATCTCTATTTACAGATTTCAATTTGATAGGAAGCTCTGAACTCCTGTCCCGCCTCGAGGTGATTGCCGTACTCTCTCTGCTCGAGTGTTCCGTCAAATCCCACCGCGTCGCATCTGCCCCACCACGGTTCAATGCAGATAAACGGCGCTTCGCAGCAGTCCGGCGACCAGACGCCGAACAGAGGCGCATCAAAACTGACTTTTACGTAAGGCTTCCGCTCAGGGTCTGCGAGCCACACGCAGTTTGTCTGACCGTGTTCCACGATCAGAGCGTCTTTTGCAAACCGGTCTTTCTCCAGCTTATGCAGTCCGTTCTCCAGCGGCAGCGGATAACGCTCCGCCGCTTCCAGGTGAAGCTCGGGATCGATCAGCTGATAGGAAATCTCATCCGCCGCAAATCCCAGATAATAATCGGTCTGCTCTCCCCTGCCGTCCAGCGGGCACATAAACGCGGGATGCGCGCCGATTGAGAAATACATATCCCCGCTGCCTGTGTTCTCCACTTTCCACATCACGTTCAGGTGGCTGCCCTCCAGCCGATACCCGATCTTCAGACAGAACGCAAACGGATAGACTGCCCGGGTCTCCTCAGAGTCCTTCAGGCAAAACCAGATCTCATGGTCATCCTGCGACAGCAGCGTAAATTCCTGATGGCGGGCAAAGCCGTGCTGCTTCATCTCATATCTCTTTCCCTGATACGTGTATGCCCCGTCCTTTAATCCTCCCACCAGCGGAAAGAGCACCGGGGAACTCCATCCCCAATATTTCCTGTCCGCGCACCACAGATATTCGGTATCTGTATCTTTTCTGCGGATAGAAGTCAACTCTGCTCCCTGGCTGCGTATCTCCACGCGCAGCTCTTCATTTTCCATTACATATTTCTGCATAGCATCTCCATTCCTTTCTCTTCACTTATCCTCTGCCCGACCGATATCCCCTTTTCTTCACAGCGGGATCTCTCTTCCCAGAGCCACGGAATAAATAATCTTCTCCTTCACACGCTTCCCCGTAATCCGTTCCAGCGCCTCGGCATAATAGTCAAGCTGGACACGGTAGCGCCCGGCGAGCTCTTCGCCGCTTCGGACGCGGTCGGTCTTATAGTCCACCAGGACAATGCCGTCTTCCTCCTCAAACCAGGCGTCAATGATTCCCTGGACAAGGATCTCCTCCTCATCGCTCCACTCAGGATTCCTGACCGACGCTGGAATCGAGATCACAAACGGCTGCTCTCTCTTCAGCGTTCCTGCGCGGCCGGCGCAGGCCATGCGCCTGCCCAGAGCGGAATCCAGAAATCTCTGAAAATCCCGGTAGCGCACACTGTCATATTCCTCCGGCAGCAAATACCCTTTCTCCTTCATCTGCGCAATCTGACGCGCCGCGCTGTCCGCCGCAGGCGGCTCTGTGTAATCCAGATGCTCAAATACTTTATGGTATACGGTACCGCGGCGGGCGCCTCCCGGCGCTTCCTCCTGTGACTGCCGGATAAATCCGGGGACGGTTTCTTCCTCCTCCGGATAGAGCATCTGCACGGGCTCTTCCCCGGTTTCCGGAGCTTGTTCGCGCTTCAGTTCCGAGACGCTCATGACGGCGGGAATCTCGCTTAGACTCGCGCCGGGATAGCGATACCCGTATTTTCCGGAAATATGTTCTCTCATTTCCGCGTCATACATCTTCTCTCTGTCCCAGTGCTCCAGCTCCCGCTTCACCTCGGACTGCTCCCACTTCAGGATAACTTCCTCCTGCACGAGTTCCTCCGCAGTCACTCTGCGGATCACAAATTCAGCGTTTTCTTCCTCCAGCACCGGTTCCCTGCGCACATCGATCCTGAACTCTTCATATAACTGCTCAAAAACCGGATGGCGCGCCAGCGCGGGCAGAATCCAATCCCAGCAGTTTTTCGCTTTTTCCAGCGTCTTGCAGGACAGCCCGGTCTCTGTTCTGGAAGCAATTGCAGCGCACGCCGTCACGGCTTTTTCCAGGTTTCCCACGGTTCCCGTCAGAATCAGCCGCTCTTTTGCTCTGGTCAGCGCCACATAGAGGATGCGGAGCTCTTCGCTCAGGCTCTCGAGCGCCAGCTCACGCTTCATTACCTGCTTTAACAGCACTGTGCGGCGTGTTCTCAGCTCCGGATCCACGGCATCGGAACCGATTCCCATCTGAGAGTGCAGAATCAGCGGCGCACGGCTGTCCTGCATATTGAAGCCTTTTCCCATCCCGCCGACAAAGACAATCGGAAATTCCAGTCCCTTGCTCTTATGAATACTCATGATCCGCACCGTATCCGCCTGCTCCCCGCTGACGCTCACCTCGCCGAAGTCAACCTCATACCTGCGCAGTTTCTCGATATAGCGGATAAAGTTAAACAGTCCGCGGTAGCTCGTCGCCTCGAATTCGATCGCTTTCTCCACCAGCATATCGAGATTCGCCTGGCGCTGCTCTCCGCCCGGCATGGCTGCGGCGAAATGTCCGTATCCCGTCTCCTTTAAGATCATCACGAGAAGTTCATGGATCGACGTGTGGCTCACGAGCCCCCGCATCCTGCCCAGCAGGCGCAGGAAATCCGCGATCTTTTCCCTCGTTGCCTGCTCCTTTCCTTCCCTGCTGTACCGCACACATGCGGCGTACAGGTTGCCATCCGGGAATTCCGCGCGCAGCTGCGCCATCTCCTCGGCCGTGCAGCCGCAGATCGGGGAATGAAGCACGGCCGCAAGCGGAATATCCTGCCGGGGGTTGTCGCAGATCTGCAGGTAATTCAATACGGTCTGCACTTCCAGCGCGGAAAAATATCCCGTTCTGGAGGTGCTGTACGCCGGAACCCCCTGCGCGCCCAGCACGCGCACGAAGCTCTCCGCCCACCCTGACGCGGCGCGCAGAAGCACTACGCAGTCCCGGTACTGGGCTGGCCGGTACTCCCCGGTCTTCCTGTCGAACACCTTCTCCTTTCCCACCAGTTCACGGATTCTGCCCGCCACCGCGCGCGCCTCTATCTCCTGAATGGACTCCTGTCCCTTTAAGTCCTCCAGCGCCGGGGTGTCCTTTTCGAGAAGCAGCAGCTCTGTCGGCGTATCCGCCGTCTCCGGGGGGTATTCCGCTCCCGGGTAAAGCGCCGCGGCATCGTCGTAGGAGATTCCGCCCAGATCAGGCGTCATAATCTGGCGGAAAATATAATTTGCCCCGCTGAGCACCTGGGCGCGGCTGCGGAAGTTCCTGTGCAGGTCAATGCGCTGCGTCCTGGAATCCTGCGCGCTGTAGGAAGCGTATTTCTCCAGAAACAGCTCCGGTCTTGCCTGACGGAAACGATAGATGCCCTGCTTGACATCGCCCACCATGAAAATATTATATCTGCCGTCCTCAAGGCCGGAGACGCTGGTGAGAAGCATTTCCTGAACGTAATTGCTGTCCTGATACTCGTCAATCATAATCTCGGCAAAGCCCGCCGCCAGCTCCTTCGCCGCCTCGGTGCGCAGAAGGCTTCCGTCCTCCTGCTTCCTGACGAGGATCTCCAGAGCAAAATGCTCCAGATCCGCAAAATCCAGAAGGTTCTTCTCCCGCTTCTTCGCGGCGAACGCGTCGATAAACTGTTCCGCAAGAAGTGTGAGCTGGCGCACCGGGACGCGGCACGCCGCAAGCTGTTCCCGGATCTCGTCCAGAGAATACTGGTAATACTGCTCCTTTAATTCCTTTACCAGCTCTTTGACGCTGTCGCGCATTGCTTTGACCTGCTCACGCTTCCGGTCAGACACCGCGCTGTCCTTTTTCGCGGAAATCCGCTGAAACTTTATCTGGCGGTACAGCAGGCACGCCCGGTCATAGTCCCGCTCTGCAGACAGCTCGTCCAAAATCCTCAGATCATCCTCCAGCATCGGAAGATACATGTACGGTCCGTCCGGAGAGGACGCCGCCTCGATTGCCGCCTCTGTCGTTTCCCGCGCCGCGCGCAGGGTGCTTTCGGAATACTTCCACATTTTTTCCATCCACGCGCTGTCCTGTATCCTCTGTGTATCCGTCTCCTCATAGACACTCCGGCAGCCTGCCAGCCAGTCCTTCGGGAACGGATAGCTCATGGAAAATTCATAGAGGCTCAGAATCAGGTCCTCCAGCTTCTCATCGGACTTTCCCGACGCGTAGCACTCCACAAAGCGCAGAAATTCCGGATCAGCTTTCTCATACGCGTCCTCCAGAAGCTTCTGCACCACATCCGCCTTCATCAGCTTTCCCTCTCCCTCATCCATCATGCGGAACGCGGGATCCAGAGAGATCGTGTGAAAATAATTGCGCACCACATAGGAGCAGAAGCCGTCAATCGTATTGATCTGCGCGTGCGCAATAAGCGCGCCCTGTCTCTGCAGATGTTCATTATCAGGGTCTTCGGCAAGCTTCTGTTCAATCGCCGCCTGGATTCTCTCCTTCATCTCCCCGGCGGCAGCTCTCGTAAAAGTCACGACCAGAAGCTTATCCACGTCAATCGGATTCTCCTCCTGCAGGATCATGGAGAGAATCCGCTCTACCAGCACCGCGGTCTTCCCCGAACCTGCCGCCGCGCTCACCAGGATATTCCTGTCCCGCAGGGAAATGACCTGCTGCTGTTCTTTTGTCCACTGTACTGCCATACTGACTCTCCTCCGTCTCTGCTGTTGTCGGCCGAACGCCTACTGCGTGCCGCCTTCCCCGGCAAACACCTCCCAGATCTCGTCCTTCACCATCTGCGCCAGCCTTCTGTGTCCATAGCCGGGCAGCCTCTCGTCAAAGCCGCAGACCGCCGCGTACGGACAGTAGGCGCAGGCGTCCTGATTTCCCAAAAGCGAAGGGGATGCGCCCGCCTCGCCGCTCATGATGCGCCTGCCGATCTCCGCCGCCTTCTTTCGCACAAAGCCCTGCAGTACGCTGAACTGCTCTCTGCCCGCTGCTGAAGAATAGCGGCTCAAACTTCCGTTCTTATTATAGGCGACAGGGATTACGCTGGAACTTTCCCCTTCCCTCAATCCTCTGTCCATAAGGGTGATGACCTCGGATTCCGACCGGGAAAGGCCGTTCATCTTCAGCTGCTGCAGGATCTTTTTTATGATATCATCCTGATCTTCATCCTCACCGGCGTCGACCACAGGATCCTTGATGTTATAATAGAAGATTCCCGCGGGCTCCACCTGCTTATCCGGACGGCGCTTCTGTTCCAGCTCAACGGCTGCGTTCAGGTATATGACAAGCTGCAGCTGCAGCCCGTGATACAGCGCGATCAGATCCAGTGATGTGCTGCCCGACTTATAGTCGATCACCTTTACATAGACCTTGTCCTCCGTCTCACACAGATCCACGCGGTCAATCCTGCCCCGGAGCTTCATCTTCGTCTCATCGTCAAGCTGGATATTGATCGCCTCCAGGCGGTCCTCCATCGCGAACGAGACCTCAAAGCCTCCGGGCACAAAGTCACCCTTTTTCACCTGTTCCTGCAGCGCCCATACCGTGCGGCGCAGGATGCGCCGGATCCGGCGGATTATATAGGCGCTGCGGCTGGTACTGTGCAGGATCGTATTTCCGTAATCGTGAATGATCTCCTCAATGCTCTCATCGATGATCGTCTCCCGGAGTTCATCGCTCAGATCCCTCAGCTCCAGTCTCCGCTTGCTCAGGCTATCGGAAAAATGCTCCAGCGCCTCGTGGATGATCTTTCCCATGTCCACAGCGCTGAATTCATATCTGGAGCGCTCGGCCAGCTGCATGCCGTACTGCAGAAAATGCGCAAAAGCGCAGGCGGCAAACCGCTCCAGACGCGTGGCGCTGTTTGTAAGCTCCGTGCCGTAGAGCGCCCGCGCCACACTCCTGCTGATCTGATCCTGCGGATTCTCGAAGAACGCCGCGCGCAGCAGGGAATCCAGAAGCGGCCGGTACTCCGCGCGGTTCCAGAACCAGCTGTAAAGCTCTCTCCACGCCGCGTCCCGCTCTTTGTCCGCCTTTCCCTGCACAGCGTCTCTCAGCCCCGAGATCAGCAGCGGGATATCGTGCTCCGCTGCTTCCAGCCGTTCCTCAAAGCTCTCCTGTTCCCCGTCCTCGATCTCCAGAAGCGGAAACAGCTTTCGGATGGTCCCGATCAGGTACGACGGCGCCAGCGTATCCCCGGACGCGCTCGTCTTACTGTAGGACAGATACAGAAGATGTGACGGCTTCGTAAGATTCAGATAGAGATAGAATCTCTGAATGTAGAGATTTACCCTGGGGGATGGCGCCATCGGAAGGCTGCGGCTCTCCAGGAAATCCCGGTCATTCTCCGAGAAAATCCCGGCCGCGCCCTGCGGCTTCGGTATCATCCCCTCGTTGACGCCGATGCAGAAAAGCACGCGGATATCCTTCAGCCTCGTCCGCTCCGTATCTCCGATAACCACCTGTTCTGCGCCCGGCGGTATAATGCCGACCTGCGCCTCGGAAAATCCTGCCTCCAGCAGCTGCTGATAATTGGCGAGCGTGATCTTCTCGTCTCCAAGAATTTCCACCAGTTTGTCCATAAGTTCAATCACAATCCCATAGATCTGATCATACTCCCTGGCTCCCGCCGCGTCCTGCGCCTGCTCACATTCCCGGCGCCGGAGGCTCACCTTCTCCTGCGCCCGGCCGCGTACCATAAACGCGTACAGAGAGCGGGTTCTCTCTTCCACCGTCATATCCCGGTCTCTCTGCTCTTCCGTGAACACGGACAGCTCCTCCAGAACCCGGCTGCGGAAGCCGTTGATCTCTTCGATGCGTTCCTCTTCCATCCCCGGATAGATGCGGACCCAGCGCTCCTTCCAGCTGGAATATCCTCTGATTCCCAGAGCGATCACATAGTTCTCCAGCTCGTCCGTCTCTTCCGGCGACAGATCGGACATGCCGCAGCGCAGATATCGGAACACACTCTCATAGCTGAAATTCTGAACTGCGGCATCGACCGCGGAGCGCAGATACTCCACAAAAGGATTCAGCACAATAGAGTGCTTCCTGTCCAGGAAATAAGGAATCCCGAGTCCCCCGAAAACCTCACCCGCATAGTTTGCGTACGTATTGAGATCCCCCGTTATAATCGCGAAGTCCCGGTAGTGCCAGCCATTTTTGCGCACCAGCGCGTGAATCTGCCGGGCTGCCCACGAGAGTTCCTCCCTGGGATTTGCCGAGGCCCGGATTCTGATCTCCTGCGGCTTCTGCCCGTATACGTCTCTGTGGTACCGAAACAAATGGCGTTCCAGGAAAGCGAGCGCGGGGGCCGCAGCAAAGCGCTTTCCTTCTCCTGTCAGAGTCACAGGCTTTTCCACAGAAACGCCGTTTTGCTTTGCCAGCGCGGTGAGTGTGGTAACGGTCTGGGAGCTCATCGCGAACAGCCGGTGCCAGCCGTGCTTTTCATACGGATCTTCCCTGCCGTCAATGGTAACTGTGACAATCACGCTTCTGCAGATACGCAGCAGTTCCTGGAGAACCTTATACTGTATCGGGGTAAAACCTGTAAAGCCGTCCAGAACCAGGATACTTCCCCTCAGGCTCTTCGCCTCCCCGATCACGCCGCAGAGGACATCGAGCACCTCCTCGGAAGTCAGATAGCGCTTCTTCAGATAGGCTCTGAACTCGCGGTATAAGAGCTCCATATCCGCCAGTTTGCAGGCGAGCAGCGGACTTACGGCGCCGTCGCGCTGAAGCTCCGTAAGCCTTCCGTCGTCCACCTGATACTGCATAAATTCGGAGATCTGTGACTTTACCTGGCTGATGCAGCCCGGCTTCTGGATACTGCTCGCAAAGAGCTTCAGATTCTTCTTCTGTTCCTGCGCGATTTTCTGGAGCACCAGCGTCTTTCCCGTCTCTTCCAGCACCGGCCGCTTCGCGCCCCCCGTCTCCGCGAATACGCGGTAGGCAAGGCGGTTGAAGCTTAAAATATCAATGTTCAGAAGCCCCTTTCTCGGATGCATGGATACCAGTGTCTTCTGCGTCTGCAAAGAGAACTGCTCCGGCACCAGGATGATATATCTCTGTTCCGGGTGCTCCAGAGAATCCGTAATAATTCTCTGATACGTATCCCTGGACTTGCCGCTCCCCGATCCGCCCAGCACAAACTGTAAAGCCATCTCTCTTCCTCCGTTCTTATTCTTCTCCCGGATAGATCACGCCCCATTCTCTTCTCAGCGCGTCCATCTGCTCCATAATCCGGATCGTCTCCGCGTGGGGCATCTCCGGGCACTCGATCCGCCCTTCCGCGATCGCGTCACGGCACGCAATCAGCTCATACTCGTAGCCGTTGACCTGCTCGGGCACAGGATACACCGCGGTGCATCTGCGGTCCAGCCCGTAGACGCTGATCTGTTCGCAGTTATTGATATTTTGAATCTCCATGTAGCCCTTATCTCCGATGATGACGCCCCTGCGGTCCGACTGCGCCAGAGCGGAACTGTACAGAGAAGCCATGGAGCCGTCCCGGTAGGTCAGCGTGATGCCGTTCTGCATATCCACACCCTTGTCGGACAGCACGGCTGAGGACGAAGTCCCCACAATGTCCGTTCCGAATACCATTGCCGCAAAGTTCAGCGTATAGACCCCCACATCGAGCAGCGCCCCTCCTGCCAGAGCCGGTTCCTTGATCCGCTCTTTGTCGGAAATGACGTAGCCCAGATTCGCGCTCAGCGCGGAGGGCTTGCCGATCACGCCTTCTGCCAGAAGATCGCTGATCATCTTCCTGCTCGGCATGTAGCGCGTCCAGATCGCCTCTGTGACAAGCAGCTTCTTCTCTTCTGCTTCCTGAAGGATCTCCCTTGCCTCCTTCGCGTTTCTCGTGAACGCTTTCTCGCACAGCACATGCTTTCCATGCGCCAGGCAGAGCTTCATATGCTGATAATGGTGAGAGTGGGGTGTTGCCACATAGACAAGGTCCACGTTTGCGTCATTCACCATCTCCTCATAAGAGCCGTATGCCTTTTCAAATCCCCATTTTTCAGCAAATGCCCGGGCGCGCTCCAGACTGCGCGACGCCACGGCGTAGAGCGTCACGCCCTCGGTGCCTCTCGCTGCTTCCGCCATCATATTCGCAATGTTTCCTGCTCCCAAAATCGCCAGCTTCATACCTGTCTCCTCCTGCTGTTTCTTTCTCCGCGTGCGCCAGCGCAGCGCGGGAATTCTTGTTAAGCTGAGATTAAGTATACCACACAACAGGCATATTTCACAGAGGGAAGAATAAGATATACAGAGAATAGAAAAAAGGAGTGCGTGTCTATGAGTTCAAAAACGAAAATTGTAGTCCTACATAGGAAAGAAGTGGTGCTGTCCGCCGTATTTCTTGGTTTTGTCATTCTGATCATCGTTCTTCTGCTCGCCGTATTCGGGCCGGGAAAACACAGCGGCGCAGACGGGACGGACACCGCCGAGGCTCTGGACGCCGCATATATCCCTGGTGTCTACACCTCTTCCATAGAGCTGAACAGCAATACTTTCGACGTTCAGGTGACTGTAGACCAGAATAAAATCACCGATATTTCTCTGGTGAACTTAAGCGAGAGCACGACCGCCATGTACCCGCTGATGGAGCCTGCGCTGGAAGACCTCGCAAGCCAGATCTATACATCCCAGTCGTTTGACAACATCACCTATTCCGACGACAACAAATATACCTCCATGCTGCTTCTGGATGCCATCGAGACCGCAGTGGAAAAGGCGCGCAAATGACATGCGCGCCTTTTTCTATCTTCTTCTCTCAGCATTCCCTGAGCTTTGCGCGGAAGGATATGCTTCTCGGCGTCTCCATCCCGTCAAACAGAATGAGATACGCCTTTCTCTCCAGGTCCGCTTCCTCTATCGTCCCCTCGCCGAAGACCGGATGGAGCACCCGCTGCCCTTTTCCAAACGCAGCGGGGCTTTCCTCCTCGTCAATCCACTTCTCCGAGAGCCGGATATAATCCTTCGTCTCGCGGATCAGCCCCTCCTGGGGCGGGGCGACGTACTCCAGCAGCTTCTGGTCAATGTCCAGCAGAAACCGCGAGGGGTAACGCGGCGTGCCGTCGAGATTTCTGCCCGCGGACTCCGTCAGGTACAGCTCCCTCTGCGCGCGGGTCACAGCTACGAAGGCAAGCCTGCGCTCCTCCTCCATTGCCGCTCTCGTTCTGACCTTGCGCGACGGGAAGATGCCCTCGTTCATCCCGCACAGGAAAACGCAGGGAAACTCCAGTCCCTTCGCGGAGTGAACCGTCATCAGGCGCACCTTGTCCTGTCTTCCCGCGGCATCGCTGTTCGAGAACAGCGCCACATGGGCGAGGTAATGCTCCAGCGTGCTCTCCTCCCCGCAGGTCGTCTCATACTCATAGACCGACTGCTTGAGCTCCGCGAGATTGTCGAGCCGTTCCTGACTGCCCTCCGTGCGGAGCATCTCCTCATAGCCGCTGTCATTGAGCAGCGCGGACAGAAGCTCCGAGATCTGCTGCCCGTCAGGAGCCGCGGAATAAAATTCCACAAGACGGATAAACTGCTTTGCCTTCGTCCCCTTGAAGATCGGGTCCTCAATACTGCGGCAGAGCGCCTGATAGAGCGAACAATTCTCCCTCTGCGCGTACTCCTTCAAAAACGCCATCCTGCGCTCCCCAAGATTCCTGCGCGGAACGTTCGCGACGCGCAGGAAAGAGAGATCGTCCTGATACGCGATCATCCGCAGATACGACAGCGCGTCTTTGATCTCCGCCCGTCCAAAGAACTGTACGCCGCTGTAGATCGTGTACGGGATTTTTTCTTTCAGCAGCGCTTCCTCCACGCTTCTCGTCACGTAATGCGCGCGGTAAAGCACCGCGATATCCCCGTAGGGCACGCCCATCTCATGAATTTCCTTCATCCGCTTCGCAATCCACTTGGCCTCCTCCCTGGAATTCTTTCCGTCGAAGCAGAGCGGCTTTGCGCCGCCGCTCAGCCGCGGGAGCAGATCCTTGCGGATACGGTCGCGGTTCCTGTCGATCAGAGAGTTCGCCGCCGCAAGGATCTGCGGCGTGGAGCGGTAGTTCTCCATCATCATGATCGTGCGGACATTCCCGAACTTTTTGTCAAAGTCAAGCAGATAGCGGACGTTCGCGCCGCGCCATGTGTAGATCGTCTGGTCCGGATCCCCGACCACGAAGAGATTTTTGTGGTATCCGCACAGCACCTCCATGAGCTCGTACTGGATGCCATCGATATCCTGAAACTCGTCGATCATGATATATTCGAGGCGCTTCTGCCATTTCAGCCGGATCTCTTCGTTCTGCCGGAAAATATACAGCGTAAACTTGATCAGATCGTTGTAGTCCAGCCCAAAGCACTTCTTCTCCTGATACAGATAGCCGTAAAATATGATATCCTCAGCCGTAACCGACGCCAGATACTTCTCATACAGCACATCGAGCGACATCGTGATCATATCGAGATAATAATCAGGCCTTCTCTTGAGCTTCAGGATCTCTATCATGTCCCTCGCCTTGGAAAATGTCATATCGCGCAGCGTCAGCCCTCTCTCCTCATAAATAATCTTCAGCATCGCGTCAATGTCGGAATTGTCCAGCACGAGAAAGCTCTTGGGATACTGCACCGCATGGCTGTCCTCCTGCAGCACAGTGACGCAGAATCCGTGGAAGGTGTTGATATATCCCGTATCATTGTCCCCGGTCAGGTTGTGGATTCTCTGGCGCATCTCGTTGGCGGATTTATTTGTGAAGGTTACGCACAGGATATTTCCCGGCAGAATCCCGATCTCGTTCACCAGATACGCAAAGCGCCGCGAGAGCGCCCTGGTCTTGCCGGAACCCGCGCCCGCAATCACGCGGATAATTCCCTCCGTCGCCGTGACCGCCTCCCGCTGAGCCTCGTTGAGTCCCTCCAAAATATCTGCCATATCCTCACGTCCCCTCCTCTCTTACAGCTTTTCCAGCTCGTCGTTCCAGATCCGCACGCAGGCGTCGCTCGGCATGCGCAGATCTCCTCTCGGAGAAACCGCCACGCTTCCGACCTTCGGGCCGTCCGGCAGACAGGAGCGCTTAAACTGCTGTGAGAAAAATCTCCAGTAAAATTTCTTCAGCCACTTCAGCAGCGTCTCGTCATCATATGCGCCCGCAAAGGCAATCCGCGCAATGCGGTAGATCTTCGCCGGGTCGTAATTCATGCGCAGCATATAATACAAATAGAAATCATGCAGCTCGTACGGTCCCACGAGATCTTCCGTCTTCTGTGAAATCACTCCGTCTTCCGGCGGCAGCAGCTCCGGGCTCACCGGGGTGTCCAGCACATCCAGCAGAACCGCGCGCAGCTTTTCGTCCCCGCAGGTATCCGCGTAATACTGCACCAGATACCGGATCAGCGTCTTCGGCACAGAGGCGTTCACCGCGTACATGGACATGTGGTCGCCGTTGTACGTCGCCCAGCCCAGCGCCAGCTCGGAGAGATCTCCGGTTCCAACTACCATGCCGCCGGTCTGATTCGCGATGTCCATCAGGATCTGTGTGCGCTCCCTTGCCTGGGAGTTCTCATACGTTACGTCATGGTTGTCTATATCGTGTCCGATGTCCTTAAAATGCTGCTTCACAGCGTCCCGGATATTGATCTCGCGAAGCTCGGCTCCCAGGGAGCGCGTCAGCGTGCAGGCATTCTGATAGGTGCGGTCCGTAGTTCCGAAGCACGGCATCGTGACCGCGGTGATATTGCTCCTGTCCAGCCCCAGCATATCAAACGCGCGCGCCATTACCAGAAGCGCCAGCGTAGAGTCGAGTCCGACGGAAATACCGACAACCGCGTTTCTGCAGCCGGTGTGCGCGAGACGCTTCTTCAGTCCCAGAGCCTGGATGTTCAGAATCTCATCACAGCGGCGGTCGCGCTCCGCGGGATCAGACGGCACAAAGGGAGCCGGATCGAACTTCCGCTCCAGCTTCGTCTCCTCCACCTTCAGCGTGAAGCCGATCTTCTTATATCCGGTGCTGTCCGCCGGCGGATATGTGCTGATTCTTCTGCGTTCGGAAGCAAGGCGGCATAAGTCCGCATCGCCGTAAATCGTCTCGTTCGCAAAACGCTTTGCCTCGGAAAGTACGGTGCCGTTCTCGCAGATCAGGTTGTGCGCGCCGAACACGAGATCCGTGGAGGATTCTCCCTCCCCTGCGCTTGCGTAAATATATGCGCACACCAGACGGGCGGACTGTCCCTTCACGAGTTCCCTTCGGTAGCCGTCCTTTCCGGTCAGCTCATCGCTGGCGGATGGATTTACGATCACGGAAGCCCCTGCGAGAGCGTGACGAATGCTCGGCGGGTTCGGCATCCACAGATCCTCACAAATCTCCGCCGCCACCGAAAGCCTCGGATAATTTTCACATACAAACAGAAGGTCTGTCCCCATCCAGGTCTGCTGTCCGCAGACAGTGACGGGAACCGCCTCGCGCATTCCCGGCGTAAAATGGCGTCCCTCATAAAATTCATTATAAGTCGGCAGACACGTCTTGGGCACGATTCCCAGAATCCTGCCTCCTTTGAGCGCCGCCGTCACATTGTAGAGCTTGCCTTCGTATTCCAGCGGAAGTCCCACGAAAATCAGCGCGTCAACATCAGCGGATGCCTCCGCGATCCCGCCCAGGCTCTCCTCCGCCTTCTGAAGCAGCAGATCCTGCCAGAACAGATCCTCGCAGGTATATCCCGTGACGCACAGTTCCGGAAATACCATAACCTTCGCGCCGCGCGCCGCCATCTCGCGGATCAGTCTTATGATCTTATCTCTGTTATACGGGCAGTCCGCCACGCGCAGCACCGGCGTGGCAGCGGCCACTTTCACAAATCCCTGTCTCATATCGTCCTCCTACCTGGCGAGCTCAAGCAGCTCTCTGAGCTCGTCCACGGAAAATTCATAATTCGAGTTGCAGAAATGGCAGTTCAGCTCCACAGGCCTGCCCTCGTCGATCATGGACTGCAGTTCCTTCGCGCCGACGCTGATCAGCGCCTTTGCCACGCGCTGCTTGTCACAGTTGCAGTAAAACTCCGTCGGGATCTTCTCGTTGATCTCAAGCTCCATATCCCCGAGCAGCTTCTCCAAAATCTGCTCAGGCGTCATGCCCGCGTCCAGCATAGCTGTCACGGAATGGATCTCGCCAAGCCGCTGCTCCAGCTTCGCGATCACCTCTTCCTCGGCAAACGGCATGAGCTGAATAATAAATCCGCCCGCCTGCTTTACGGTATTATTGTGCTCCATCAGCACGCCCAGTCCTACGGAGGACGGCACCTGCTCGCTCGTCGCAAAGTAATACGTCAGATCTTCCGCGATCTCGCTCGTCTGCAGCGCAGTCTGTCCCACATACGGCTCCTTCAGTCCGAAGTCCTTGATCACGTTCATAAATCCCACGCCCACAGCGGACGCCACATCCAGCTTTCCCTGGCTGTTCGCCGGAATGATAACGTTCGGATTGCCGACATAGCCCTTCACGCGTCCCTTGGAGTCCGCGGTCACGGTGATGCCGTTTAACGGGCCTCCCGCTTTGATCTGTATCGTGAGGATATCCTTATCCCCCTTCATCATAACGCCCATCATCGCTCCTGCGGTCAGAAGTCTTCCCAGCGCCGCCGTCGCGACCGGGCTTGTGTTGTGATCCTGTCTGGCTGTCTCCACCAGGTCTCTTGTCGTTGCCGCAAAGGCGCGTACCTGTCCCTGCGCGGCCGTTGCTCTTACTATATAATCCATGTTTCTAATCATCTCCTGTCTTTTTCCAAACCTTATCATACCATCGGAACCTGCGGCTGGCAACAACTAAGGCAGAAAAGCTGCAACTTTCTGCCGCAGCTTTCCTGCCTTTCTGAATACCTGTCATCCGTTCTGCTTCACGCACTCCCGCGCCACAAAGTACACGCGCTCACTGTCCTCCCGCGGCTCTTCCCGCGTAAACGCGTCATAGACCGCCTCCACACGAAGCCCTGCCTGTTCCAGCAGCCGCCGGATATCCCCGATCTCATACGCTCTCTGGCAGTGAAGCTCTTCATACTTTCGGTACAGCCCGTCCTCTCCCTCGGGTATGAAGATGGCGAGCTCATATTCATTGATGCCGCTCTCGTCATCAAAATAGTTGTCCCAGATAAAGCTGCCCTCCTCGCGGTTCTCCGCAATCGTCTCGTCGCCGATCTGCTCATATTTATAGCGGGTGTTCATGTCAAAGATGAAGACGCCGCCGGGATCGAGATAATTATTCACGAGCCGGAAGACCTGCAGCAGCTCGTCCTCCTCCAGAATGTAATTCATGGAATCGCAGACGCTCACGACCGCGCGGACAGTCCCGTACAGCTCAAATTCCCGCATATCCTGGAGCAGGTAGAGGATATCGCTGCCGGACGCGCTCTTTTTTTCCTGCGCGATCTCCAGCATATCCTCGGAATTGTCCACGCCGATCATGTCATATCCGTCCGCGGCGAGCAGCTCCGTCATGCTCCCGGTGCCGCAGCCCAGCTCCAGCACGAGTCCGCCGTCCACGCCGTATGACTGCAGAAGCCCTTTTAAATAGCTCTCCCACTGCGGGTAATCAATGTTGTCCATAAAGGTATCGTATACCTGCGCAAACGAACCGTACACACAGGCATCACCGTATTCTCTCATAAACATTTACTCCTCTGTTCTCTTCCACTTATTGACTGCATAAAAGTAATACGGCACCAGCGGAACCAGCGCGAAGATCCATGCCAGCGGCTCTCCCAGGCAGATTCCCAAAAATCCGATCCTTGGCGCGAGCACCATGGAGCTGATCGTCCTCGCCGCCAGTTCTCCGACGCCGCCCAGCATGGGCACAAATCCGTAACCCATGCCCTGCAGCGCGTTCCGGTAAAGGAAGATCGCGCTCAGGAACGGATAGAAGAACGGAACCAGGCGGAAATACTGATTGCACGCCTCCTGGATCGGCCCTGTGATGTCCGAGCTGAAGATCTTCACGAGATACTGGCCCGTAAGCGACAGAAAGATCATTGCCACAGCGCTGAAAATCAGCGCCGCGATCTGACAGTCGCGCACGCCCTGGCGGACTCTCCTGATCTTTCCCGCTCCCGTGTTCTGCCCCACATAGGTGGATGCAGCCGCTCCGATCGAGCTGAACATACTCATAAAGATGCCCTGGATCTTGCTGGACGCCGTAAATGCGGTGATATACACAGTTCCAAGCGCGTTCAGAGCAGACTGAATCAGCACATTTCCAAGCGAAGTGATCGAAAACTGCAGCGCCATCGGAACGCCGAGCTTTAACATCTCTCCCATCGTACGTTTCTGAATAGATTCCCGGAAATTGGCCGTGAGCAGTATCTTATGCTTTCTCAGCACAAAGGCCAGGCACAGCAGCCCGGAAAAAAGCTGCGACAGGATCGTCGCCAGCGCGGCTCCCCAGACGCCCATTCCCAGAGGACCCACAAAGAGTATATCCATTCCCAGGTTTGCCACAACCGAGATCCCAAGAAAAATCAGCGGAGTCCTCGAGTCTCCCATTGCGCGCTGAACGCTTGAGAGCAAATTATACAGGAAGGAACCTGCAAGTCCCCAAAACGTAATGCGAATATACATTGTCACATCCGCGCGCAGCTCATCGGGCGTATTGACCACGTCCACAAGCCACGGAAGGATGAGCTGCAGAACTGCCGTCATCCCCGCCGCGATCATCGCGCAGAGAAATACCGCATTCATAAAATATTCGGACATCCGCTTATAATCCCGGCTTCCGAAGCTCTTGGAAATCAGAATGGAAAACCCGCTGGTCAGGCCGCCCGCCCATCCCAGCACCATGGTGATAATTCCGCCGCATGAGCCGACTGCCGCCAGGGCGCTGACTCCCACGAACTGCCCCACAATCATCGTGTCTGTGATCTGGTAAAACTGCTGCACAATACTGCTCAGCATGATCGGAAGGGCAAACCCGAAGATCAGCCGTATGGGATTACCCTCAGTCATATTTTTTATCATTTCTGTCCCTCACTTTTTAGTCTGTTTTCTCCCGTCTTTGGGGTCTGAGCTGTTTCATCCGGGCGCTGTCCTGCTTGCTGCACCCGTCGGGGCTGTACCGCGCCTTCTCATACAGCTCATGAAATTCCCGGCGCACCTCGTCGTCGAGAAGCGCTGCCGACTCCTCGAGCTGCCTGGGCGTATGCCAGGGTTCCGGGGAATTGCCTCCCTTTTTTATTTCTTTTTTGTAGATTCTGCGCACCACCTGATTAGGCGTTCCAAACCCCTCGCCCGGCTCCCGCTTGGGGCGCGGCTCCCGGCGCAGACGTTCTATAGTTTCAAACGGATTAATCGCCTCCAGCCTGTCTCCGTTTTCCTGAATGTTTGCCGTGTATCGCTGGTAGATTATCCAGATGAGACGCAGCACAAGCGCTATGGCGATAATCGCCAGCGCGGCAAACATTAAAAATTCCAGAATACCCCAGATCAGATTCAGGATGGAATCCTCATCGCCGGTTATCAGTTTAAATTCCTCTTCAGGCAGATTTTCTTCAGGCGGAATCCACGGTTCGCTCGGTTCGTTCCTGATTCCTGAGAACAGCCATGTGAGCAGCCGGCGCACAAATTCAAGCAGCCCGTAGACAAGCCGCTGCGGCCGCAGCAGCAAAAACGTCACCATACCAGCAGCTGCAGCTATGCATACCACGAGAGAGGCTCCCTTCGACTTTCCCAGAATCCGCGCGCCCGGGAACCTGTATAGCTGTTGATTATTGCCGCAATATTCCTCCACTCGCTTCCTGTGCTGATATACAATCGCGATCAGCAAATCCGCACACGCCGAAAGCGCGATGAGGTTCTGATACATCGTATTCTTCATCACCATTCCCACAATGCCGAGTCCCGCAAACAGAATCATCATGTAATACGACGGAGCCTCCAGCGCATTCAGCGAGTCGATGGTGCGCGAACTGAACCGCCACCATACCGCCGCCACTGTCATGGCTGCAATGACAATGCGGGTGATTCTCCCGAAAGGAAGTACGGTTGTCAGCGCCAGACAGAGCGCAAGGCAGAGGAGAATTCCAAAAATATTTTTAATTTTATGTACCGCGAAATCCGAGAGCACAACCGGCACAATCAGAAACATCAGCGGCGCATACGCTGCAGCCGCTTCCACTTTCAGATAGCCGAACGCCGCGCCGCCGATCGCCGCGAGCACAAAAACGGCATGCAGCCATACAAGAAGCCTGATACCTGCCTGTCTCATCCTCTCACCTCCCAATGGATGATCTCAAAACCCGCAGCGCGCTCGAGCTTCCAGGGAATATCCCTCGTAACCGTGGCAATCCACAGCAGTGAGGCTCCGGTGCGCGTAATCTCCCGCGCCGCCTCCACAAGCTCCGGGCGCTGGTTTCTCGTAATCAGTACGCACAGCGGATGCTCCCGTGTAATTTCCGGCAAATACCGCCTCATAAGCCCATGAAACGGCTCCGGATTTTCCTCAATTTTCAACCTCGCCAGGCTCTCAAAGAGACGGTTCTTCTGCCGCTGCCCGCTTCCCGGCTCCAGATAAATCGTTTCTCCCGTGATCTGATCCGTCCCGTTCGACAAAAGCCCGACCGGAATCTGCCTGTCCACCATCTGCGCGCCAAGGCTCGCGGCGAGGCGGATTCCCTCCTCGTGCACCTTCTCAAAGCGCAGGATGCCTTCATCCCCAATATCAAGCAGAAACAGGCAGCGAGCCGACTCTGTCGAGTCGTGAACGTTTACAAGTGTGTTCATCGCGCGCGCCGACGCTTTCCAGTTGATCTTATTTAATGGGTCGCCCGGCGTATACTCTCTGAGCCCGCGAAATGCGAACGGATCCTCATAAAGCCGCCGCTGCGCCGTGATCTCTCCCATCATTTTCCGGAAGATCACATCCAGCGAGTCCACGCCGATCATCCGCGGATAGACGTAGAGATACGTAAACACCTCCGCGCTCTCATGAAACTCTGCGTCTGCGAGCAGACTCTTTGTCATCAGTTCCACCTTATTGATCATATAATATCCGCGCTTTGCCGCCTCAAATTGTATTTTTCTCGTGATCTTCTGGTAGAACATCACAGAAAAAACATCACGTTCATAGAGCATATCGGACACTGCCGCATTTTCATCTTCAGGGAACTTTAAGTTTCTGTCCACGCGAAACCCGACCTGGAGCACCGGCATAAACAGCCAGCTTTTGTTCTCTATCGTTTCGGTGAGCGAGGCGGTATTTCCTTCAAACACGGGCGCGGACTGAAATTTCACATTGACGGTAAGCCCGTTAGACCAGAACCTTCGGTAAACTGTCTCCAGCAGCCAAACTGCCAGAAACGCTCCCGCTATCAGAAATATTACTGTCATACACCCGTCCATTTCTCCGTCGGAACGGGAACCTTTTCAAGGATCGCTTCGATCACCTGCTTCCCTCCGACGGCGCCTGAGATTCCTCTGCTCATAATCAGCCTGTGTGCCAGCACAGGCACAGCAACTGCCTTGACATCCTCCGGCACTGCATACTCCCTGCCGCACACAAGCGCATGGGCACGCACCGCCGCGAAGAGAGCGAGCGTTCCTCTGGGGCTCACTCCTGAGACCACATCCGGGTACTCCCGCGTTCCGCCTGTGATCTCAACAAGATACCGCTTGAGCTCCGGATGGACGTACACACTGCGGCACGCATCCATCACGCTCTCCAGCTCCCCGCAGGAACACACAGGCTGCAGTTCCTCCAGCGGCTGCGCCTTCTCAAACCGCTCCAGAATCTGCAGTTCCTCCCCTGCAGTCGGCATTCCCATAGAAAGCTGCATAAAGAAACGGTCCATCTGTGCCTCCGGCAGCGGAAAGGTTCCCAGTGTCTCCACCGGATTCTCAGTTGCCGCCACAAAGAACGGGCGCTTCAGCGGATATGTCACGCCATCCACCGTGATCTGATGTTCCTCCATACATTCCAGAAGGCTCGACTGCGTACGCGGCGTGGCGCGGTTGATCTCATCGGCCAGCAGCACGTTGCAGAAAGCAGGACCCTTCTTGAAGATAAATTTGCCCTCCTTCTGATTATAATACGTCAACCCCGTCACGTCAGCTGGCAGCAAATCCGGCGTAAATTGAATACGGCTGAACTCCCCGTCGATTGACTTCGCAAGCGACTTCGCAAGCATTGTCTTACCTGTTCCCGGCACATCCTCCAGAAGGACGTGCCCGCCGGCAACGAGCGCTGTGAGGAGCAGATTGACCGTCTCCTCCTTGCCGATGATCACGCGGCGGATATTCTCTTTGATTTTTCCAATGCATTCTCTCTGTGTTTCCATAAAACCTCCCTATACTGATTAAATTTGCTCTTTTAATATTATAACTGATCTGAACAGATTTTGACAGAGGAAAAGTAAATCCCCCGATGCGTGACGCATCAGGGGATAGGATACCGTTTATTCTGATTTATACATTTCTGCCTGTCTCTGATTATGCTTTTCTCTGGATAAATCGTATATTGCCGCACTGTGTAAAATAATCTGATGATACATACATTGCCGGACGCACTAACGCTTCATATCTCACATCGACAAAACCAATATTCCCCGGCTCGCTGTATTTGCACGCCGACACACGTCCCTTCCTCCGCGATCCGAAGCTCCGTCCTTTCGAACTGTTCCATCGCGTTACGAATTGTCGCGAGCTTAAATTCCTTCGCGGATTTCTCTTGAGCAAGCTCGCCAAGCCTGCTCTGACAATTCTGCTCCTTGCCGGAGAGCTCCGTAATTTCACCCTGTATTGCCGCAATGCTCTGCTTCATCTGTCGGATATGCTCTTCCGAAATCCGCTTTTTCTCTGCGCTCTCCTGTTCCTGCCGCTCAAGCGTCTGTTCTTCGCTCTGCAGCCTGTCAAGCTCCCCGAGCTGCTCAGCAAGTGCCGTCCGTCTCTTTTTCAGCTCCTCATATCGACTCTCCAGCGGCTCGAGGTCACAGCGCTCCGCCTCATCAAGCTCTTTTCGCAGCGCCTCGCAGTTCTTCTTCAGCATTTCCCGCCGTTTTTCCGCCTGTTCACACTCTTCTCTCTCAATCTGCAGTTTTTCCTCCTCAACCGCCAGTGCGGACAATTTTTCTTCAGCGAGTTCCTTCTGCCTGCGAACCTGACCGCGGCTTTTCTGGACTTCCTCCAATTGGCTCTCAATCTCTCCGATTTTCTCCATAAAGCCCTCTAACCTGTCATCGTCCTCCTCCAGTTTCTCCGCGTGCTCTGTATAGATGCCGCGGATAAGGCGCGAGAGCTGAATCATTCTGTTTGGAAGCTCCTCGCCGCCCGTTCCAAACTTTTTTAACTTCTTTCCTGACTCCCTCTCTGCGTCCGTCACGATGTCGAGAACGAGCCCCAGAATTTCATCTATTGTCAGTTCATCCTTATCTATGTAATTCTGAAAATCAGCCTTTACCAGTTCAAATTTCATTTCTCACCCTTCTTACTTCCGTCAGGTCAAACAGCTCGCGGTAGCTGTCTAATACGATCGACAGCGCCGCGTTCTCATTTTCCCACACCCCCGCGGCGGGTAAGATGTGCATGGTCAGAACGTCGTTCTCGTCCACTGAGAAACCCATGTTCCAGAAGCCATACTCCGGCAGCGCGTCGAGTTTTCTGCTCATTTTGCTGGAAATTCTCATCAAGCTTCTGGAATACTCAAAAAAAGACCTGAAGTAAGACAGTTCGCAGCAGAACTCTCTTCTTCAGGTCTTAAAACCCCACTTAATCCCAAAGCTTTGACAGCATATCGGAGCTGCAGGCTATGCCGGCAAAATAAGTAACCGTGTTGGCACCGTTGATGTAATTAATTCCGGCCTGTTTTGCCAGCTCGCTGACGAATATGCCGTATCCCTCCAGAGAACCGTGTGTCTGTTCCGGGAAACGGCACGGCGCGTCCGGATAGGTACATTCTTTGCATTTATCGCATCCCTCGTTTGCCAGCAATAAAAAGTCGTCCGCGTGACGGCGAATCGCCCTGTCCACATCCAGACAGACCTGCTTGAATTTTTCCCCGCCGGCCACCATTCCTTCGTAATCAAAAGAATCCTCCAGATCACTTTTGACGCTGAACACCACCATGGTATCATATTGCTGCACGCGTTCCCGGCATTCGTCCACTGTACCGATCGCGGGCGGACAGGCCCATGTCTTATTATACTTCTGACAGGTATTCACCTCGCACATGCCCCGTACCTCCTGTGAAAACTTTATGTCGGAGACATCCACAAGCCCGTACTGAAAAACTCCCGAATCATTTAAAATCTGCTGTAATACACCCAATTGTAACACTCCTTTCCTATCAGTGCGCAGTATAAATATCTGAAATTATAATGCAAAATTATAAAATGTCAATGGAATTTCTTTTGAAATCCAGCAAAGAATTTCAGACCGCCAGCCCCTTCCTGAGCTGTAACTGTAAGCCAGCCTGTTTTTGTCCTGATGCATGGCATTATTTTCCAAATTTTGATATTCTTATCTTGAGGATTGTGAGAGTAGAAAGTACGGAACAATCCGGTATCATAGAGCAATATATTGACAAAGAGAAAGGTGATAAAAAACCACATGACAGAATATGATTTAGCGCAGGGTCTGGCCGATTTAATGCATTGGGGAAAAATAGAATCCGTTGAAAACGCCGAAATGGCTGACAGTGAGCAGGGCTATTCCGGAGCAAAAATACTCCGAAAGCGGCTTATATTGCAAAATGGCACAGAGCGTACAATTATTTTCAAACGCACTGATCTGAAAGAACGCTGCGCAATGGTACACCTGACCAGGCAAAAGCAATGTTCGCCGGTTTCTTTTTCCAATGACACAGTTTCTGATACGCAGGAGTGGATCGCCATGGAAGATTTGGGGCTCCAGAAACACCATGACCCCACCGATATAAAATGGCTTTCAAAAGTTGCTCACTCCCTTTCCAAAGTCCACATAAAAAACCTGGATAAAGGCCATGAAATGAGCTGGCTTCCCACAGCAGATGAAAGCTATTGGAATACAGTCACATCGACGCTTTCTCTTTCACACATGGAGAAAGAAATAGCTGATAATAACAATTTTGCAGCTCATTTTGAAAAATACATGCCAAAGCTGTATGCAAAGGCTAAACTATTTGCCGGCGAAATGACAGAGCTTTGCCGCGAGAGCGGCTGTATGACTTTGACGCATGGGGATTTACAGACACCAGACGGAAGTCATATATACGACTGCGGCGGCGAGCCGCGTATTATTGATTTTGGATTCTGCCGGTATGCTCCATTTTATATCGATCTTGCAGGGTGGTTTAGCGAAAAGAACCTTGTTTTATACTATTACGAACTGCAAAAATCAGGGTATGAGCTACGTTATTCCGATTTCAAAGAGCGGGCAATTTCCGCTTCACGATATAATGGCTTTATCTATCTCTATCCGAGCTTAATGGCATACAAACGAGGGGATACTGCAAAACTGCTGCAGACACTTTCCATTATCCTCCATGGAAATACGAAATAGCAGCAAAAATCCCCCGGCAGCTGTTTCTCATCAAACAACTGCCTGGGGATTTCTCATTATACAAACTGGTTCTGCCGATCATCATAATAATAATCGACCATCGCCAGCTTCTCCTTCACTTCTTCTTCCTTCACACTCAGGCTTCTGCAGCATTCCTCGAGATTCGGATAAAAGTCTCTGAGCTGAGTGTTAATATAGCTTAACAGCATGACCGGGTCTTTCGGTACCATCGCACTTCCTCCTTTTACACTCCGGTACCAATTATACACGTTTCGCGCGCGCTGTCAACTGTCCGTTTTCGACGTCCATCAATATGACATCGCCCACATTCACGCTGCCGGAAAGGATCTGCTTCGCGGCGAGCGTCTCCACATATTTCTGGAGAAACCGCTTCAGCGGACGTGCGCCGTAGACCGGATCGTAGCCGCCGTCCACCACGAACTGCTTTGCCGCGGGAGTGAGTTCCAGAGAGAGCTCCTGATCCGCCAGGCGGCGGTTCAGATCCGCTACCAGCAGGTCAATGATGCTGCCGATGTTCTCCTTGGTCAGAGGCTTGAACATGATGATCTCGTCGAGACGGTTCAGAAATTCCGGACGGAAATGCGCTCTCAGATCCTGCATTACCATCTCGCTGCTCTGCTCGCTGATCTCGCCGTCCTCCTGGATGCCGTCCAGCAGATACGAGGAACCGATGTTGGAGGTCATAATCAGGATGGTATTCTTAAAGTCCACGGTCCTTCCCTGGGAATCCGTGATTCGTCCGTCATCGAGCACCTGCAGAAGCACGTTGAAGACATCCGGGTGCGCCTTCTCAATCTCATCAAAAAGCACGACGGAGTACGGTTTTCTTCTGACAGCCTCCGTGAGCTGGCCGCCCTCCTCGTAGCCGACGTATCCCGGAGGCGCTCCGATCAGGCGGGATACGGAATACTTCTCCATATACTCGCTCATGTCGATACGCACCATATTCTGCTCATCGTCAAACAGCGTCGCGGCAAGCGTCTTGGCAAGCTCGGTCTTGCCGACACCTGTAGGTCCGAGGAACAGGAACGAACCGATCGGCTTCGTCGGGTCCTTGATGCCGGCCTTGGAGCGGATGATTGCGTCGGATACCTTCACGACCGCCTCGTTCTGGCCGATGACTCTCTTGTGCAGCTCAGACTCCAGCGCCAGGATCTTCGTGCGTTCGCCTTCCGTCAGCTTCGCCACCGGAATTCCTGTCCAGCGGGAGATGATCCGGGCAATTTCCTCGTCCGTCACACTCTCATGCACAAGTGAGAGATCCGCGTTCTTCACCTTCTCCTCCTCGATCTCAAGCTGCTTCTGCAGCTTCGGCAGCTCGCCGTACTGCAGCTCTGCCGCTTTATTGAGGTCATACCTCTGCTGAGCGTCCTGAATCTGGCGGTTCATATCCTCGATCTGTTCACGCAGCTTTGAGAGCTTCTCCACAGAAGTCTTCTCATTCTCCCACTGCGCCTTCTGGCTGTTGAACTCATCCCGGAGTTCAGCAAGCTCCCTCTGCAGATTCTCCAGTCTCTCACGGCTTAAATTATCCGTCTCCTTCTTCAGCGCAGCTTCCTCGATCTCCATCTGCATGATCTTCCTGCGCTTCTCATCCAGCTCGGTCGGCATGGAATCCAGCTCGGTCTTGATGAGCGCGCACGCCTCATCTACCAGGTCGATCGCCTTATCCGGCAGGAAACGGTCGGAAATATAGCGGTCGGAGAGTGTCGCGGCAGCCACGAGCGCGCTGTCCGTGATCTTTACGCCGTGGTATACCTCGTAGCGCTCCTTTAATCCACGGAGAATGGAAATCGTATCCTCCACTGTCGGCTCATCCACCATTACCGGCTGGAAACGGCGCTCCAGAGCAGCGTCCTTTTCAATGTACTGGCGGTACTCATCAAGTGTTGTCGCGCCGATACAGTGCAGCTCGCCTCTTGCCAGCATGGGCTTTAACATATTTCCCGCGTCCATAGCGCCTTCGGTCTTGCCCGCGCCTACAATCAGGTGCAGCTCATCGATGAAGAGGATGATATTTCCCTCGCTCTTTCTGACTTCCTCGAGCACTGCTTTCAGACGCTCCTCAAATTCGCCGCGGTACTTGGCGCCCGCGACCAGAGCGCCCATATCCAGCGCGAAGATCTTCTTATCCTTCAGTCCTTCCGGCACGTCGCCGCGGACAATTCTCTGCGCCAGCCCCTCGACTGCCGCCGTCTTGCCGACGCCGGGCTCGCCGATGAGCACAGGGTTATTCTTCGTCTTTCTGGAAAGAATGCGGATCACGTTTCGGATCTCAGCATCTCTGCCGATGACCGGATCGAGCTTCTGATCTCTCGCCTTCTCCACCAGGTCCTGGCCATACTTGTTCAGTGTATCGTAGGTTGCTTCCGGATTATCGGTCGTCACGCGCTGATTGCCGCGCACGGTGCTGAGCGCCTGCAGAAATCGCTCTCTCGTGATCCCGTATTCCTGAAACAGCTTCTTCATGGACGGGCTCGGATTTCTCAGCAGAGACAAGAACAGATGCTCCACGGAGACGTACTCGTCGCCCATCGCCTTTGCCTCGTCCTCCGCGCTCACCAGCGCCTTGTTCAGGTACTGTCCGATATACGGCTGTCCGCCGGATACCTTCACGCGCGCCTCGATTGCCTTCTGTACATTGTTGAGAAAATGCTCCTTCTGGATCTCCATCTTCTCTATCATCTTAAGGATCAGGCTGTCCTCCTGATGGAGCAGGTTATAGAGCAGGTGCTCCTGCTCAATCTCCTGGTTGCCGTATTCGTATGCGGTCTTCTCCAGATCCTGTACAGCCTGAATGGATTTCTGGGTAAATTTACTTATATTCATAAACAGAACCTCCTTGTTGCTCAGGTGTGCTTGTGATTTTCTTGTTCTATCGTGAATATAACACCTTTTGTTAGCCATGTCAAGCATTGAGTGCTAAAATTTTTAGAATTTTTCGCCTCTTCGCTGCGGCAGCTCCGCGAACTCGTATTACTCAAATCTGTCCGTTCCCCACCAGTCCGGAACGAGATCTCCCAGCCGTACCGTCCGCCTGGAATCCAAATCGCATAAAAACTCAATCTCCCCGCTGTCGCTGCCAAGCTGCATCATGAATTCACGGCAGGCGCCGCAGGGCATGCCGGGTTTTCCGTCTCCCATGACCGCAACGATCTTTCGGATACGGCTCTCCCCGTTTGTGATCATATTTGCGATTGCATTTCTCTCCGCGCACATTCCCAGAGAACATGCCGTGTCGATGCAGACGCCGACATAAATCGATCCCCGCTCCGTGACAAGCGCGGCCGCGACGCCTCCGGCTTCGATAAAAGGAGAAACCTCCCTGGGATGCTGTACCTTTCTGGCCGCAAGGTACAGCCGGTCCCAGATGCCGTCATATTCCGCAAGCGCCCGTTCCTCCATCGCGCGCACAAACGCGTCCTTTCCGTCACAGTAGCTCTCAATATCGTATGGAAATTTCTGAGCCAGACTCTTCTTCAGGCGGGCATACTCCTCCCGCTCCTTCTCATGCGCTCTCATATAGTCGCGGAAAGCGAGGTGGCGTTCAATATTCGCGGTATCGTCCGCCTGGAAAATGTGGATCTGATGTGTCCGCTCCTCCCTTCCCTTTCGCAGATAGCGCCGCCCGGCTATCCCGAATTCTCCGAGATATTCATAACCCGCTTTTTCAAACGCTCCCGACACGCGGTCCGCTTCTTCCAGGCTCCTGACCACCGGCATGATATCAATGATCGGCTTGGCGGCAAGGCCCGGAACCGAAGTACTTCCTATATGATATACCGCGATACAGTTTTCCCCCAGAATCTCCTTTATATTCTCTTCCTCCCGCAGGTACTTCTCCCGCCACTGCGGATCATAGTCTGTGACAATCACGTGCTGTGCCATCGCAAGTTCCCTCCTTTATTCTGCGGTTCCAGCGCAGACTTTCTTTTGTTCTCTCCCCTAATCATATCTGATTGGGCATATCTGTCAAGAACATTTACTCTGTCTGCGCGTTCCTGTTTGACACATAGATATACGCGTCTTCCAGCGTCGCCTCGCACGGCATGCACGCGCTTGTATTTTGAGGTTTTTTCTCACTTATGATTCTGAGACGTACTCCGCTGTCCGCATACTGTTTGGCTGATACAAGATATGCTCTCTCCAGCCTTCCCGCCGCTTCCTCATCACTTACGCAGCAGTCCCATACTTTCCCTCTGACCATTCCGAGAAGTTCCCTCGCGCTGCCGGAATACAGAAAGTTCCCCTTTTTCATAACCGCAAGCCTGCTGCATGTCGCCGCCAGGTCCTCAACCACATGTGTGGAGAACAGCACGGTACGATTCTCTGAGAATTCCACGAGAAGATTTCGTATCCGGATTCTTTCCTCAGGATCCAGTCCTGTGGTCGGTTCATCCACGATCAGAAATTCCGGTTCATTTAAAAGCGCCTGGATCAGTCCCACACGGCGCTTCATGCCTCCGGAGAGCTGGCGCATCTTTTTTCTGCGGTGTTCCGTCAGGCTCGTCCTCTCCAGATATTCTCCGATACGCCTGCGGCACTCTCTGATCTCCACACCGGAGAGTTCTCCCATGTATTCCAGGCATTCCTGAACAGTGAGATTCGGATACAGATCTATCTCCTGGGGAAGATATCCGATTCTGCTGCGGATACGGTTATAATTGCTCTCGCTGTACGGGATGCCGTTTAATGTCACTTCGCCGGCTGTGGGCTTCAGAGCGGTTGTGAGCACCCGCATCAGCGTCGTCTTGCCCGCTCCGTTTTCTCCCAGAAGTCCGAAGACGCCGCTGGGGATTTCCAGATCCGCGTGATTGACGGCGGTCACTCCGTTTTTGAACGTTACAGTCAGATTTCTTATTTTTATACTCATACTCTTCTCATCCTCTCTTCTTTAAAATATACGGAACCATTGCCAGAAGAACCGCCGCGGCGAGTATGGTCAGACTCTTGCCGTACAGCCATCCAAAATCCATCCCCTCTTCTATCGTCCGGAAGGTAAAGGAAAAGGCATTCCAGTTTCCCAGCATTCTGTCGCCTGCCCTAGAGCTGAGTACAGTCCAGAGCACGAGCGCGGCGCCGATGCCTGCCCACTGATTTCGGAAAAGATTGCAGACCGTCATTGACAGCACGCCCCAGAAGAAGATGCTGCCTGCGATCGCCGCAATCGAAATCCCGAACAGAGCCGTCTCCGACAGTCCTGCATTCACGGGATCATACGGCTTCTGCCAGTAAAACATTGCGTAGCCGAGCGCGGACAATGCGGTCAGATACAGGATCTGGGCTGCCAGCCTCCTGCGTACGGCGCGCGCCTGTCTTTTTTCGTCATACAGCCGGAAAACTTCTCTTCTTCTGCTGTGTATTTCCATAAGGTAAGTATCTGCGCAGAATACCGCGGCAAGCGCTGATGCCGGCGCTTCCATGGCTATTCCAATCTCATCCGCGTATACCACGGTTCTGACAAGGCTCAGGATTACGAAAAAAGCCGCGGAATACAGAACTTTATATGTAGGAAGCGCAATTTTTATCTCTTTTCTCATCGGAAGATCCTCCTCTTTTTCCATATAACCGCTGCCAGCGCGATCAAAGCCGCTGAAGCAAACAGCAGAAAGATTTGGTTCATCATCGCCATGGGCGGCGCTCCCGTCTCAAAGAACCGCCCCGGGAATCTCACCATAATCGCCAGCGGCCTTCCGTAATATCCATAGTATCCGTCCGGTCCCCTGCTTCCCATGTTGGAATAGATTATGTAGATAATCAGCAGCGGCGCGGCCGGAATCGGCGTGCGGAACGCCAGCGCCGCTATGGTATATACGCACAGGATCATCAGCGCATTTGGCAGAATATACAGCGCGGTATATTTCAGAAAGCTCCAGGGCTCCGCGGTGAATCCCGCCTCATGCGCATGCGCCGCGCACAGGCCGAAAAACAGAAGGTTCAAGAGCGCCAGAACCATCAGAATGATCAGAAATCCGCCAAAGATCTTGCCGAGCAGATACTGCATCGCCGTCAGGGGCTTCGTGTGCAGCAGTTCGTATGTGCTCTTTCTCGTATCCTGCAGAAACAGAAACGCAAGAAGCACCGTTGAGAAGAATCCCATATGCAGGCTGCAGCTGTCGGCGAACTTTCTCGAAAAATATTCGGAATAGGGGCATTCCTCAAGTTTTTCTTCTATATATTGATTGACTTCCGCAGCGCTGCCCTGATGGTATTCGGCGTCCTCGAAAGGATACCGCGCCCCGTAGATGCCCTGCTGTTCGAGATACGCCACGCATTCTTCCACATTTTTCCCTTCAAGCCCACGCATCAGCTCTTCGATCTCGCTCCCGCTCATCTGCGCTTCCTCCATCAGCGATTCGCGCAGAAGTTCTTTTCCCACCGCAAGCTGCTGCTCCGGCGTGGACGGAAGATATCCCTCCGTCACATCGGCGTCCGTGATCACGCTGACCGTTTTCTCCTGTACCTCTTGATCGGAACTGAAATAATGTATTCCCAGATACGGCGCCAGCATCTGATACATGCTGACCGCCACAATCACAAGGCCGATCCAGAGAATCGGATTTCTCAGATAATTTTTCAGTTCTCTCTTTATAATCGCTTTCATACTATCCCGCCTTTCCTTTTGATAAGGAAAGTATACTGCCCAAATCACAACAAAAAAGCAACGGGAGAACGTCTCGTGTTTTTACGTTCTCCCGCTGAATATTGCTTTTACCGCCGCGCCGCCTTCCCGCGTATTCTCTGTTATCAGCCTGCCTCCGTGCCGCTCGCAGTAAACGCGGCTGATGTACATGCCCATGCCGAAGTGCTGCAGATTATCCCTGGAGTCTCCATGGTAAAATGGTTTTGTCACCGTATCCGTATTTTGAGAAAATCCCTCGCCATCATCAACAACTTCCACTGTCAGCTCTTCCCCGCGGCAGGACAGACGTATATCCACATGTTCTCCGGCATAACGCGCAGCATTCTGTATGAGGTTATCCGCAACTTCCAGAATCAGTTCGCGGTCTGCCTGAAATGTACTTCCCCCGGGCTGCCATGCCGTGACCGCAGCCCGGAAGCTCTTCCCGGCTTCTCTGCACAGCACGCCGGCTGTCTTCTCAATCTCTTCCCGCAGCCCTGCCGGATCCACCGGCGCATAGTAAATCTCTCTCTCCTCCAGCCGCGTCATTTTCCTCATTGTCTCGATAAACCCATTCAGACGGTCGATCTGATTCATTCCATCCCGCAGAATCTCCGTGATTTTTTCACAGCTCAGAGTTCCTGTCGGAGCAAATTCGAGGAGCATCTCCTGATATCCTCTGAGCACGGCAAGCGGAGAGCGGATATCATGGGCAATGGCGGCGCGCAGAGCTTTTTCGTCCTCCACTGCGCGCCAGAGTCTGCTGTTATTCTCCGCAAGCTGCGCGCGCATCCTGTCGAATTCCCGGCAGAGCTGCCCCAGCTCGTCGCGGTTCTCATAGCAGATCTGAAAATCCAGTTCATTTTGCGCAATCATCTGCGACGCGTGGTGCAGCTCCTCGATCGGAGGCTTCAGCTTATTCTTATAGAACATTCCCACCGCCGCGGCGCTTCCGAGCATGGAAAACACCAGCACCGCATAGGTCTCCAGAAAATCACACGTCTCAGAAATATGTCTGTCTGCAGCGCTCATCTCGTTCAGAGCAGGTCTCGCAGGCTCCACCCTGTAATCATTTCCGCTCTGCATATCCGCCGCCTGATACTTCTCCATATCAGTATAGTTTTCCCAGATCCTGTACTGAATCCGGGTGGCCGCATACACAACCGCCCCGGAGAGCAGAAAGCTGACCATCAGGCTCACCGCCAGATAGAGTAAAATTGTCTTCTTTAAGGAAAAATTTTTTATTTTTTCCATCGGTATCCCATCCCCCAGACAGTCTCAATAAATTCCGTGTCCGTATACGCCGCGATCTTTCGCCGCAGCCTGCGCACCAGTTCCGTGATCACCCGGCTGTCCCCTTCCGCGTCCCAGCCGCAGACCTTCTCATAAATGCGCTCCCGGTCAAAGACCTGTCCCGGATTCATGGACAGGAATTCCGCAATTTCATATTCCATGGGGGTAAGTTCCAGCGTATGGCCTTTCACCTGAATACTGCGGGCGCTGTAGTCGATACACAGCTCCCGGCAGAAGCGGTATTCCGATCTGGACCGTCTTCTCTCTTCCCGCTTCAGATGCGCGGTAATTCTTGCCTCCAGTTCCCTCAGGCTGAACGGCTTCAGGATATAGTCGTCCCCTCCCATCATAAGACCGTTGATCCGGTCCTGTTCCTCCACCTTTGCGGTCAGAAACAGAATGGGACAGCTTACCTTGTCCCGGATTGTACGGCACACTTCCAGCCCGTCCATTCTGGGCATATTGATGTCCAGCAGGATAATGTCAGGCTCTCTTTGCACCCTCCCGAGCACCTCCGCGCCGTCTGCGGCCGTAAGGACCTCATACCCTTTAAGCTCAAAATAGCTTTTGAGCATTTTCACCAATTCCGCGTCGTCGTCTGCAATTAATATTTTATACTGCATATTCTGTCACCTCTGTTATCAGTATACAGGAGAAATATCAACAAATAAACAACGAATACACTCCTGTTTTTCCCGCTTGTACACCTTTTCCAGGAGTGCTATACTGAAATCGCTTTATATGTTTTTCAGGAGGTGATGCGTTATGTCAATCTCAAAGAAGCTCAGAAAGCCTCTTTTATTTCTGCTGCTTGCCGTCCTGACGGCAGCGCTGATAAAATCATTTTTTATTCCTGCTTCCACTGCTGTGAAAAGTTCTGACACGGTACTTGAACTCGATACGATCTGGGACAGAGCCGTACAGGGAAGCGCTGTTACTTTCACCTGCACGATCCCCGAAGACGCGCGAGCCGAATCTGTTCTCCTCGTGAATAATAATTCCATCCCTTTCCGGCTGCTGCTGGACGGAACGGAGTTCTATTCCTATGAGGATCCCTGCGGAGAGAGGGGGATGGCGCTGCAGAAGATCGAACTTCCGGAAAATCCTGCCGGCAAAGCTCTGGTCTTTGAGACGAAGCCGCTCTCCGTCAGTTCAGCGTCGCTGTTTCATGCTTTTCTCGGGAATGAGAACGGTATCTTTCTGCACGTGTTGTTTCAAAACCTTCCCTCTATTATCTTCTCTGCCATTTCCGCTGTGCTCGGAGCAGCCGTCTTCCTGGTATATCTGGTATTTTCCGGAAAGCAGGTGCATGGCAGTGAACTGCAGACACTGCCGCCTCTCGGCGCATTCCTCCTGATGGCGGGGATATGGGTTTTTACTGACTCCGGAGCAGTGCAGCTCTTTACAGGAAAAACAGGCCCCTTCGTGCTTCTGTCCTTTTTTTCCTTTATGCTCATGCCGTACTTTCTGCTGGCTTTTATCCGAAAAATGCTTTCGGAAGACCGCCGCGTTCTGCAGATATTATCCTGGCTGTACCTGGCATCCGCAGGAATCTCTGGTTTGCTTTATATTTTTCGCATCTTCCGGCTGTCCAGTATTCTTCCAGTGTTTCATCTGCTCATACTGATAAACATTATTCTGATTCTCCGGTTTGGAATACAGGAAATCCGGATGTTCGGAAATACAGTCATGAAACGCATCATCCAGGGACTTGTCTTTCTCTTTCTGTTCAGCGTTGCTGCTCTGGTAATTTTTTATGCAAACTTTTCAGCCCCGTATTCTCTGTTCTACGGCATCGGGCTGTTGATTTTCGGCATTCACCTGATCGTCTCTGCAGCAGACAGTTTTTACGAACACATGCTCAAAAGTGCAGAGGGGAAAATTTATCAGAGCCTTGCGTATACCGATGTTATGACCCGCATGTGGAACCGCGCAGCGTTCCTGAAGCGCCAGGACGCTCCCGCTTCCTACAGGAGCGCCTGCATTATGATCGATATCAATGACCTCAAGACAGTCAACGATACCTGCGGGCATCAGGAAGGCGACCGCCTGATCTGCGATGCGGCTGATTGCATCCTGAAAACATATGATCGAATCGGAAATTGTTACCGTATCGGGGGAGACGAATTTGTCGTGCTTCTGGACAATGCCTCCGAGGACATAGTGGCGGAAAGCCTGCGCCGGCTGGAACAGCATATCCTTGCAAAGAACGCAGACCGCTCTTGGCCGCTGGAAATTGCCTGCGGATACATCCTTAACGAGAACGGCAGTCAGAGCGTCAAAGAACTGTTCAATGAAGCGGACAAATTGATGTATGTGAAAAAACAGGACATGAAGGCAAAAAAACGCCGGGAGCAATGAATCTCCCGGCATTCTGCTATGTACTAATTAATAATTCTGCGCACAGACAGGATTGTCTGATATGCGGCATTCGGGCTGACCTTGATACCGCCCTGCGGATACGGCGCGCTGTTGGATGCGTGAACAATCTGTCCTCCGCCCATATAGATCGCTACATGACCGGAATAGCAGATGATATCGCCCGGCTGTGCGTCCGCATAGGATACGGCACGTCCCGCTGAACGCTGCGCAGATGAGGTACGCGGCAGGGAATATCCGAAGTGCGCATAGATCTGCTGAACAAACGCGGAACAGTCAATTCCGTTTGTCAGGCTTGTGCCCCCGTATACATACGGATTGCCGACAAACTGCAGCGCGTAATTGACAATTGCCTGTCCGGTAGCGCTTCCCTGACTGCTGGAGCCTCCTGTGGTATCCTCTTCTTCCTCTTCATAATATGTATCATCCTGACCTGAGGATGTATCTGACGTATCTTCTACCGGTGTATTCACAGAAGTGTAATTCTCTCTGCTGCCTGAAGATTCTGTCTCTTCTTCCTGCTGAGCCTCTGCCTGTCTCTGAGCAGCTTCTGCAGCCTGCTGTCTTGCAGCCTCTGCTTCTGCCTGCTTTCTGGCCTCTTCTGCCTGGCGCTCTTCCTCGATCTTCTGGAGCTCTTCGTTATAGTCCTGAATCATCTGGGTATATTCAGCTGCCATGCTCTCAGCATTCGCAATCTGTGTCTCGTAGTCGTCAGATTCCGCTCTCTTCTGTGCAAGAAGTTCTTCAAGCTGCTGCTTCTGTGTCTCGTTCTCCTGCTTCATGCCTTCCAGCTCGCCCTTCTCGGCTTCAAGCTGGTTCTCCAGTTCCTGTGTCTCGTTTACAATGCTGATGAAATTCTCACGGCTCTCCTTGTCGTACTCGTAGAGCTGCTGAGTATTCTCTGCCTTACTAAGGAAGTTGGAAAGATCTCCGTCTTCCAGGAGCATCTGCGCCCATGCATCGCTTCCGCCGTTCTCATAGAGATACTGGATACGGGTCTTCATCGCCTCGTACTGCTGGTCTCTCTCAGCCTCAGCTGCAGCGAGATCTTCCTGTGTCTCGGCAATCTGCGTCTCCTTGTTAGCAATATCGTTATTCAGCAGGTCGATGGCTGCAATGATCTGAACCAGCTCCTGCTCCTTAGCATCAATCTCTGATAACAGTGCCTGCTGTTCCGCTTCCATGGACTGGATCTTCGCATAGGTCGCATCCAGCTCGCTCTGAGCCTCCTGCTTGCTCTGGTTGATCTCATCCTCCCGGGCAGCACTGGCAGTTAAAATCTGTGAGGAACCAATTAAGATTGCCAGGGTTAACGCCAAAAATTTTTTCTTCATTACTCTTACTCCTAAATTGTCTTTTCACAACTTTACCTGCGGTTTCAGAACCGCCGTATTACTTAATAAATACGCAATACTTTTTACGATTCTTTAAACATCCTATCACAATTCACCTTTTGTTTCAACCGGAAAAAGTCACAAAAATTGTGAACATTCTATAAACCAGGTATGAATGCGCGCTGTAAAAGCCTCATAGGAGCCTCAAATATGTATTTTTTTATCCGACAATTCTGCGCACCGCAAGAATCGGCCGGTACGCGGCATTCGAACTTACCTTGATGCCGCTCTTCTCATCGGACGCATGGACGATCTGGCCATTACCCATATAGATCGCCACATGGCCGGAGTAGCAGATAATATCACCCGGCTGTGCCTCAGAGTAAGATACTCCGCGTCCGCAGGAGCGCATCGCCGCTGAAGAATGCGGCAATGAATAACCAAAGTGCGCGTACACACTCATGATAAATCCGGAACAGTCGGCTCCGTTTGTCAGGCTGGTTCCGCCCCATACGTACGGATTGCCTACGAACTGGAGCGCATAATTTACAACTGCCTGTCCGGTAGCGCTGCCCTGGCTGCTGCCTGAACTGCTCCCGCCCGACTGGCTTGATCCGGAAGAACCGGAAGTACTGGAAGAACCGGAGGATTTGGAAGAGGAACTCTTTGCAGCTTTCTGGGCCGCCTCCTGCTGCGCTTTCTGCGCCGCCTCTTCCGCTGCCTTTCTTCTTGCCTCCTCTGCCTGGCGTTCTTCCTCGATCTTCTGAAGCTCTTCGTTATACTCCTGGATCATGGACGTATATTCTGCCGCCAGATTCTGGGCATCCGCAATCTGATCCTCGTAATCATCCGATGCCGCCTTCTTCTCAGCTACAATCTGCTCAAGCTGCGCCTTCTGCGATTCATTTTCCTGCTGCATGCTCTCAAGCTCGCTCTTTTCTCCCTCGAGCTGCGTCTTCAGATTCTGTGTCTCTTCTACTAACGTAATAAATTTTTCACGGCTCTCCTTATCGTATTCATAGAGCTGCTGCGTGTTCTCTGCCTTGCTCAGTAAATTAGACAGATCCCCGTCCTCGAGCAGAATCTGCGCCCATGCGTCGCTTCCGCCGTTCTCATAGAGATACTGAATACGGGTCTTCATCGCCTCGTACTGCTTATCGCGCTCCGCCTCAGCCGCAGCAAGGTCCGCACTCGTCTGCTCAATCTGCGTTTCCTTCTCAGAGATCTCGCCATCCAGAATCTCGATCGCAGATATAATCTGTACCAGTTCCTGTTCCTTCTCATCGATCTCCGCAAGCAGCATCTCCTGCGCCGCCTCCATCTCGCTGATTCTGCTGTAAGTCGCGTCCAGCTCGCTTTGAGCCTCCTGCCTGCTCTGATTAATCTCATCTTCTCTGGAAGCGCTGACTGTCAGAATCTGGGAGGAACTGATCAGAACGGCAAGGCTCAGCGCTATAAACTTCTTTTTCAAACCTTTCACCTCGTTGTATCTTCATGTAATACTTTTGAAATAATTCCTTAAATACTCTAACACATTCGCTCGTTTGGCGCAACAAAAACATAACACTTCTGACGCATATTTCGTAATATCTTCCAGCAGAAAAACGCCCCGCCAGAAGCCGGGCGTTCTCACGCCATATCTTTATATTCCGCTTATTCCTCCGTCTGCGCCTCCTCAACCTGTACGGTTACATTCTCCACTCCCGCCGCGGAAGGGTCAGAGGAGATCTCCTTCCCCGTCACCTTAATCTTCCCCTCCGCCATCTGTCCATATATGGCGCTGTAGCTCTCCTGGGTAAACTGCGTCATCGTAGTGTATGCCATTGTAAGCCCCACCCCGTCATGTCCTGTGCCAAGGCTCTCCTTTTCTCCTCCTTTAAAATCGCCGTCAAGCGCTGCTCCCACCTGCTGATACGCAATCTCCTGCACGCGCTTTACAGCAGAAATCACAACGCTGTCCGAGAGCGACGACTGGTTATAATTCGATCCGATGACCGCCTTGCCCAGGGTCTCTGCGGACTTCTGGACTGCCGTCTGCATCGGCTGTCCGCAGGCAAAAATCACCTGGCACCCTCCCCGGTACCAGGCGTTCGCGTCCGCCATAACGCTGGGTTTAAGTTCATCACTGCCCTCATACTTATAGCGGATCGTCACCTGCCCGGCTCCCAGGCCTTTTTCCTTTGAGGCGTAATCTGCGCCCTGGATAAATCCGGCTCCGTACTGAATATTCTGCTCCGACTCCTCTCCGCCCATAAAGCCCAGGTTCGTATAGCCTTCGGTCACTGCCGCATAGCCCGCCAGAAAGCCCGCCTGCTGCTCGGAAAAGAGCACCGCGTGCGTGTTCCTGCGGATATATTCCTTGCCGTCCTCATCCACCGGCACAGCGTCCAGCAGCAGAAACTTTATCTTCTTATACTCACTCTGCATGGAACCCACAGCCTCAGAGAACTCATCGCCCGCGCAGACGATTACTCTGGCGCCATTCTCCGCAGCCTCGCTGATCGCCTTCTCAAATCCTTCTGTACTCTGTTCATCCGGTATATAATTCCCGTATGTAAGCTCCTCTTCCTTGCAGTAACGCGCAATTCCATCCCATGCCTCTTTATGAAAAGACGCTGTCCCCACAGTTCCTCCGTCTGTAATCAGCGCCACTTCCTTCTCATCTTCGCTCTTCCCGCAGCCGCACAGAAGCGCCGCCATCAGAAAACAGCCCAATATGCCCTTCCATGTATTCTTCATCTATGTAAATCCTCCGAATATTCTGTTGTTTTCTATCGTTTTTCGATATACTCAATTCTATTATAGAGAGATTTGCAAAAGAAGAAAAGGGGATAAATCTTACAATACTATTAAAAAGGGAGGCACCCTCTTTACAAGGTGCCTCCCTCTGCAATCTTTCTTGTCTTATTCGTCTTCAAACAGATCTTCCAGAATCTCATCTGCGTCCATCTGTGTATAACCGTCCGGATCGGACATATACTTGGTTCCCGTCACATCCCACTGCATGCGGTTGACATTCTTCAGATAGGACATGCTGCCCATTGAGAAATTAAACTTCGCATGGTATTCCGGGAAGTACTCGTCCATATACTCTTCTGCCAGCGCACGCGCCTCGCTGTCGCGGCTTCCGTCGGCTGCAACAGTTCCGCTGATCTGAACTCCCGGAGGGGTCGCATGTACGATCACGGCGCTGCCGTCGTCACACTGTCCTACCACGATCCAGACATGGCCGCTCATGCTGACCACATCGCCTGCCGTGAACTCCATCGCGCTGGTATTTCCGTAATACGTTCCGAATCCCAGACCCGCATAGTAACTCGGCATACCGGTTGATGTGCTGGCGTAGCTTCTCTGGTTGCTCTCCGTGTTCATGACATTGTAGGTTGCCCATCCCACAAATCCGGAGCAGTCCAGGCCGTATCCGTATTTATACCGGTACGATGTCCAGTCATATCCGGAACCGTTGGCGTCAAACCACTCCTGCCACTGGGGATTGACTCCGATCCTGACGCCGTCGCCGCCATTATAATCATCGTGTCCGCCGCCCCATACGTACAGTGTGCTTCCAACCGGTTCCATGGCGATCTCAAGATAATTCTTGATCGTCTTCTTGCCGGTATTGATCTCCGTGTACTTGCCGTCACTGCCGAGATACTTGCCGTCCACATATTTATTCTTCGCCATGAGGCCATTGCTCTCAAAGTAGTACAGATCGCCGTCAATCTCTCTCCAGCCGGTCACCATTCTGCCCTGCTCGTCCAGATAGAAACTGCCCGGGAGCTGATGCTGCCATCCGGTCTGCCGGATTCCGGAAGCATTCATAAAATACCAGCTTCCGCCGATCTCCTGCCAGCCCACCTGCATCACACCGGATGCGTTCAGATAATATGTATACAGCCCAATCTGCTGCCAGCCTACCTGCATCTCGCCGCTGGCGTTCAGATAATAGTAATCACCGTCAATGCACTGCCAGCCGTACTGCTGCTCTCCCTTCTCGTTCAGGTAATAATACTTGCCGTCCACGAGTACCCAGCCGGTCTGCATCACACCGCTCTCATTCATATAATAGTACTTGCCGTCTATAAGGATCCAGCCGGTCTGCATATGTCCGCTGGCGTTAAAGTAATATCTCTGTCCTCCGATATCCTGCCAGCCCACCTGCATCACACCGGATGCGTTCAGGAAATATGTCTGTCCATCCACAAACTGCCAGCCGCTCGTCATATGTCCGTCAGCGTTCAGATAGTAATACTGTCCGTCCACCTGCACCCAGCCGGTCTGCATCACACCGTCGGCGTTAAAGTAATAATAAATGCCGCCGATCATCTGCCAGCCGGTCTGCATCACGCCGCTTGCGTTCATATAATACGTCTTGCCGTCAATATTCTGCCAGCCTCCGGTCAGCGCGCCGGATTCATTCATATAATATGTATCGCCGTCAACGTTCAGCCAGCCGATAACCATGATGCCGCTGTTGTTGAAGTAATAGTATAACCCGTCAATCAGCTGCCAGCCAAACTGCATGATTCCGGTCTCCGGGTCTGTATAGGACATGCTTCCGTTGTCATTGACCCAGCCTTTGACCATCTTGCCATCAGCTCCGAAGTAGTACCATTTGTTCACATCTTCCGGATCGCACAGCCATCCGGACACCTGGAATCCTGTCGCCGGGTCTGCATAGTGGCGCTCTCCGTCAATCTCAAACCATCCGGTCACCAGCGCTGCGTCCTCGCCCGCATACAGCCATCTCCCATTCGAAGAAGTCCATCCCTGACGGTGCAGGCGCCCGCTTCCATTGAGATAATACAGCTTCTCTCCGGCGCTTACCACTTCGTTCATATGCATGTGGCAGTCCTCGGAATCCAGGTAATACCAGTCTTCCTCGATCTCCTGCCATCCGCTCAGCAGGATGCCGTCCGCACCTGCGTAATACCAGCGGTTATCTGCCGTGCTTCCCCATCCTGATACAGTGATGTGACCCTCGTCGTCCAGGAAATACCAGTTCTGTCCGTCACTGACGGCGTCATTTCTGATCATCCTGCCATCCTGTTCGCTCAGGAAATACCACTGCTCATTGTAATAAATCCATCCAGTCCTGACGGAACCGTCCTCATTGTAATAGTACCAGTTCCCATCTCTCAGAATCCAGCCCTGCTCTTCATTGGTCTGTGCCGCGTTCTGCTGTTCTTCCAGCACTTCAAACGGCTCTCCTGTCAGCGGCTCCTGCGGGCCCAGCGGGTTCTGCGGGTCCTCTGAAGAACGAATCATCACGTTCTGGAGCGCTTCACTGCTGTCTGTATCGCTCTGGGAAACGGAAGTCTCCCTCTCTACAGGCTGTGCCACACCATCGGTCGTCAGCGCCGACGCCTGTACGGGCACTGTCATGGACAGCGCAAGCGCCAGGCTTAAGCACTTTCTCAGGATCTGTTTTCTTTTTTTCTGGAACATGTTTCAACTCCTTTGCTTCTTCCATTATAATACCGCACATGCGGGGCTCTTCCTTTTCCAAAGCACCTCGTGCGGCCAAAAACAGTTTTCTCCTAATGCCTTATATTATACCCCCTTCTATGTCGCAGTGCAACCCATTTCGGCCGTTCCCTATGATTTTTATACATTTTGGTAAAAAACTTGTAACATTTTTCGTAATAAACCGCCAGAACCACTGTTCTGGATTCTTTTACGCATATTTTACGGAATATACCGCATAAACTATATATATTTCCCCTTTTTAACCGCGTATTCAAAACCGGAAATCTTTTTTCCTGTTTATTTTTTCTGAAATTCTTGCATTTTTTAATCATTTATGGTATTATTTCTTCAAACCTAAAGGTTCTGAATACTGACGGATATGTGGATAACCACAGGGGACGCAGAACCTGATTTCGCCGACCGTCTGGGCAGCATGTGTACCTTCCAAGGCATATGCTGCTTTTTTGTTATCCGCAGAACTGCAGTTTCAGCAAATTCACCGCCCGCTTCCTCATACGCAGGACGGACGACTCAGGAAAGGGGATTCTTAACTATGGGCTACAAATCAGACATTGAGATCGCACAGGAATGTGAGATGAGGCCGATCACAGAGATCGCCGCAAAAGCAGGTATTGACGACAAGTATCTGGAGCAGTACGGAAAGTACAAAGCAAAGATCGACTA
>CAKNMY010000013.1 GCA_930989745.1 uncultured Lachnospiraceae bacterium | reverse complement strand
TCACATATCCTGCAAATAATTTTTCCATGACACCTAAATTGTGCTTCACATGGTATTCATCAAAAGCATTATAGTATGCAACCCGGTCTGTAAATTTAATGTCAATCGGCGGATATCCTGCTTTCATCAGTTCCAGATTTACAAGCAGCCGCCCCGTACGGCCATTACCATCTATAAACGGATGAATGCCTTCAAATTCAATATGGAACCTCGCAAGCCTGGGAATGATATGTTCGGTGCTGTTTCTATAATCTTCCAGCAGCTGCTCCATCTTAGGCTGTATAAGATAAGGCTGTACCGGTTCATGTTTTGCCCCCATGATTCTTACTGGAACTCTTCTGTAAACCCCACGGTCATCTTTTTTATCTGCCAGTACCAGATAATGAATCTGTTTTATCACACTCTCTGATAATGGCACCTGCTCCTTTACCAGATCCTGAACAAAGTAAAAAGCTTCTTTATGTCCGACCGCCTCTATATGGTCTTTGAGCGGTTTTTGATCAATCGTGAGACCACGCAGCACCATATCTGTTTCCCGCAGGGTCAGCGTATTACCTTCAATCGCATTGGAATTATAAGTATACTCCACCACAAATTCTTCTGTAAGACGCTCTGCCTCTCCTTCTGTCAATGGGCGCCTGGTGTCCAATTCTGCTTTCTTTCGGTCAATCATCTCTAACAGACTTTCTGCAGATCTATATCGGCCATCCTCCGGTTTCTTTGCCTCTTCCGGAATCTTCCAACTACGTCCCTCACGGATAACTCCCGGGATTTTTCCTTCTGAGCATAAGATTCGTACTCTTCTGTCTGAAAGTTCCCACTTCTCTGCCGCTTGTTTCACTGATATATACATAAGTATTTCACCTCGCTTAGATAATAATATACTCCATTATCGGAATAACAGCAACGCTATCGGAATAATATTTTGCATTTATCGGAATAATGCAAAAAGGTTCAACAGATACCTTTGACTCTCCTGCCGCGGCAAACAAAAGCTGCCGTCCGGCTTCCATCTCTCTGGAAAACCGAACGACAGCTTTCGTTCTTTACATTATTCGGATGCTTTTTCAACTTCCGCGATCGCGCCTTTGCGCATCGGGATGCGGCAGTTTCTGTTGTTGCCGAACTCAACGATAACATCGTCGTCTGTGATATCGATCACGATGCCGTAGAAACCTCCTGTGGTCACAACTGCATCGCCAACTGCCATATCAGCCAGCATGGCTTTCAGTCTCTTCTGCTCTTTCTTCTGCGGACGGATCATCAGCAGATACATAATGCCGAAAAGGATTACCATCCATACGACCATAACAATAAGTCCGCCTGCTCCGGCTGCAGCCGTTTCAGTTAAAAACATGACTCTTCCTCCTGCTTCTTTCTTTCCTTTACAAGCCGTAACTTACGGCACTATTACCATAATACACAACTCTTTGAGGTAAGACAAGTCTTTTTGCGCTTTTTATAAAAATTTCACTCTTATTTCCTGTCATTTTCCTCAAAGCCCGCAAGCTTCGCCTTCTTGTATTCCGCAAAGCGCCCGGCGTCGAGTGCGTCGCGGATTTCCTCCATCATGGTATTGTAAAAATACAGGTTATGAAGCACGCACAGGCGCATTCCCAGCATTTCCTTTGCTTTCAGCAGGTGACGGATATACGCCCTGCTGTAGCGGCGGCATGCCGGGCACTGGCAGCCCTCCTCGATTGGTCGGGCGTCCAGCTCATATTTCGCGTTAAACAGATTCAGCTTTCCCTGGTTCGTGTAGACATGGCCGTGACGTCCGTTGCGGCTGGGGTACACGCAGTCGAAGAAATCGATGCCGCGCTCCACGCCCTCAAGGATGTTCGCCGGCGTTCCCACGCCCATCAGGTAGGTCGGCTTATTTCTCGGCAGATGCGGTACGACCGCGTCAAGGATCCGGTACATCTCCTCATGGCTCTCTCCCACGGCGAGACCGCCCACAGCATAGCCGTCCAGATCCATCTCGCTGATCTCCTGGGCATGGCGGATGCGGATATCCTCAAAGATCGCGCCCTGATTGATGCCGAACAGAAGCTGATGGCGGTTGATCGTGTCTTCCCTGGAGTTTAGCTCCGCCATCTTGTCCTTGCAGCGCTTCAGCCACCGCGTCGTCCGGTTCACGGAATTCTCCACATACTCCCGCTCTGCAACGCTCGAAGGGCACTCATCAAACGCCATCGCGATTGTGGAAGCGAGATTCGACTGAATCTGCATGCTCTCCTCCGGTCCCATAAAGATCTTATGGCCGTCAATATGTGAGCGGAAGTAGACGCCTTCCTCCTTGATTCTGCGAAGCCCCGACAGGGAAAATACCTGAAATCCGCCGGAATCCGTCAGGATCGGACGGTTCCAGGACATAAACTTATGCAGGCCGCCCATCTTCTTGACAATCTCGTCACCGGGACGCACATGCAGGTGATAGGTGTTGGAGAGCTGTACCTGCGTCTTGATTCCCTCCAGATCCTCCGTGGACACAGCTCCCTTGATCGCCGCAATCGTTCCGACATTCATAAATACAGGGGTCTGGATGGTTCCGTGCACTGTCGTAAGTTCGCCGCGCTTGGCCATCTTCTCCTCTCTCAATACTTTATACATGGGGTAAAATCCTCTCTATTTTTATTTTGACAGGTTCTTGTCCGAAACCCATGTTTTAGTATAGCTGAGCTTTCCCCCGTTTTCAACAGATTTTTGGAAATTCCTCACTCCGCGGACTGGATTGCGTCATATCCGGTCTCACCGGTTCGGATTTTCAGAGCAGATCGTATTTCATAACTGAAGATCTTGCCGTCTCCGACCTCCCCGGTGTAGGCGGCTCTTCGGATCGCTTCTATGGTTTTTTCCGCCCACTCCTCAGAGGAGACCACGATCTCAAATTTGATCTTCGGCTGCATCTGCATATCCACCTCCATACCGCGGACAACTTCCCGGTATCCTCTCTGGATTCCGCATCCCATGACCTGCGAGACCGTCAGGCCGTTCACATCAATCCCGTCAAGCGCTGCCTTGACATCTTCAAATTTTTCTTCCCTTATATACGCTTCTATCTTGATCATCATAGCCTTCTGTCCTCCTTCTACTGATCCAGTCCGTTGAAGCTCGGGTAGGCGCTCTCACCGTGCTGCGAAATATCAAGGCCCGTCTGTTCCTCTTTGGCGGTCACGCGCAGCGGCGTAAACAGTCTTACCACAGCCGAGCAGACCAGCGTTCCCAGCACAGCCACTGCAATCGTAATGAGAATTCCCAGAACCTGGGCCACGAACAGGCGGTAATCTCCATATATCAGGCCGTCCCATTCTGCTGTGCTGTTGATGGACGATTTCGCGAACAATCCTGTTGCGATTCCTCCCCAGATCCCTCCGATACCATGACAGCCAAAGGCATCCAGCGCGTCGTCAATCTTCAGTTTCTTCTTCACCAGGATCACACCGAAATAACAAATCGGGCTGACCAGGAGACCTATGAGAAATGAAGCCCAGATCGGAACAAATCCGGCTCCCGGTGTGATTGCCACCAGCCCGATGACCAGGCCTGTGGACGCTCCGACCAGCGTTGGTTTTCCTGTTCTTACCGCCTCGATTGCCATCCATGAAAGCAGAGCCGCAGCGGCCGAGATCGCCGATGTCATAAACGCGTGTGCCGCCAGGCCGTCCGCCTTCAGAGCGCTTCCGGCATTGAAGCCAAACCATCCAAACCAGAGCAGCGACGCTCCGAGAAGTACAAAGGGTATATTGTGAATCCGGTAGGTCGTGTGCTCATATCCCCTTCTCCTGCCAAGCAGAACCGCGAGTACCAGAGCGCTGACGCCGGAGCTGATATGCACGACATTACCCCCCGCAAAATCAACGGAGCCGATCGCGGCCAGAAATCCTCCCTCACCCCACACCATATGCGCCATGGGATAATATACGACGACCGACCACAGAATCACGAACAGAAACAGCGCCTTGAACTTCATCCTCCCAACCAGAGCGCCGGTAATCAGCGCGGGAGTAATCATGGCAAACATCATCTGAAACATGCAGAATACCAGATGCGGAATCGTATCCGCATAAGGTCCTGCCTCCATTCCCACGCCGTTCAGGCCAAACCAGCGGAAATCCCCGATAATGCCCGCATGGTTGCCGCCAAAAGACAGCGAATAGCCAAACAACGCCCACATCACTACGGATACACCCATGATCGCCACACACGCCATCATGGTATTTCCCACATTTTTTCTCCTTACCAGACCTCCATAGAAGAAAGCGAGCCCCGGTGTCATAAAAAATACAAACGCCGCACAGATTATCATAAAAGCGGTATCTCCTGCACTCATAATTTATCCCATCCTCTCATTTTTTTCTTTCAGACTTGGCTGTATTCCATGGAAACCAAAAAGGGCGCCTGGAGGATCAAAACCCTCCGGACGCCTTTGTCTTGTAAAGCAGTCTACCACAGTTCCCCTCGCAGGACAAGTAGAAAATTTTCTGTAAAACCCGCGTATTTTTGTAAAATCGACGAACGTCGCAAAGATATTCCGTACTATTTTCCCTTTTATTTGTTCTTTTCCTGATGAATGTTCTATAGTATAATAGGTAAATACCCTGTTATTTATATGTAAATTTCAGGTAAATATGCTGGCTGCGCCGCTGTGCCGCCACGCAGAAAGGAATTTTGTATTATGCTTCAAACAATCGAACAAATCAATTCTGCCGTCAACAGTTTTGTCTGGGGCGTGCCCGCGATGGTCTGCATTATCGGCGTCGGCCTGCTGTTAAGCTTCCGCACCCGGTTCATCCAGATCCGGAAGCTGGGCTATACGTTCCGCGTCACGCTGGGCAAAATGTTCAGCAGGGAGACTGCTGCCGACGGCTCCATCACGCCGTTTCAGGCGGTCTGTACAGCGCTTGCCGCCACCGTTGGCACCGGTAATATCGCGGGCGTCGCGGGTGCAATCGCGATCGGAGGTCCCGGCGCCGTCTTCTGGATGTGGGTGTCTGCATTTCTCGGCATGTGCACCAAATTTTCGGAGGTCACGCTCGCCGTTCACTTCCGCGAAAAGAACCGTCACGGCGACTGGGTGGGCGGTCCAATGTATTACATAAAGAACGGGCTGGGACGAAACTGGCAGTGGCTTGCCGTGGTATTTTCCGCTCTCGGCATCCTGACCGTATTCGGCACCGGAAATGCCACGCAGGTCAACACCATCACCGCCTCCATTGATTCGGCGCTGCTGAACTACGGCATCATTTCCGACTCCCAGGTAAAGACCGTGAATCTGATTCTCGGCATCCTGATCACATTTCTGGTTGGCCTGGTGCTGCTGGGCGGAATCAAGCGGATCGGAAGCGTTACCGAAAAGCTCGTGCCGTTTATGGCCCTGTTATACATCATCCTGGCTCTGGGCGTGATTTTCATACACCTGGACCGTGTGCCGTCTGTCTTTTCCTCCATTCTGCGCGGCGCCTTTACACCGTCCGCAGTGACCGGAGGCGTGGTGGGCTCCCTTTTTGTGAGTCTGAAGAAGGGGCTTTCCAGAGGTATCTTTTCCAATGAGGCTGGCCTTGGTACGGGTTCCATCGCCCATGCCACCGCTGACACTGACGACGCGGTCCGTCAGGGCTTCTTCGGAATCTTTGAGGTCTTCATGGACACGATTGTCATCTGTACCATGACTGCGCTTGTAATCCTCTGCAGCGGCATTGATTTTACGTACGGAGCGGACGCCGGCGCGGAGCTTACCATCGCGGGATTTACCTCATCGTACGGAAACTGGGTATCCATCTTCACCGCGATCGCGATGTGCTGTTTCGCCTTCTCCACAACGCTCGGCTGGGGGCTGTACGGCGCCCGCTGTATCGAGTTCCTGTTCGGCGAACGCGTGATCAAACCGTTCATGGTCATATACTCTCTCGTATCCATCATCGGAGCGACCGCGGATTTAGGCCTTCTCTGGAGCGTCGCGGAGACCTTTAACGGGCTGATGGCAATCCCGAACCTGATCGCGCTCTTCCTGCTGTCAGGAACAGTGGTGCGGCTCGTACGGGAGTATCAGACAAAGAAAAAAGAAGCATGACCGGCAAGACCGCTGCAGTGACTGCAGCGGTCTTATTCGTGATGCCCCCAGCTCCCTCGATTTTCTAATTGTATTTCGTCATCTTTTGTCGTATAATATGAAATTGTTCCTACTTATTATTATGAGACAGGGGGCGGAAGCTCTTTTCGCCCTGTGATACCATAGAGCTCCGGGGTTTCCCGGCACATAGAAAAGGAGGATATTTTCCCGTTGAGTACTACAGAAAACACCAGACCTACATATACCCTTGGAATCGATATCGGTTCCACGACGGTCAAGATCGCGGTGCTGGACGCGCAGTTCCAGCTGTTGTTCGCGGATTATGAGCGCCATTACGCCAATATCCAGTCCACGCTCGCATCTCTGCTTGGAAAAGCTTGCGAAAAGCTCGGAGACATTTCCGCGGCTCCGGTCATCACCGGATCCGGAGGACTTACCCTGGCAAAGCACCTGGAGGTGCCGTTTACCCAGGAGGTCATCGCCGTTTCCACAGCGCTGCAGTTCTTTGCGCCTCAGACAGATGTGGCGATTGAGCTGGGCGGCGAGGACGCGAAGATCATTTACTTTGAAAACGGAAATATTGAGCAGCGCATGAACGGCATCTGCGCCGGAGGTACCGGCTCTTTTATTGACCAGATGGCGTCTCTTCTTCAGACGGATGCTTCCGGCCTGAATGAGTACGCGAAGAATTACCAGGCGCTCTACCCCATCGCGGCGCGCTGCGGCGTATTTGCCAAGACCGATATTCAGCCGCTGATCAATGAGGGCGCCACCAAGCCGGATCTGTCCGCATCTATTTTCCAGGCAGTCGTCAATCAGACGATCAGCGGACTTGCGTGCGGCAAGCCGATCCGCGGCCACATTGCGTTCCTCGGAGGACCGCTTCACTTCCTGACCGAGCTTCGAGAGGCATTCATCCGCACCCTGAAGCTCGACGATGAGCATACGATCGTGCCTGAGAACTCCCATCTCTTCGCGGCGATGGGCTCCGCGATGACCTCTGCCGGGGACGCCGCCTCCGTCGAACTGCGCGCGATGCAGAAGCGCCTCGAGGAGACGGTGCAGATGGACTTTGAGGTTGCGCGTATGGAGCCGCTCTTTGCCGACGAGGCGGAGTACGAGAAGTTTAATGAACGCCAGAGCAAGTATAACGTCGCTACCGGAGATCTCGCGTCCTACGAGGGCAACTGCTACCTCGGCATTGACGCCGGATCGACCACCACGAAGGCGGCGCTCGTCGGCGAGGACGGCGCGCTTCTGTATTCCTTCTACAGCAACAATCACGGAAATCCGCTGGCGACCTCCATCCGCGCGATTCAGGAGATTTACGCTCAGATGCCGCCGAGCGCGCATATTGCCTACTCCTGTTCAACCGGTTACGGAGAGGCCCTGATCAAGGCGGCGCTTCTGCTCGATGAGGGAGAAGTGGAGACCGTATCGCACTACTATGCCGCGGCATTTTTTGATCCCAAGGTTGACTGCATCCTGGACATCGGCGGACAGGATATGAAGTGCATCAAGATCAAGAATCACACCGTGGACAGCGTACAGCTCAACGAGGCGTGCTCCTCGGGCTGCGGCTCCTTTATCGAGACGTTTGCCAACTCCCTGAACTATGAGGTGCAGGATTTCGCGAAGGAAGCTCTGTTCGCAAAGCACCCGATTGATCTCGGAACGCGCTGTACGGTATTTATGAATTCCAAAGTAAAGCAGGCGCAGAAGGAGGGCGCGACTGTCGCGGATATCTCCGCCGGCCTTGCGTACTCCGTTATCAAGAACGCGCTTTACAAGGTTATTAAGGTATCCGACGCCTCTGAGCTGGGACGCCACATCGTTGTGCAGGGCGGAACTTTCTATAACGACGCGGTTTTGCGCAGCTTTGAGAAGATTGCGGACTGCGAGGCGATCCGTCCGGACATCGCCGGCATCATGGGCGCGTTCGGAGCGGCTCTGATCGCGCGCGAGCGCTATGACGCGGACAAGGAGACGACGATGCTTCCGATCGAGAAGATCAACACGCTCAAGTACTCCACCACCATGGCAAACTGCAAGGGATGTACCAACAACTGCCGTCTGACCATCAACCGTTTCTCCGGCGGACGCCAGTACATCAGCGGCAACCGCTGCGAGCGCGGTATCGGCAAGCAGAAGAACAAGGACAATATTCCGAACCTGTTCGACTATAAATACAAGAAGCTTTTCTCCTACGAGTCCCTCCCCGCGGACCAGGCAGTGCGCGGAAAGGTGGGTATCCCGAGAGTGCTCAACATGTTTGAAAACTATCCGTTCTGGTTTACGTTCTTTACACGGCTGAAATACCAGGTAGTGCTCTCCCCGACCTCGACGAGAAAAATTTATGAGCTGGGCATTGAGTCCATTCCGAGCGAATCGGAATGTTATCCCGCGAAGCTGGCGCACGGCCATGTGTCCTGGCTCATCAAACAGGGCGTGAAATTTATCTTCTACCCCTGTATACCGTATGAGCGGACAGAATTTGAGGACGCTGTCAACCATTACAACTGTCCGATCGTCACCTCCTACGCGGAAAACATCAAGAACAATGTGGATGAGCTGAACGATCCCTCCATCACCTTCCGCAATCCGTTCCTGGCATTTACCAATGAGGAAGTGCTCACACAGCGCCTTGTGGAAGAGTTCCCGCAGATTCCGGAGCAGGAGGTCCGCAGCGCCGCGCACGAGGCATGGCTGGAGCTGGCAAGAATGCGCGAGGATATCCGCCGCAAGGGCGAGGAGACGCTGCGCTGGATGGAAGAGAACGGCCGCCGCGGTATCGTACTCGCCGGACGCCCGTACCATATTGATCCGGAAATCCACCACGGAATTCCCGAGCTGATCACCTCCTACGGGGTGGCTGTGCTCACCGAGGACTCCGTCTCTCATCTGGCTCCTCTGGAGCGGCCGCTGCGCGTCAATGACCAGTGGATGTACCACACAAGGCTCTACGCCGCGGCAAACTTTGTGAAAGTGCGCGACGACCTCGATCTGATCCAGCTCAACTCCTTCGGCTGCGGCCTTGACGCCGTGACGACCGATGAGGTGAGTGAAATTCTTACAAGAAGCGGCAAGATCTATACCTGCCTGAAGATCGATGAAGTAAATAATCTCGGCGCAGCGCGCATCCGTGTGCGTTCCCTCCTCGCGGCAATCCGCTCAAAGGAGAAGGAAGCGGCCGAGGAGCAGGCAAAGGCAGCGAAGCGAAACGCAATGGAAGCCGCAGCCGCTGCTCTTGAGCAGCAGACTCCTGCGCCCAAAGCTGCCCGCAGGACACAGACGCGTCCGACCGGCCGTAAGATTCGTCCGTCCTCCCTCAAGAAGGTACCGTTCACGAAGGAGATGCGCAAAGAATACACAATCCTGTGCCCGCAGATGTCCCCGATCCACTTCTCCATCATGGAGCCCGCGTTCAACGCGGCCGGATATCACCTTGAGGTGCTTCCGAATGACAACAAAGAGGCAGTGGATGTCGGACTGAAGTATGTTAACAACGATGCCTGCTATCCGTCTCTGATGGTGGTCGGCCAGATCATGCAGGCGCTGCTCTCCGGAAAATACGACCTGAACCGGGTGGCAATCATTATGTCACAGACGGGCGGCGGATGCCGCGCATCCAATTACATCGGCTTTATCCGCCGTGCCCTGGAGAAAGCGGATATGTCCCATATCCCGGTCATCTCGATCAATCTGAGCGGGCTTGAGGGCAATCCTGGCTTTAAGATCACTCCGGATCTGGCGCGCCGCGTTGCGTACGCCGCAGTGTTCGGAGATATCCTGATGAAGTGTGTCTACCGTATGCGCCCCTATGAGCTGAAGAAGGGCAGCGCGAACCGCCTGCACAGAAAATGGGAGCGTTACTGCAGGAAGTTTGTGGCAGAGAAGCGTCTCAGCCATACGAAGTTCAACCAGATCTGCCGCACGATCATTCGCGACTTTGACAATCTGCCGATTGATGAGAATCTGAAGAAACCGAAAGTCGGCGTTGTCGGAGAGATCCTTGTGAAGTTCCTTCCCGCTGCGAACAATTACCTTGTGGAGCTGCTCGAGAAGGAGGGGGCTGAGGCCGTAGTTCCGGATCTGATCGACTTTATGTGCTACTGCTTCTACAATCAGAACTTCAAAGCGGAAAAGCTGGGATTTGCAAAGAAGTCCGCGCTGATCGGAAACGCCGGAATCGCTGCCATCGAATGGCTGCGCGGCGCGGCATCGAAGGAATTTGAGAAGAGCCGCCACTTCAATCCCCCGGCTAAGATCTCCCAGCTCGCCGAGTATGCGTCTCCGATCGTATCCTGCGGCAACCAGACCGGCGAGGGATGGTTCCTGACCGGAGAGATGATGGAGCTCATCCACAGCGGCGTCAACAATATCGTCTGCACGCAGCCCTTCGGCTGCCTTCCGAACCACATTGTGGGAAAAGGCGTTATCAAAGCGATCCGCAAGGAGCACCCGAAGGCAAATATCGTGGCAATTGACTACGATCCGGGAGCAAGTGAGGTTAATCAGCTAAACCGCATCAAACTGATGCTCTCAACAGCAAATAAAAATATGTAAAAAGAAGCCCCGCTTCAGGTGATCAATTCCTGAAGCGGGGCTTCTCTGTATTCTTTTATAGAACTAATTATCCTTCCGGAAACATCTTCTTATAGATCGGGAATCCGTCCAGCGTAGCGAAGTAATCCTTCGGCGTCTCCGCGCGGCGGATCACCTCAAAGCTTCCGTCCTCTTTTAACAGAACCTCCGCTGACTTTAACTTTCCGTTATAATTGTATCCCATCGCAAATCCATGCGCTCCCGTGTCATGAATCACAAGCAGATCTCCCTTGTCGATCTGCGGAAGATGGCGGTCAATCGCGAACTTGTCATTGTTCTCACACAGGGAGCCTGTCACGTCATAGACATGGTCGCACGGAGCATCCTCCTTGCCCATCACCGTGATATGATGGTACGCGCCGTACATCGCCGGACGCATCAGGTTCACCGCGCAGGCGTCCACGCCGATATACTCCTTGTGCGTATGCTTTTCGTGGATAGCTTTTGTGACAAGGCAGCCGTACGGTCCCATCATGAAGCGTCCCAGCTCCGTGTAGATCGCCACATCGCCCATGCCGGCCGGAACGAGCACTTCCTCATAGACCTGGCGCACGCCCTCGCCGATCACGCGGATATCGTTCGGCTCCTGCTCCGGGCGGTACGGAATTCCGATTCCGCCGGACAGATTGATGAACTTGATGTGCGCTCCCGTCTCCTTCTGCAGCTTCACCGCCACGTCAAAGAGTACCTTCGCCAGCATCGGATAATATTCATTCGTCACCGTATTGCTCGCCAGGAACGCGTGAATGCCGAACTCTTCCGCTCCCTTTTCTTTTAAGATCTTAAACGCCTCAAAGAGCTGTTCGGTCGTCATGCCGTACTTCGCGTCTCCCGGATTGTCCATAATATCATTGCTGATTTTGAACAGTCCGCCCGGATTATAGCGGCAGCTGATCACCTTCGGAATTCTGCCGATCGTCTGCTCCAGACACTCGATATGCGTGATGTCGTCAAGGTTGATGATCGCGCCGATCTCATCCGCATAGGCAAACTCCTCCGGCGGCGTATCATTCGATGAAAACATAATGTCATCGCCCGCACAGCCCATCGCGTGGGAGAGCAGCAGCTCTGTGTAGGAAGAACAGTCGCATCCGCATCCGTACTCTCTTAAAATCTCGATCAGCGCCGGATTCGGATTGGCCTTTACTGCAAAATATTCCTTAAAGCCCTTGTTCCAGGAGAATGCCTCTTTAAGCGCCATGGCATTCTCCCGGATTCCCTTTTCATCATACAGGTGGAATGGTGTCGGAACCTGCTGTACGATCTCCTGCAGTTTTTCTAAAGTTACAAAAGGCTTTTTTTTCATAATTGTATCTCCTCTTTTTTATTTATCTTGCCTGGATAACCTGAAGAATATTCGTCATGGCGCCCTCGCCCTTCACGACGTTCGTCGCCGGGTCTCCTGCTGTAAATACCATCATATCTCCCGGCTTTACAACCTTCTGTCTGGTTACCATGTACAGGGCGTGGGAGATGATATTTTCCGTGGAATCCTCCTCATATCCGCCCAGCGGCACAACGCCCCAGTAGAGCTGCATCTTTCTCTGAACCCACTCGTTCGGAGTCACTGCGTAAATCGGCACGGACGGCCTTAAATTCGAAATCAGGCGCGCAGTTCTTCCGCTCACGGTCGGAGTCACGATGCATGCCGCGTTAATATTATTCGCCACATTTACAACCGCAAAGCCCATGGAGCTGGATACGTTCAGCTTGCCCTTGAGCGCCGCGTGGTCACGGTAATCCTCAAACTTCAGATGCTTCTCGGTAGACACTGCGATCTGCACCATCATGCGCACCGCTTCCAGCGGATATTTGCCCATCGCCGTCTCTCCGGAGAGCATAACCGCGTCGGTTCCGTCATAGATCGCGTTCGCAACGTCTGTAACCTCCGCTCTGGTCGGACGCGGGTTTCTCATCATGGAATCCAGCATCTGCGTAGCTGTGATAACCGGCTTAAACGCGTGGTTGCACTTCTCAATAATCTGCTTCTGGATGTAGGGAACCTCATACGCCGGAATCTCAACTCCGAGGTCACCGCGCGCCACCATGATTCCATCCGCTTCCTGGATGATCTCATCGATATTTTCCACACCCTCCGCATTCTCGATCTTGGCGATAATATCAATGGAGGAATCGTGCTCCTTTAAGATCGCGCGGATCTCACGCACCGCGTCCGCGTTCCGTACAAAGGATGCAGCAATATAGTCAAATCCCTGCTCGATTCCGAACAGGATATCGTTTTTGTCCTTCTCTGTGATTGCGGGAAGATTTACTTTGACGTTCGGAACATTCACACCCTTCTTCTGTCCCAGCTCGCCTCCGTTTACGATACGGCAGACAATGTCGTTCCCTCTTACCTCCTCAACGGTCAGCTCGATCAGTCCGTCGTCAATCAAAATTGTATTCCCGGGAACCACGTCTTTCGGAAGATCTTTATAGGTGATGGAACATCCCGTCTCATCGCCCACACGTTCATCCGTCGTGATCACAAACTGCTCATTCTCCTTCAGCGTCACCTTCTTGCCGTCCCTGAGTACTCCGGTACGGATCTCCGGTCCTTTGGTGTCCAGAAGCATTGCCACAGGACGCTTCAGTTCTTTGCGGACATCTTTTAAAATGTCTGCTCGGCTCTTCTGCTCCTCGTGGTCGCCATGGGAGAAGTTAAATCTTGCCACGTCCATACCGTTCTCTACCAGAGCTTTCATCATCTCTCTCGAATCGGTATTTGGTCCCATGGTACATACAATTTTGGTTCTCTTCATAATTCATTCTTCCCTTTCATCACTTAATATGCTCATGTGTAAATAAATGGTCCTGACAATATTCATAGTTGCCGTTGCACTTGGAACAGAAGCGGAATTCCAGATGATCTCCATCCTTCTCCGTTCTGCCGCACACCGCGCACTTATGCTTTGTCACATTCATCTGTCCCTTGTGCACTGCCTGAGTATATACCTTCTTCCTGTGGATCTCTTTCGGATTATAACGCCGCATATTTCTTGTTGACAGGAAAAATATAATAAAGTTCATCAGGGAACAGATAATCACAACTCTGGTCGCCCAGCCTCCGATAATCATCATGACTGCCAGGTACGCCACGTCCAGATATGCCAGCCACTTGATCTTTACAGGAATGATAAAATACAGGAGTACCTGCATATTCGGGTATGTCGCCGCAAACCCCAGAAAGATCGAAAGACTGATGTAATACGTGCTGAACAGGCTCCCGAACGTAATAGCGGCGGTTCCCAGAATTGCCACCTCCACACCGTAAAAGACAAACGCACCGATCAGCGTGATCAGGATACCTCCCAGGATATAGACATTATACCGGAACGCACCCCAAGCGCGCTCCAGATTCGTGCCCAGGGAATAGTAAAACAGCAGCATAATGATCGTAAAGATATCAAGCCTGCTGGGCGGAATCAGAAGCCAGGTTACAATGCGCCACACCTGCCCGTGCAGGATAAAATACGGGTCCAGCGTCAGGTATCGCTGGATATTCGGGGCCAGGATAGAAATAACGTATCCCAGCACATAGGTCAGTATGATAAATTGTGTCAGATGCGGAATCGCATACCGTCCGAACTTCCGCTCCAGTTTGTCCATTAACCTCATAATTCTCCTCAATCGTCAGAATAAGTTCTTCTTTGAAAAAATAAATGCCACTACAAGGCTTAAAACCAGTGAAAAGAGGATCACATACAGAAATCCCATGGGATCATTAGCAAACGGCATTCCCTTGGAATTGACATTCATACCGTAGGCGCTGAAGATCATTGTGGGAATTGACATCACCATTGTGACGATCGCCAGAAACTTCATGACGATGTTCTGGTTGTTCGAGATAACCGACGCGAAGGCGTCCATCGTGCCGCTTAAGACTCCGCTGTAGATGTTCGCCATCTCAATCGCCTGCTTATTCTCTACGATTACATCCTCGAGCAGATCCTCATCCTCCGGGTACTGCTTGATTCTGTCCACCTTCAGCAGCTTCTCCAGCACCACCTCATTGGCCCGCAGGGACGTCGTAAAGTATACCAGAGACTTCTCCAGCTCCAGGAGCTCGATAAGCTCCTGATTCCTCTGGGACTTATGCAGCTTCGTCTCCACCATCTCGCTCTTCTTGTCGATAATTCTCAGGTAGTGCAGGAACATGGATGCATTCTTATACAGGATCTGAAGAATAAACCGTGTGCGCTTGTACGTATAGAAATTGCGTACGCGTCCGTCCATAAACGCGCTTAAGATCGGGGAATCCTCCAGGCATACGGTAAAGATCATCTCGTCCGTCACGATAATGGACAGAGGGATCGTGATATACCAGTCTTTGTCGTTCCGCTCTTCTGTCACAGGGATATCCACAAGAATCAGGGTGTAGTTGTCCTCCACCTCAATACGGGAGCGCTCCTCCTCATCCAGCGGCGCCCTCAGGTCATCCGCGTCGATGTTGTACTTCTCAGAAATCTCAAGGATCTCTGTTGCCGTGGGATCAGTGAGCGCAATCCAGCTTCCCTCCTGCGCCTCACTGATCTGGTGAACACTTCCGTCTATCGTTCTGAAAATACGAATCATGTTATATGGCTCCTTTCGTGTCTGCAAAAGAACACGAAAGTAAGTACCGCCGTGTTCTGTTACAGATAATTGCTATTCTTTTGTTCTGTTTCTTCTGTCTGCTCTATCTGCCCAGGACAAGGCCCGCCTTCCATAAAAACACTTCCTTTCGCTGATATTTGTCTTCCTGGTGTTTCCATAAGCCTAAAAACACATACTAATTATAAGACCTGCCCTATGGTTTGTCAATTTAATTCCCGAAACTTTAACCTAAGTTTTGCACAAGTCATACGCTTTCGATTTACAAAACGCTCCTGTTTCGCTATAATGGCGGTATATATTTTTTAGAAAAGAGGGATCAGTCTATGTCAGGCTCTACATTCGGAACCTTATTTAAAATAACTACCTGGGGAGAGTCCCACGGCCGGGCGATCGGCGTCGTTGTGGACGGCTGTCCGGCAGGCGTGCCGCTCAGCGCGCCGGATATCCAGCAGTTTCTGAACCGCAGAAAGCCGGGACAGAGCCGCTACTCCACACAGAGAACCGAGTCAGATCTCGTGCGTATTCTCTCCGGAGTCTTCGAGGGAAAGACGACCGGAACGCCGATCTCCCTGCTCGTTGAGAACACGGATCAGCGCTCCCACGATTACAGCGAAATCTCACAGTATTACCGCCCGGGCCATGCGGACTACACGTATGACGCGAAGTACGGATTCCGCGATTACCGCGGAGGCGGACGTTCCTCCGGACGCGAGACCATCGGGCGCGTGGCTGCAGGCGCGATCGCGTCCAAAGTCTTAGGTACGCTTGGAATCTCGCTCTGCTCCTACGTCCGCTCTATCGGTCCGGTTGAGATCTCCGCCTTCTCCAGAGAAGAGATTACACAGAACGAATTCAATATGCCCGATGCAAAGGCTGCCGAGCGCGCCCGCGAATTTCTCGAGGGCTGCATGGCGCGCCGCGACTCCGCGGGCGGCGTCGCCGAGTGCATCGTCTCCGGCATGCCGGCGGGAGCGGGCAATCCCGTCTTTGACAAGCTCGACGCCAATCTCGGCAAAGCGCTCTTCTCCATCGGAGCCGTAAAAGGCGTAGAGATCGGCGACGGCTTTGCCGCTGCACGCTCGTGCGGCACCGCGAACAACGACAGCTTTTACTATGACGAGAACGGAGAGATCAAAAAAGGCACCAACCACGCCGGCGGCATCCTGGGCGGCATCAGCGACGGAAGCGACATTATCGTCCGCGCAGCCTTTAAGCCGACTCCTTCCGTCTATTCTCCCCAGAATACAGTCAATACATCCGGGGAAAATATCACGGTCAGCATCAAGGGCCGCCATGATCCCATCATCGTCGCGCGCGGCGTCGTGGTCATGGAGTCCATGGTCGCGATCGTCCTGCTCGACGCGCTGATGACAGGCGCGTGCGCAAAGCTTGAGAATCTGCAGAAAATCTGGAAGTAAAAAGACATCCCCCGCAGCCAATGGCTGCGGGGGATGTCTTTATTCTTCTTCCTCTGCCGGTACTTTTATAATCTTAATGCAGTTCGGCGTCTCCACCTTCATCGGCTTGCCCTTCATGATGAGCAGCTTCTTCTCATAGTCGATGGTAAACGTCGTGATGCTGTTTGACTCATGGTTCGCGACTGCGATGTGCTTTCCGTCCGGGAACAGCGCAATATCCTTCGGGAATTCGCCGCTGATCGGAAGCGCAAACTGCTTATCGAGCATACCGGTCTCTCTGTCGATCTTAAACATGGCTACTGTATTGTCTCCGGCTGTGGAGCAGAACAGGTAATTGCCGTCCGGCGACATGCTGAGCGCCGCTGCCGCGTCGTGTACGGGGTCGATGGTATCCGAGGTCGTACTTACGCTCTGGATACGTTCGAACTCCGGTGTCTTGCCCTCGCCGTCATAAGTGAACACATCGATCTTATTCGCCAGTTCATACAGAATGTACGCATACTTTCCGTCACGGCTGAACTTCATCAGACGCGGCCCGCTCTCGAGTTCGCATCTTAAAATATCCACCAGCTCCAGCTTGTGCTTCATCTTATTGATACGGTAAATCTTCACCTGGTCGATACCGTTGTCCACCGCGCAGAGGTACTTGTTGTCCGGGGACGGAACCACGCAGGTTACATGCGGGCGGAAACTGCGCTCTGCCACGCTTCCGAGTCCTCGGTGGAAGACACCGTCCATAACGCTTCCCAGGCTGCCGTCTCTCCTTGTATGGACAACCGTCACTTTGCCGTCGTGATATCCTGCCACAAAGAGATACTTTCCGGTCTTGTCCACAGATAAGTAACATCCTCTCATACCGTCGATGTCCACCTTATTCATATATTCCAAATCTCCGTCGCTGTGGCGCTTGAATACCGCCACGCCCTCATCGGCGATTGAATACAGGAACTTCTCGTTCATCGACAGAGCCAGATAGGAAGAGTTATTCACAGGAACGACCTTCCGCTCGGTGAGCGTTCCCTCCTCCACATCCACATCATACAAATGAATTCCAATACTGCTCCCATACGTATACGTTCCGACGTATGCGACATACTTTTCTTTATTCATAATTGCCTCGCCTCCAGATTTTCCATCTTTGAGATGTTGTTATAAATATACTATCGTTATTCTATCATAATTTTTTTCGTTTCACAACGTCTGTCAAAAAATCTTTTGATTGACAGATTCGTTTCTGTCAGTATATTATAAGGAAACTGTTGTAATACTTTTTACAGAAAGGCGGCAAGAACACAGCTTATGGAACGAATCTTTCATTATATTACAGACCGGGAACACGCAGGACTTTCCGTCGGCCAGTTCCTGCGGGATGCCGGATACTCCCGGCATATCCTGTCCCATCTGAAGAGAACCCCGCACGGCATCTGCGTCGGGGATGTCCCGGTATTTACAAACCGCATACTCTCTGCGGGAGATCATCTGACCATCCTGCTGCGGGAGGAAACGGTCTCCGAGCACATCCTGCCGGTTCCCATGAATCTTTCCATCGCGTATGAAGATGAGGACCTGCTCGTGCTCAGCAAGCCGGCGGACATGCCGATCCACCCCTCCCAGGGCAATTATGAAAACACACTGGCGAACGGGGTGGCATGGTACTATGCTTCCCGCGGAGAGTCCTTCGTATACCGCTGCATCAACCGCCTTGACCGGGATACGACCGGACTTCTGATCATTGCCAGGCATATGCTGTCCGCGGCGCTGCTCTCCTCCATGCTGCAGCGCCGGGAAATCCGCCGCACCTATCTGGCTCTTGTGCAGGGAAATCCTCCTGAAGCCGGAACTGTGGACCGCCCGATCGGCAGGGCGGCAGGCTCCACGATCGAGCGGCAGATTGATGAGGAACACGGTGAACGCGCGGTCACGCACTTTAAAAAGCTCGCTCAGTTCCCCGGCTATGCGCTCCTGGAACTCCATCTGGAAACGGGCCGCACGCATCAGATCCGGGTCCACATGACTTCTCTCGGCCATCCGCTGCTCGGAGATTTTCTGTACAATCCGGGCTGCAGTCTGATGAAGCGGCAGGCGCTCCACGCCTCCCGCCTCGAGTTTGCGCACCCCATCACCGGGGAACCCTTGTCCTTTGAGGCGCCGCTCCCGAATGACATGGCTCTGCTGATCCACGATCCGTCGTAATACGGTCTGCCGCGCTTACTGTGCTTCCAGAATTCTGATCACCTGGCCCAGATCCTCCAGCACGTAGTCGCACAGCGCCCGGCACTCCACGTCCGGCGCGTCCAGGTCGGGAACCATGGCGACTGTGCAGCCCGCAGCATGGCCGGCGCGCACTCCGTTGGGACTGTCCTCGAGTACGAGGCATTCCTCCGGCGCGCATCCAATCCGGGCTGCGGCAGTCAGAAATACATCGGGAGCAGGCTTTCCCTGCTTCACCTCACTGCCGCACACACTGGCGTCAAAATACGGTTCTACTCCGGCGCACGCCCAGTAATGCTCTGCCGCCGGACGGTTTGTGGAAGTGGCGACCGCTGTGCGGATCTGCTTCTCTTTCAGATACTCCAGCAGTTCAAACAGCCCTTTCTTCACAGGCATCCCGTGCTCCTCAATCCACTGCTCCACATACGCCTTGCGGATATCCCGCCCCTTATCGTAAATCGCTCCGTCTCCGAACCAGCCGATGAACTTCTGCCTGCTCACTTCCGGCAGCAGGCCCCTCAGGCTCGCGATCTGCTCTTCGCTCAGCGCGATATTCAGCTTCCCTGCCGCAAGCATCCATCCCTCCAGCGCCAGGCGCTCGGTGTCGAACATCAGCCCGTCCATATCAAAAAGTACTCCTCTGATCATATCGTTATCCTTTCCCGCAGCTTCCTTTTCCGCATTCCGGCAGCAAAAAAAGAAGCGCCCTGTCTTTTTCACAGGATTTATTATAACGCTTCCTTTTTTATCTGTCTATCAGCTTACAATTTTATAATAGCTTCTGGCTGTCAGCGCGTAGATCGCCGCGTAGATAACCGCAAAGATCACATAGGTGAGCGCGCAGCCTCTCAGGAACAGCCCCGTGTTTGTCAGATTCATCAGCGCCATCACTTTCCTGAGCAGCGGGAACGCGAAGGCGATATGAATGCCCGCCATCACCAGGGGCAGATAGAAAACAGTCAGCACCTGGCTCTTGATGGAACGGTGCACCTCCCGGCGGCTCAGGCCGACCTTCTGCATGATTGCGAAGCGCTCCCTGTCCTCATAGCCCTCGGAAATCTGCTTATAGTATATAATCAGAGCGGTCGCCATCAGGAACACGGCTCCCAGGAGCATTCCGATAAAGAACAGGCTTCCATAGAGGGAATAAAAGCTCTCTTCCGCTCCGGCTCTGCCCTCAATATAGCCGTTCAGCGCCGTCCATTCCGGATTCTGCGAGGAGCCCTCATCTCCGCGCATTTCCGCCTGCACAGCCTGCATGAAAGCGGCCTGCGCGTCCTCATCAGCATCCGTATTGAAATCATACGTATACCGGATGAGTTCGTTCGTGTTCTGAGTATCCGCCTGGATCATGGCGCTGCCCCGCTCCTGGCTTTCCCCGCCGGAGGGTTCTCCGATCTCATGTCCCATAAACAGGGATGCCATCGTCTTTACCGCATCGAGATCCTTTACGACCAGCACCAGAGTATCTGACACCGAATCCACAGCGCCCATGGAGACATCCAGCGTTTCCAGTCTCTGCACGACCTGGTACTCCTGTCCGTTTACCGTAAAGCTGTCGTCCTCCAGACTGCCTCCAACCTCATAGACTGCCGCTTCTCTGTCCCCGAGTTCCGTCACATCGGCTCCCATCTCCCTCGCCTCATGCGCGGGAATGATCTCCATGGACACAATGTTCCTGCTCAGAATGGAAGCACTCGCCGAATCCAGCTCTTCCTCGCTGTAAAACTTACCGTTGTCATATGCGGTAACCACGGAAATATAGTGGTATTTGCTCTCGTCCTTCGGAGTGATTCCGTATTCCTGAAGCTTCTGAGCAATGAGATCGTCCATCTGCTGTTCGGCTCCCTCGTGGTCCACATAGATCTGCATGGAAATCTCTTTCGGATACCGGTTCGCGATCAGATCATTCATCCCCAGATACAGAGACGCTGTCGTGGAAACCAGCACCAGAACCGCGCTGGAAAGAATACAGATATTCGCCAGGCCCACGGCATTCTGCTTCATGCGGTAGATCATTCCGGATACGGAGATAAAATGCTGCGTCTTATAATAATACTTCTTATTTCTGCGCAGGAGTTTCAGTATCAGAATGCTTCCAGCCGTAAACAGCCCGTACGTTCCCAGCACCACCAGGATCGCTGCCACGAAGAAAATCATGATGGATGCCACCGGGTCTTCGGTTGTGACCGCCAGATAATATCCTGCCGCAAGACAGGCAAAAGACACCAGAGCGAGAAATCCCTTCGTCTTCGGCTCCCGCTCTCCTACCTGCCCGCCGCGCAGCAATTCAATCGGATTGGACAGATGAATCTGCCGCAGCGTGTTGAGATAGCTCAGCAGGAAGATCACGCCGAACAGCAGCGCCGTCCTGGCACATGCCGCAGCGGAGAAGCTCCATTCCAGCGCTATCCGGGCGCCCAGGAGGCGCATAAAGATCCAGAAAAACAGCTTCGAGAACACAATTCCCGTCACGAGCCCGGCTGCCAGCGTTGCCGCCGCCACATACACGCTTTCCAGAAACATGATCACGGAAATGTGTTTCTTCTCCATGCCCAGGATATTAAACACGCCGAATTCCTTTTTCCTGCGCTTCACCAGAAAGCTGTAGGTGTAGAACAGAAAGATCACGGAGAAGATTGCGAGAATTCCGCTGCCAGCCGCCAATACGGACTGGATTGCCTCCCCGCCGTAGACCTGGAGCACATGCTCATTCTGCGCCAGCGCTTCCATGATATAATACATGGCGATCGTCAGAATACTGGCAATCATATACGGCAGATACCCGGATCTGTTATTTGCAATATTCTTTCCGGCCATTTTAAAGTAAAAGCTCTTAGTCATGAATATCACCGCCCGTCGTCAGGATCGTAAGCGTCTGCGAAATTTTCTGGTACATTTCCTCTCTGGTGTTCTCTCCTCTGTAGATCTGATGAAATACCTGGCCGTCCTTGATGAAGAGGACTCTTCCCGCGTGGCATGCCGCCTGCACGCTGTGCGTCACCATGAGGATTGTCTGGCCTGATTCATTGATCTGTCCGAAGAGATTTAATAACTCGGCTGACGAGCGGGAGTCGAGCGCCCCGGTTGGCTCATCGGCAAGGATCAGCTGCGGATCCGTGATCAGCGCCCGCGCCACCGCCGCGCGCTGCTTCTGGCCGCCGGATACCTCATACGGAAACTTTTTCAGCAGCTCCCCGATTCCGAGCTTCTTCGCAAGCGGCATCAGCTTTTTGTTCATCTCCTCGTACGTTTTACCGGAGAGAACCAGCGGCAGGAAAATGTTATCCATAAGAGAAAATGTATCCAGAAGGTTAAAATCCTGAAATACAAACCCCAGATTTTCCCGGCGAAACGCTGAGATTTCCTTTTCCTTAATGGAGGAGAGGCTCTTTCCGCTCAGCAGCACTTCCCCGGAAGTTGGGCGGTCCAGCGCCGCCAGGATATTCAGCAGCGTCGTCTTTCCGGAACCTGACTCTCCCATGATGGCGACAAACTCGCCTTTTTCCACGGAGAAGGATACGTCCTTGAGCGCCTGCACCTGATTGCCTCCAAATCGTGTCGTGTATATTTTCTTGATATTGTGAACGTCTAAAATCTTCATTGTCTTTTGATAAGCTCCTTTCGCCTGATTTCTGTATTAAGTATAAAAAAAACGGAGAAATGCTGCCATAACTTTGGCTTACATTTCTCCCGTTCATCCTTACACTTTTGTAAGATTCCTATATCCGTTCAGCCTTCGCTTTAATCATACATCGTCTCTTCACGGCTGAAATCCAGCAGCACCTTCGTGCCCTGCCCCTGGACGGACTGTATCTCAATCGTATGGTTCAGCCGGTCGGCAATCTTCTTCGCCAGGTACAGCCCGATCCCTGTGGCGCGCTTATCTTGACGCCCGTTATAGCCGGTATATCCCCGCTCAAACACCCTGGGCAGGTCTTCCGGCGCGATCCCGATGCCCGTATCCTCGATGATCAGGCGGCGCGGATTGCCGCTCTCCTGATAGATCGAAATTGTCCCCCGCTTTGTATACTTTAGCGCGTTGGAGAGAATCTGACCGATGATAAAGCCCACCCACTTCTCATCCGTGAGCACCCGGACAGGCTGTATCTGAAAAGATATTTTTAATTTCTTTCTGATAAACTGCGGCGCGTACTTGCGCACCGCTCCCCGCACCAGCTTCTCGAGATCACAGTCCTGCAGCACATAGTCTGAGGTCTGCTCATCGGTGCGCAGGTACTGGAGCACCATGTCCACGTATTCCTCAATCTTGAACAGTTCCCCCGCCGCCTCTTCCCGCAGCGGAAAGCTCTCCTCCCCCAGCAGCAGGCGCATGGCGGCGATGGGCGTCTTGATCTGGTGACACCAGACGGTAAAGTATTCCCTGTCCTCCAGAGCCTGTTCGCGGTAGCGCCCCGACTCCTCGGCGCGCGCTGTCTGTATCGAGCGGATACACTCCCGGTAAATGACATCCTCGATCCTCTGGGGCAGTTCCTCCGCTTCCGAGGAGGCTGCCGCACACCAGCACCAGCTCTGCAGCTTCAGGCAGCGCTTCCGATAGCGCCAGAAGTCAGCCCCTGTCAGAATCACGGCAAAATACAGGCACAGAAGCCAGGAATATCCCAGCGGCTCAAAACTCTCTGTGTACAGGCAGAATACCACGGAGAAGATAAGCCAGAACAGCGCTGCCGCCGCAAAAAGCCCCGCGCGGTCCTTCAGATACCATTTCAGCAATGTCTTCAGCTTCATCTATTCCACCGTATATCCGAGTCCCTTCTTCGTAGTGATAAACTGCGTAAGCCCCGCTGTCTCCAGCTTCCTGCGCAGCCGCGTGATATTTACCGTCAGGGTGTTCTCATCCACGTAGTCGTCATTCTCCCACAGCCGCGTCATGATCGCGTCGCGGCTTACAATCTTGCCCTTATTCTCCAGGAGCATCTGGATGATCCGAAACTCATTCTTCGTAAGCTCCAGCCGGTTATCGCCGTACGTCAGCGTCGCGTCGCTCAGGTTCAGGATCGCGCCCCGGTGCTCCATCAGGGAGGACGTGCCCGCGAAATCATACGTTCTGCGCAGAAGCGCCTGGATCTTCGCTGTCAGCACATTCATATCAAACGGCTTTGAGACAAAGTCGTCTCCTCCCATATTCACTGCCATCACAATGCTCATATTGTCGGAGGCAGAGGATAAAAACAGGATCGGAACCTTTGACAGCTTTCGGATCTCGCTGCACCAGTGAAACCCGTTGTAAAACGGAAGCGAAATATCCATCAGCACAAGCTGGGGCTGAAAGTCCACGAAAGTCTTCAGCACATCGTGAAAATCCTCCGCTGTCCTGACCTCATATCCCCAGTTGGAGAGATGGCGGCTCACCATGCCCGCGATCACCTCATCGTCTTCCACCAGTAATATTCTGTACATGACTTCTCCTTATACGGCGCGGATGCGTGGAACCTCATCCACGTGCAGATACATGCTGATGCACTTGACGAGCAGGTCGTGATCCGAGACGTGGTCAAGCCCGGACACCATGACTGCGCCGATCACGCCCACTTCCTCCACACGGATCGGGAAGCCGCCGCCGCACGCCGCGTATTCCTTCGGATCCATAAACATATCCTCAAGGCTCTGCTCCGTCTCTCTCAGGCTCATGTACAGATTCAGGCTGCTGTGCTCTGTAAGGCGCACCGTGTTATATCTCCTGTCCAGCCAGCCCTGATTGCACAGATTCGTTCCGTCCGCCGCATACTGGAACACCGTATAGCCGTTATTTAACCGGATGCTCACCGCTACCGGCAGCGCGCGCCGCTTCGCCTCAGCCACAATGATATTGCCCAGCATCCAGGCGTCCTCGTTCGTAAAATGAGAAAACTGCAGAATCTCCTCCTGCATATCCAATACTTTAATCAGTTCCTGTATCGTCATATCCGTCACCCTTTCTCTTATTTCTGTCTATCTTTTTACCGTGATCTGACACATCTCCATGGTCTTGAGCGCCGCCTCGTGGCTCTCAGGCGTCACGCCCGCGCAGCAGGACGCGTCCACAGAGATCTCTGCTTCCGGAAGAACCGCCTTGATCAAAAGCGCGTTCGATACCACACAGATATCCGTGCACACGCCGATCAGCTCGATCTCCACCTCGTCCTGACATCCCTGGTATGCTCTCTTCAGATCTTCGGCAAGATGCTCGGAACCAAACGTCGGCTTCTCATATATCTCCGCCTCCCCGGCAAGCGCCTGCTCCACCGCGGGATTCAGCTCCCAGCCGACGCTTCCGCGGATGCAGTGTACCGCCGGAAGCTTTCTTCCCTCCCGCGTCTCCGGGTAGTTCTCAAAATGCGTATCCTTCGTGGCGATGATTCTGCCCGCTTTGCCCATGGCGCGGTATGCCAGAATCTTGTCCACAGCGTTCGGCAGAATCGCCTCCGCCTCCCCGCTTCCCAGCGCGCCGTTAATAAAATCGTTCTGCATATCCACTACAATTAAGACTTTCTTCATACTGATGCCTCCCTGCATATGCCTCTTCCCCTGAGCGGGGAAAATTTTGTATGATTAGATTATATCAAAAAATAGCAAATTCGTTAATCACCTTTGCATTTTTTTTATTTTTCTTTTATACTAGCTCGTAGTGAATCTATTCGACCAAACGAAAGGAGATATCTATGATTTCAGAAAATGAACTTCGCCGGCAGTTAAAATCCATTGACCGAAAAAGTTATCCGGCGTATAAATCTCTGACAGGAAGCGTTCGCTTCTCATCCTATATACTGTCCATCGACCATGTGCAGGGAGATCCCTTCGCCTCCCCGTCGCATCTGACGGCGCACATTGATTTGAAGGCGGCGGGATTTCCGGAGGCGTATCTCACACAGCGCCACCGCAGGATCGCGCTGGCGGATTATCTGCTTAGAAAGTTTTCCAGGCAGCTCTCCTCCTTCGCGTTCAGCGCAAAAGGTTCCGGCAAGAGCGGCTTTCTCGGCGTCAGCCGGTGCGGACAGGAGGTGCTGGAGCGGACGGCATGCGAAATCACGGATCGGGAAATCGCCATCCGGTTCTTCGTCGGCTTTCCGGCAGCAGGGCGCACCATTCTCGCGGGTGAGCTTGAAAAGATCCTGTTTGAGATTCTTCCGCCGTGTATTGAGAAGATCTTTTTCTACCGCAGCCTTCCCGCAAAGGAAGTAAAGGAGGTCATCGCTCTGGCAGAGGACCAGTTTTTCCTGCGGCGCGAGATCAGAAAGCGCGGTCTCGTCGCGTTTATCGCCGACGGCTCCATACTCCCGCGCGAGAGCGGCGTATCCGACAGGCCGATGAAAGACGGCATCGCCTTTGAATCCCCGGAAAGCCTTGCCGTGACGCTGGAGCTTCCGAACCGCGGCGCGACGCGCGGCATGGGAATCCCGAAGGGCATCACGCTGATCGCGGGCGGCGGATACCACGGAAAGTCCACGGTGCTCAAGGCGCTTGAGCGCGGCGTGTATAACCATATCGCGGGGGACGGAAGAGAGTACGTCGTCACTGACGATTCCGCCGTGAAGCTGCGCGCGGAGGACGGACGGAAGATTACGGACGCCGATATCTCCATGTTCATCCATGACCTCCCGAACAAAAAGGACACGCGCCGCTTTACCACGCCGGACGCCAGCGGAAGCACCTCCCAGGCGGCGAACATCGTGGAGGCAATGGAGGCGGGCAGCCGCCTGTTCCTCATCGATGAGGATACCTCCGCGACCAATTTTATGATCCGCGACGATCTGATGCAGAAAGTGATTGCCAGGGACAAGGAACCGATCACGCCGTTTCTGGAACGCGCGCGCGACCTGTATGAACAGGCAGACATCTCCTCGATTCTCGTAGTCGGAAGCAGCGGCGCTTACTTCTATCTCGCGGACCGCATCATTCAGATGGATCAGTATCACCCCGTGGATATCACCGAACGCGTGCGCGCGATCTGCCGGACAGCGGAATCCCCCTCTCTGCACGCCCCGGACTTTCATCTGCCCGACATGAACCGCGGCTTCTCTTTCCTCAGCGGAAACGCGCGAAACGCCTCTCAGGGCGGGCGCAGAGGCGGCGGAAAGTACGAGCACGCCAAGATCAAACTGCAGGGCAGCACCGCTTTCTCTCTCGACAAGTCCGCGCTTGACCTGCGTTATCTCGAACAGCTCGCAGACTCCGAGCAGACCGCGGCGCTCGCGCATCTGCTGCGCTTTGCCATGGAAAATTACAAGGGCAGCGCCATGACCTGCTCCCAGATTGTTCGGCAGCTGGCCGATCGCCTCGACAAAGAGGGACTCTCCTTTTTGAGCGGCAGCTCCTATACGGCTTCCGGACTCGCAATGCCGAGAATCCAGGAGATCTTCGCCTGCTTTTTCAGAGTTTGAACAGGAAAATCCCGCATGGGCCACTCGCTCCATGCGGGATTTTCTGCGTTCCTATCTGTCCATCTCCGCGACTCTTCCTGTTGCGTGATGTTCCGCGATAATGCGGTCAATCTCCTTCAAGTCGGAGGACGGAAGATCTCCCGGGATCGTATTCTTGACAGCGCCGGTGGCGTTGCCGTATTCCATTGCCTTCTGGCAGGAATAATCGTGTGCCAGCAGTCCGTAGAGCGCTCCTGAGATATAGGCGTCGCCGCTTCCGATACGGTCTACCACCTCAATGTTGCGGTACGGTTCTTCCTCATAGAACTTATCCTCCCACGCGCTGTAGATCACAGATCCGAAGGTATGTACCTTGGGGCTGTGCACGATACGCTGGGTGGATGCCATGATGGAAATGGGGTATTCGCTGGCAAAGCTCTTCATGATCGTGTGCAGATCGCCCTCTTTTAAGAAGGTCAGTCTCGCCGTATCCTCAGAGCAGAAGAAAATGTCCACATAGGGAAGGATCGATTCGATACACTCCTTCGCCTCAGCTCCCGTCCAGAGGTTTCCGCGGAAGTTGACGTCAAAGGAAATCAGCGCTCCGTGTTCCTTGAAGCGGCGGATCATCTCAATGCCGGTCTTTCTGGCCTGTTCACTCAGCGCCAGCGTGATGCCGCTGGTGTGGAAGCAGCGCGTGGAATCATAGAGGCTGTCCGGAAAATCCTTTACATCGATCTTGTTGATGGACGTGTACTTGCGGTCGTAGACAATGCTCGGTTTTCTCGGATGGGCGCCGTTCTCGTAAATGTAGATTCCAAGCCTTGCGTCCTTCTCGCTGTCGTACACCAGGTAATCGTCGCTGACTCCGCAGAAACGGATCCTGTTCTTCGCGTACGTTCCGAGGCTGTTCTCCGGAAGCTTTGAGATGATTCCGGTTCTGAGTCCCAGAAGGGATACGCCGGAGACAACATTTAACTCCGCTCCGCCCACCTGCTTTTCAAAGGTCTCGCCGCGCACGATGCGCTCATTATTCGGCGGAGACAGTCTGAGCAGGATCTCTCCCAGTGACAGAAGGTCAAATTCTTTTTTTTCCGCTTTCTCCATTTGTTTCATAAAAATTTCCCCCGTTTTCATGATTTTGATAAAGGGATGCCCTTCGGGCATCCCCTTATCCTATATATTCCCATGGCAAAATAGGAAACTATGTTAGTAATACGGATAGTATTATAATTTATCTCTGAACACGTCCTGATCCGTCTCCGCCGGCAAGCTTTAATACCTCATCCATGGATACCATGTTGAAGTCGCCCTCGATGGAGTGCTTCAGGCAGGAAGCTGCTACTGCGAACTCGATGGTAGCCTGAGAATCGTATCCGTTTAAGGAAGCGCAGATCAGTCCGCCGCCGAAGGAATCGCCGCCGCCTACACGGTCAACGATGTGCATTTTGTACTTCTTGCTGAAGTAGTAGTCAGTTCCGTCATACAGCATTGCAGACCAGTTATTGTCATTTGCGGACAGGGACTCACGCAGTGTGATGGCTACCTTCTGGAATCCGAAACGGTCAGCCAGCTGCTTAGCAACATCCTTGTATCCCTCATGGTTTACTGTACCTGTGGTAACATCTGTGTCAGCTGCCTTAATTCCGAATACGTCAGCAGCATCCTCTTCGTTCGCGATGCATACGTCTACATATTTGCAGAGCTCGCCCATAACCTGTCCTGCTTTCTCCTTGGACCACAGTTTGTTTCTGTAGTTTAAGTCACAGGAGATGGTCACGCCTGCTTCTTTAGCTGCCTTGCATGCCTCAAGGCAGATCGCTGCGACATCATCGTTTAATGCCGGTGTGATTCCTGTAAAGTGGAACCAGTCAGCGCCCTCGAAAATCTCTTTCCAGTTGAAGTCTTCGCTCTTTGCTGTAGCAATGGAAGAATTTGCGCGGTCATAGATAACCTTGGACGGTCTCTGGGAAGCGCCCTTCTCCAGGTAGTAGATACCTACACGGTCGCCGCCGCGTGTGATGTAGGAAGTATCTACGCCGTATTTTCTTAAAGAGTTTACAGCAGCCTGTCCAATCTCATGCTTCGGAAGCTTTGTTACGAATTTTGCGTCAAAGCCGTAGTTAGCGAGAGATACGGCAACGTTCGCCTCGCCTCCGCCATAAGTTGCTCCGAAGGTATCTGCCTGTACAAAACGGTAATATCCTTCCGGTGCCAGTCTTAACATGATTTCTCCAAATGTAATTACTTTCTTTGCCATTGCAATTATTCTCCTTAATTCAAATATATAAGATTATCCTCTGATTTCAGCTACGAGATCTACAGCCTCTTTTGTCATCGCTTTGATCTTGTCGAACTCTCCGGCTTTCACCAGGTCGCCCTTTACCATCCAGCTTCCGCCGCATGCGAAGATCTTGTCGCAGCTTAAGTACTCCTTCAGATTCTTAGCGTTGATTCCGCCGGTAGGCATGAACTTCACCATGGTATACGGAGCAGCCATAGCCTTGATCATCGCAACGCCGCCTGCCTGCTCTGCCGGGAAGAACTTCACAGTCTTCAGGCCTCTCTTCACAGCCTGCGCAACCTCGGACGGAGTGATACATCCCGGGAATACAGGGATATCTTTGCTGATGCAGTAGTCAACAATCTCAGGATCAAAGCCCGGGCTGACAATGAACTTCGCGCCTGCCGCTACCGCTCTGTCTACCTGATCGATGGTCAGAACCGTACCTGCGCCAACCAGCATCTCAGGATACTTCTCGGACATAATGCGGATAGACTCTTCTGCTGCATCTGTGCGGAAAGTAACCTCTGCGCACGGAAGTCCTCCCTCGCAGAGAGCGTCTGCCAGAGGAGCCGCATCCTTTGCATCGTTTAATACAACTACCGGTACTACACCATATTTTGCAAATTGTTCTGCTACTGTGTTCATATTTTCCTCCTTGTGAGTTCCGCATTATGGAACTCTGTTTCGTTCTGTGATACTTTATACTTGCATTATACTATCTGCCGGGCGAATGTCAAGCCTTCTGGTTAAAAAAGTCAAAAAAACCACTTTTTTTACAGGATTTTCCGACAGCCCATTCGGTTGATCTGCGTTGCTATATATCCGGCGCCGTATCCGTTGTCAATGTTTACCACCGCGATACCGTTCGAACAGGAATTGATCATCGTAAGCAGCGCGGATAATCCGCCGAAGTTCGCCCCGTATCCCACAGATGTGGGCACCGCGATTACGGGTTTGTCCACCAGTCCGCCCAGCACACTGGCCAGCGCTCCCTCCATTCCGGCTACCGCCACGATACAGTTCGCCTTCTGGATAATCTCCAGCCGCGAGAACAGCCTGTGGATGCCCGCGACGCCCACATCGTATATTCTCTCCACATGGGAGCCAAAATACTCAGCCGTCTGGGCAGCCTCCTCCGCGACCGGAATATCCGCCGTTCCCGCAGTGCACACGGCAATACAGCCCTCTCTCTTCTTTCCCTCCTTTTCTATCTTAATGATCTTTGACAGAGGGTCGTACTGCGCAAGGGGATACTGCTCCTTCACCAGTTCGTACTGATGCGCGCTGGCTCTGGTGCCGAACACTTCCCCTTCCTCCTCATACAGCCGTCCGAATATATGCAGGAAATGTTCATCGCTCTTGCCGCTGCAGTAAATGACCTCCGGGAATCCGGAGCGTGTCTTTCTGTGCGTGTCAAGCTTTGCGTATTCCATTTCCTCAAAAGGCTCCCGGCGAAAATATGATTCCGCGTCCTCCACCGAGATCTCCCCTGTCTTTACTTTTTCCAGTATTTCTCTTGTATCCATATTTCCTCCTAAAACTCAAAAAGGAGGGTTGTTCCAACCCTCCTTGCCAGCAAAGCGCTTATTTTTTAATCTGATAACCGCAGTAATCCAGAACAAGCTCGCTGAACATCGCGTTCGCCCAGGAGAACCACTCTCTTGTGTAGTTTTCCGGATTATCCACATCAAAGCCCTCATGCATCAGGCCCTTTCCTCCGTCAGTGTCTGCCAGCAGGTGCAGATAGCGCAGCTTCTCCTCACGGCTCTCGCTGGTCAGCCCCTCCATTGCCAGAGAGATGTGCCAGATATAGCGCACCGGCGTGTGCGGGCTTCCGATTCCTGACGCCTTTGTGCCTGCGTAATAATAGGGATTTGCCTCGCTGAGGATCAGCTTTCTCGTGTTCTCCGCCACCTTCGGATCTCTGCCCTTATAGCCAAGATAAGACATGGACAGAAGGCTCGGCACGTTAGCGTCATCCATGAGATTGTACTGGCCGAAGCCGTCCGTCTCATACGCGTATACCGGTCCCACTGACATCACGCGGGTGATTCCGATCGTCTCAATGCCGTCGTAGATCTCTTCCTTCAGCTTCTGTGCTCTCTGGCGCAGAGACTTATCATGGTAGATCTCCTCCGCGATCTCAGCCAGATAGCCCAGCACTACTACCGCGAACATATTGGACGGCACCAGGTATCCGTAGGTACAGGAGTCGTCGCTCGGACGGAAGCCGGACCAGGTCATGCCCACGCCGGATTTTACCAGCGCGCCCCTGCCGTCTCTGGAAAGCGTATCTGTATAGAACGCGTTTCTGCGGATAAAGCGGTACGGGGATTCCTCCTCATGGTATTGCTCCGTCTCCCATACATCAAGGATCAGCTCAGCGCCCTCTCTGAAGATATCGTCAAACTGAGAGGTACGCCCCGTGTTCTTCCAGAGCAGGTACGCAAGCTGGAGCGGATAGCACAGGGAGTCGACTTCATACTTTCTCTCCCAGAGCCAGTCGCTCATCTCGGTCTCGTCCTTCTCCCAGCAGTTGCCGTTTGCAGCCTCATTGAATGCATTCGCGTACGGGTCAATCTTGATAAACTCAAACTGGCGGCGCACCAGTCCTTCCAACAGGGCTGCGAGCTCCTCGTCCTCCTTTGCCGGGATCAGATACGGGCGAAGCTGCGCCACACTGTCGCGAAGCCACATCGCCGGAATATCTCCCGTGATCACATACGTTGTTCCGTCTTCCAGGATCTTCACCGTCTTATTCAGCGTATTTGTGTAGCAGGTCTCAAACATTTCATACAGTTTCGGCTCGTTTGCCAGCTTTTCTTTCACCTCTGCCAGAAGCTTCTGTACAGATGCCGGATTCTCAATTGCCATGATTTTATCTCCTCGTCTTTCAAAAAATTACATTTCCCATTCTTCGGGCGTATACACGGTCAGAAGCCCGTCTTCCCGAATCATCAGCCAGCGGTCCGCTTCCGGGCAGAAAGCATACGCTTCAAATCCATGGGAAACTGTCTCCACATGCACATCCAGTCTGCGCACAGCATCCTTCCACGCGTCAGCGCCGGAATGGCCTGCCGCGAGCGCTTCGATATCTTCGGTAAAGCGTCCGTGGCTGTCGCAGTATACATGCTCATAGTAATACAGCTTTCTCAGCTCCCAGGATACATACTCTGCCGCCGGGATCTCATATTCCTCGCTGCCCTCTGTGAAAAATACGAATCCCCACAGTTCCGGATAGTGAATATTGATCACTCCTGTCGGAGCCCACACCCAGTTGTTCTCCGGCAGTACCCTGCCTTCCTCATCGGTGCGCTTTACATACTTGCCGTCGATCACATCCACATCCCACTGTACTCTGGAGAAGTTCACACGGTAATACTCTCCCGCTTTCGGAGGGCGCTTCTCCTGCGCCATCTCATAAAGCGCCGCAAACGGCATCACAACTTCAACCATCCAGCGCTTATTCTGCGCGTCCGGGTTATTGATCTCGCCGTCCACCTTCACAGCGCTTCGAAGTCCGTGGATATCCCAGCCGTTCAGCGGCCTTCCCCCGTCGCGGTATGGCTTGGGAAGAAACAGATCCCAGACCGTATTCTTCACATTCATCTCATACTCAAAATACTGATGGGTATCGGAATCCGGGTCAATGAAGATCTCAAAATCATTGTCATAGAAGATTACGCAGTCGCGCTCTGTCAGATGGCCCCAGATCTCATCTCCCTCCAGCACGGCGCCGAAGTAGAGGTTCTCGTCGTCCCAGAGCATCTTCGCTCTTGTGCGGCAGCGCGGCGGCTTAATGTCCGCGCCTTCAATATCCACAAACAGATCCGTATACGGAGCATCGCTCCAGAACTCCTTCTCCACGTTCCCGTCCAGAACAAACGGGCGGGTTGCCCTGCGGCACTGGTAAACCGGCGGGGCAAAATCAATTCGTGGCAGATCCATGTTCCACTTCTTCAATTTTATCACTCCTTACTGTTTTTTTCCAGTCCTCAGCTTATTCTCTGTCCATGGCTTTTGCCAGAGCGCGCATCAGCGTTCCGCTCTCATCACAGCTGTACTCCCAGTACATAATGCCGCCGAGTCCGCGCTCATTTACATAGCTTACTTTTTCCGCCAGAGACTCCTCGTCGTCGTAACTGATAAAGGTGTCTCCGTCATACAGATACGGCGCCTTTGCCTCATCGTCCCAGTAGCGCACGAAGCCGTTCCTGTTAATATAAGATTCCTGAAGCTCGGCAAATCCCGGCCCGTATCCTCCGGTAGTCTGCGCCATCTGCATCCAGCCGTGGTTCACATCCGGTACGCCCTTCCACATTCTGGAGTAGAACGCTGTTCCCACAATCAGCTTCTCAGCCGGCACTCCGGCAGCCAGGTAAGCGCGCACGCCTTCATCCGTACTGCACGCGGAGAGGTCCGCCTGGTTGCTGTACAGGTTGGTGTGGTGTCCTGTCTGTACGGTAAATCCGCCGCGCAGGTCATAGGACATCAGCTGCACATAATCCAGATACTGTGAAGCTTCTCCCAGATTGGTGCAGCGTGTATAGTATCCGTCTCCGCCGCCTGCGATGCTCAATGTATAATGACGGTCTCCGATTGCGTCCAGCGCTCTTCTTGTCTCAGCAAGCAGCAGCGTAAAGTTCTCCTTGTCCTCCGGTGCGGCGCCGATTCCCGCAATGGATATGCACGGGTATTCCCAGTCCACATCGATGCCGTCCAGTTTGTACTTCTTCACCAGGTCCGCCGCTGTCTTCGCAAAGCGCGCTCTTCCCTCAGCAGTGAACGCAGCCTCGGAGAATCCTCCTGCGCTCCATCCGCCCACGGAGAGCACGATCCTGATCTCCGGGTTCACGGCGCGGATACGCTCCATCTCCGGAACAGCTTCCTCCATATCACATACAACATCTCCGTCTATTACATGCCCGAACGCGAGATTGATCACATCCAGCGCTCTGATATCCTCATCTTTCATAATGGAAAGCTTTGGTATTTCCACATATCCAATTAATAATTTGCTCATCTTTCTTTCTCCTGTTTTAGTTTCCGCCGCCTGTCCGGCGGCGGATTTCTAAAATAATTATCCGATATCATATACGCTGCGCAGGCGCAGGTTGTCCGGATTTCCGCTGACAATCTTCACGCGGCGCTCTCCCGCGTTCATGTCAAAGTAGTTGTCATCCAGAATCAGATCCTCGTTCTCGTTGAGAATCTCCACACTCTTCGCGTAAGCGGATGCCTGTACCACGATCTCGTCTCCCTCCACGCGGCAGGTCAGCTTCGGATCCTCATATTTGAAATATTTCGGATAGGAGAAGATCACGGTTCCCTGTGAGAATACCTCTCCGTTCTCTTCCGCCTCATAGCTTACATACTCGCGGAACACGTCGATGTCCGGCAGCTCGACCTTATCAAGCCATACGCTGGAAAGCGCGTCCACATGCACGGTCTGCTCTTCCTGGCGCAGAACCTCTGCCTTCTCATTTCTGACAGCCCAGCGCACGAGCACAGTGCGGTCGTGAAGTGTCTCATTCGTCACGTTCAGACGGATGGATTTCTCGAACTCAAAGTGCTGGCGGTTCATGTTCGCCTCGGTTGTCATCCAGCTTACCTCCTCGCAGGAGAGCATCACCGGAGCGAAGAATCTCTTTGCGTAATAGTGCAGCGCCTTCCATCTGCCGTAATAGTCGATGGAGGACCAGGAGATTACCGGCCAGCAGTCATTTAACTGCCAGTACACGGCTCCCATACATCTGCCCCTGTTGCGGCGGTAGTGCTCCACACCGTAGCGGATGCCGTCCGCCTGCAGAAGCTGGGATGCGTATACAAAGTCGGAGAAGTTCATCGGGTAGCGGTACGCAGCCTGCATGTAATTGGAAATCTTTCCGTTTGCCCCGTAATTTCTCTGATGTTTCTCCATCACGTAGGAATACGGATTTAAATCCTTCTCGTCATCTGTGATTGTCTCGAGCGTCTTCACGGACGGGAACGCCTGGAAACCGAACTCCGACAAATAGCGGAAGAAATTATTGCGGTACTGTGAGAATGGCTTGTTTCCGTGCCATACCTCCCAGTTATGTACATCGCCGCGGGTCGGGTCGTTCGGGAAGTCGAAGGAACCGCCTGAGGACGGGCTTGCCGGCCAGTAGAACGTCTCCGGATCGTACTCTTTTAATACTTCCGGGATAATGCGCTCATACATCAGCAGGTAATCGCGCACCTCGGTGGGCTTCGTCACCCAGTTTCCTGATTTCACGAACATCTCCATCTCATTATTGCCGCACCACAGAGCAAGGGACGCGTGATGGCGCAGTCTCTTGATATTGTCGATAAATTCAGCACGGATATTTGCCTCGAACTCCGGTGTCAGCTCATATACAGAGCACGCAAACATGAAGTCCTCCCACACGAGCAGACCAAACTCGTCGCAGGCGTCGAAGAACCAGTCCTCCGGATAGTAGCCGCCGCCCCATACGCGCACAGAGTTAAAGTTTGCTCTCTTGCAGTCCAGAAGAAGCTTTCTCGTGCGCTCCTCGGACGTTCTTCCGAGCAGGTGCTCCTCCGGGATATAGTCGGCGCCCATCGCGAACACGGTCTTGCCGTTTACCTCATGGGCAAAGCTCTCGCCCCACTCGTCTTTCTCGATATGCATCGTCATTGTGCGCAGACCGATGCGCTTCTGCCAGGTGTCAAGCAGCTCTCCGGCACAGAACAGCTCCACCTTCACAGTATACAGCGGCTGATCGCCAAGTCCGTTCGGCCACCACAGCTTCGGGCTATGGATCTCGATGGCCTCCGGATCTCCCTCATATGTCTGTGACTGTCCGTCCGGATCAGTTACCGTCACTGTGTAACTGTAATCTGTATCGTCAAGCTCCATCAGCTCTGTCTCAACCTCGAGCAGCAGAGTTACTTTTCCCTCCTCGTGGCGCTGGCGGATGTAAACGCTGTCAAGGCGCGCTTTCTTCACGCCCAGAAGGCTGACAGGACGGAAAAGTCCGGCGTCAGGCAGGCATGCACCCCAGTCCCAGCCGCTCATATAGTGTGCTTTTCTCAGATGCATGAATCCCTCAATCGTATCCTCGTTTCCTATATTGCCATATTTTTTGAATGCCTCTGCCATGAACTTTAACGGAGAGTGCAGAGTCACACTTAAAACGTTGTCACCCTCTTTTAAGATCTGTTTTACTCTGTATTCCCAGACACGGTGCATATTGCAGGGGCTTCCGAGATGCTCGCCGTTTAGATATACATCCGCTACGGTGTCGATTCCGTCAAAGTGCAGGAATACCTCGTCACAGTCTGCGAACTCGCCGTCCTGTACGGTAATTACAGTGCGGTACTCGTAGTCCTTCTCCATCAGAGCCTTTGTCTGATACTCATTGTCCTTAAAATAAGGGTCTTCGATCCTGCCGCTGCGCAGCAGGTCTGTGTAGACGGTGCCCGGAACGACCGCACTGATCCAGTCCTCATTTTCCGTGCATCGAAGCTGCCATCCTTCCTGAATTTCTCGCTTTGTCATAGTATGCCTCCTGTCAATCGTTTATTTCACAAGTCCCGCTCTGGTGCGAAGCTCATCCGCGTACCAGCAGATCACGTCCGTAATCTGAGAAAGCTCAGACTCCCTGCTCACGCTTCTCCAGAGATTCTTAAAGTGCCAGTACCAGTGCTCGAGCGCGTCCGCCAGCGCGAGAAGCTGCTCCCCGGAGTACTCCTCGCCGGATACGGCAAGCCCGATCTCGTTGAAGATGCGCATACCTTCGGATGCGGTCAGATATGCCCCTGCATCTTCTCTTGTCTTTGTATCCAGATTCTTCATGCATCCCGCAAGCTCTCTCGCCAGAATCGGCTGCTTCTCATTGTTCTCTCTCGCTGCAGCTCTCTTCTTCTCATCGTCAAGCGTAAACTGCAGCGCGTCCTGAGCATGTCCGTCCGCCATAGTCTCTTTATATTTTACAGCTCTCCACCAGCCGAACTCAGAGAGAACACCCAGCTTATCGACTACAGACATCAGATTTTCAGAAGAATCTCTGTATTCCACCTTTGAAATTCTGCGGTTCATCTCCTCGAACGGAACCTCTTTCTGATTCCAGGAGAATTCTGCGCCGTAGATCACGCCCGGGATGCTCATAACCGGATGGTTGATGTGGCCGTAGTCGCCCCAGTCTGTATTCAGCATGCCGATCGCGCTGTATTTCACGCCGTAGGAGCACATGCGCGTGATATTGTTATAAGAAGAGTTCAGAAGCGGAATGAACATATTCCAGGATCCGACGCCCGGGCAAACGTACTGAACCGCGCCGGCCTGTGCGAGCGATCTCGTGTTGTTCTCCAGCTCGTTCGGAGAATAGCCCCAGTTTAAGCAGATCATCTCTTTCGGAAGCTCTTTGATAAATTCCGGGAAGCCGCAGATTACATCGCCCCAGAACATCGGAATTCTGCCCTTGGAGATCACAAATTCACCGAGGCGCTTCACAAAGCTGATGTACAGGTGATCCACGCCGATCTCGTCCGCAGCTGCCTTCGTCGCGCCCTTACCGAGATCAAATGTCTCATCCGCGCAGATATTAAAGTGCTTTGAACGGAACAGCGGCATGAACTCGCTGATCATGCCCTCGATCAGCTTCGCGCTCTCCTCCATGGTCACATTGATCGTGTGGTGCGCCATGCGGTCGTGGAAGCGGAACGGCTCCTTTCTCGGATCATCCATCTCGCTTAAATGCTGGTACTGCTTTGTGCGCAGCAGCTTGTACAGATGTCCGAAGCAGGACAGCGACGGCACAAGCTCAATGCCCAGCTTCCAGCAGTAGTCATCCAGCTCCATGATGTCCTCCGCTGTCAGCGGCGTGTCATCTCTCCACATCTCGCTTAAATTCTCGAACAGATACGTGTGCTCGATATAGAGCTGCAGCTGGTTCATCTTGTAGAAGCTCAGCGTGTCCGCCAGACGCTTCAGCCAGGAGAGCTTCGGCACTCTGCTGCGGGTCACATCGTGATAGAAGCCGCGGTTCGCCATCTGCGGCGCATCCTCGATCTCAAGATACGGCAGCAGAGCGCCTTCCTGGCGGATGATCTGGCGAAGCGTCTGCACGCCGTAGATCAATCCTCTTCTGTCCGCTCCCGTGATCTTTGCTCCATGTTCTCCGATCGAGAGTGTGTAGCTCTCCGGCGCTCCCTGCGCAGTCGACAGCGTAATTCCCGCATTCTTTGATGCTCCTCTCACAATTGAAAGTGTAATTCCCGCGGACTCTTTCAGTTCATCTCTGAGAAGCTGCGCATGGATGAGATTCTCCTGCGCGCAGGAATCGTCAAGGCAGATGGTGTGGGTGAAGTTCAGGTAATATACACCCTCTCCTGTCTCAAATTTCTGTGGTTCCGGTATGATGTACATGACTTTCTACCGCCTTTCCTCTATCATTTTTCCTTACTTAAGCTGGAAAAAGGTGGAATATAGAAATACTCCCATATTCCACCTTTCCTCCTTATATTTTCACCGTACGGTGAATGGCAATTTCAGAATTATTCAGCAGCCTCTTCTGTTGTCTCTGCAGACTCTTCTGTTGTCTCTGCAGACTCGCCTGCTGCTGCCTGAGCCTCTGCTGCTGTCTCCTTACGCATCTGAACGTACTCTTCCAGACCTAAGGTATTTAACTGCTCGCAGTATGCGTCCCATCCGCTGTCGATGTCAGCCTGTCCTGCAATCCACTGAGCGACTGTCTGCTCAATGTACTCCTGGATAGCTGTCTGAACCTCGCTCATCTCATCAGCCTGCTCCAGCGGAATCCAGTAGGACGGAAGAACGCCTGTCAGATGGCCTTCATACTTAGCGTCAACCTCACCCTTCTCCTGATATGGTTCCGGAGTCGTCTTGATCTCAAATCCAAGAGGAACGTACTTCGGCAGAGCCTGCGGCCACAGGTTTGCCCATGAATATCTGTCCTGATCTTCCTGAGACAGAGTTGATACGTCGATCTTGGTGTACTCGCCGTTGTCGTTCTTCTGAACAACTTCCGGAATCGGTCCGTTGATGATCTGGATACTGTAGTCTGCCTCGAAAACGGTATCCCAGAAACGAACGATAGCGCCAACATCCGCAGGATCTGTCTTGTTTGTGATTACAAGCTGTGTTCTGATTGTGGAAACACCTTCAGAGTCCTGATACCACTTCGGATCGCTGCAATTCTCGCTGGTCAGAACCGGAAGAGATACCCAATCCGGAGTCTCACCGTTCGCATACGGCATAAAGTCGGAGCTTGCGTAGCACATCGTTGCGCCAAGCAGGTCATTACCGCCCTTGCTCTCCCAGATAGAGGAATCCTGTGTGAATGCCTCCTGGTCGATCAGGCCTTCGCTGTACAGCTTGTTGAGGAACTTCACGCCCTCTTTGAACTCTTCTGTATTGGCAACGAACTCAACTTCGCCATCCTTCATGGTCATACCATTCCCATCGCAGGATGCGCCGAACCATGCCATCATATAGTTGATGTTCTTATTGTTCGGGTCAAAGCTCAGCGGGATCTCGTCATTCGGGTCACCGTTTCCGTTAGCATCCTGCTCTTTGAATGCCTTTAATACTTCATAAAACTCATCTGTTGTTGTCGGAACCTCCATGCCTACGTTCTTCAGCCATCTGGTGTTGATGGAGATCTGATAGTCTACCTTCGGAGCGTCAACAGTATACGGAATTGTATAGATATGTCCGTCCGGAGCCGTCATGGTCTCACGCGCACCCGGTACTTCATCCAGGATCTGCTGGATATTCGGAGCATATGCCTCGATGTAGTCCTCCAGAGGTACGAACATACCCTGGCCTACGCCGTATTTCAGAATATCGGTATCCTTCAGCAGCCATCCGCCGATCATCTCGGGATAGTCGCCGGAGCTCAGTGCCAGAGACAGCTTCTCGGTCGCAACCTCGTTTGCGTAATACTCAATATTGAAGTCAATGCCGGTATCCTCCCTCAGCTTGTCAACCATGTACCACTCTCCTGTGGAAGAAGAGTCATCAACGAATACTGTGCAGGAAACCTCCTGTCCGTCTGCTACGATCGGAAGTCCTTCCTTATTCCACTTGCCGTTTACAACGCCGTTCTCATCGACTTCGTCGTTTTCCGGGCTGTACTTCTCTGCCGTAGTATCGCCGCCTGTGCTGGTACTGCCGCCTTCGCCGCTGCCGCCGCAGCCAGCAAACACACCTGCCGCCATAACGCCGCATAACAGAAGTGCCATTAACTGTTTTTTCTTCATAAACTTTTCCCTTCCTTTTTTTTTATTTCATATCTGCGCCCCGCATGGAGCGCAGAATATGCTCAAATACCTTTCAGATAATCAACCCTTTACAGAACCGATCATAACACCCTTTACGAAGTGCTTCTGGATGAACGGATAAAGGATCATTACCGGGATACTGGATACAATGATCAGAGAGTACTTCATCAGGTCTACCAGCGCCTGCTGTTCCTGGAGAGCCGCCTGCATCTCAGGCGTCGTTACAGCCATCGACAAGTTCGCCTCATTTGAAATAAGGATACTTCTCAGGACGAGCTGCAGAGGATATTTATCTTCCGTCTTCATGTACAGCAACGCGCTGAAGTAGTTGTTCCAGTGTCCGATTCCGTAATACAGAACCATAATAGCGATAATCGCTTTTGACAGCGGCAGCGCAATCTTGAAGAAGAACTTCGTGTGGCCGCAGCCGTCCACCGTTGCCGCCTCGAAGAGCTCCTCGGGAAGGCTGCTCTCAAAGAACGTTCTTGCAACGATCATGTTGTAGACGCTCATAGCTCCCGGAACGATCAGGGACCACATGGTGTCCAGCATCTGCATATTCTTAACAACCAAGTAAGTCGGGATCATACCGCCGCTTACGAACATCGTAACCATGTAGAAGAAAGTTACGAACTTCTTACCTGCAAACTGACGTCTGGACAGTGTATAAGCTGTCGGAATCGTCACAATCAGGTTGATGCAGGTACCAACCGTGGTGTAAAAGATGGAGTTCACGAAGCTTCGCATAACACGGGTGTCTTTGAACACTTCCGCGTATCCATCCAAACTGAAGCCAACCGGAAGAAATGTTACATCTCCGCCCGATACCGCCTGCGGATCACTGATAGACGCAATAATTACGAAATACAGCGGGTACGCTACGATGATCAGGATGAGTGTCAGAATAATAAACAGAGTAACATCAAAGGCTTTATCGGCTCTTGATTCTTTTACTTTGTTGCTTACTTTTGTTTTTGCTTTAGCCATATCTCACTGCCACCTCCTAGTACAGACTGATTCCAGCGCCCTTATTGGCGATCTTGTTAACGATAATCAGCATTACCGCATTGACTGCAGAGTTGAACAGGCCGATCGCGGACGAATACGACTGGTTGGCATTTTCGATACCGACTTTGTACACGTACGTTGAAATAATCTCGGACACGCCTGCGTTCAGAGGGTTCTGCAGCAGGAAGGCTTTCTCGAATCCGACGGAGAGGATACTTCCGCAGCTGAGGATTAATAATACGATCGCTGTAGGAAGAATACTCGGGATATCGATGTGGCGGATCACCTGAAGCTTTGTAGCTCCGTCCATGATCGCCGCCTCGTGCAGATCCGGGCTTACGTTGGCCAGGGCCGCGAAGTAAATGATGGAGTTCCATCCCATCGTCTGCCAGATACCGGACCACACATAGATATGGCGCCAGTAGCCTGCATTTGCCATGAAGTTGACTGCCTCGCCGCCTAAGGACTCAATGATCTTGTTGATGAATCCGCTGCTCGGAGACAGGAACAGATTCAGCATACCACACATAACTACGACTGAAATAAAGTTCGGCGCGTAGGTAACAGTCTGGATAACCTTGGTGTAGCGTTTGTGCTTAAACGCGTTCAGTCCCAGCGCCAGCAGGATCGGGATCGGGGTGCCGGCAATCAGTGAGTAAAGACTCAGGATGAACGTGTTGCGAAGCGTGGTGACGAAGTACGGCGACTCGAAGAAGCGGGTGAAATACTTCATGCCTACCCACGGGCTTCCCATAAATCCCAGCGTCGGGTTGTAGTCGCGGAATGCGATCTGCACGCCGTACAGCGGTATGTAAGAGAAGATAAACGTGATGATCAGTCCCGGAAGGACGAATACCCAAAGCGGTAAATCTCGCTTGAATATTCTCACCACCCTGCCTTTCTTCTTCGCCGGTGCAGTGCCGCCAGCTCCGTTTTTTTGCTTTTTCATAGCATCATCTCCTTTGCTTTTTATAATGTAACTTTTTGCCAAAAGTTAAACATTCATTGTTAACACCTTTTTACTTCATTTTCATCGGCGTTTTAGAGATTTTTAATTTTCATTTTATGGTTATTATATATTATGACGGTATTTTTGTCAATATCAGTTCTTACATCGTGAGTATTTCATTTATTTTTCACAGTTTTTTCACATTCATTTTGTGTAATACGAACAAGAATTTCTTGTTCACACTCTGTACATATTTAACATTTTTTAACTTTTTACGACATTTTTCCTCTCACCCCACATACCGGAAGATTTTCCCCTTTTCTATGATGTTGGTGTCAGGAGGTATTTTGCCCCCTATGATACCGGATTGTTCCGTACTTCGTACTCTCACAATCCTTGTATCTTTCTATAAAGGCAGGGTAGGTTAGGGGGCTTTTTAATTCCGGCAGACTTT
>CAKNMY010000012.1 GCA_930989745.1 uncultured Lachnospiraceae bacterium | reverse complement strand
AGTTTATTGTTCAGCATCACAATTTTCAATACCATAAATGAAAATTTTCGTTTCTATTCACCCAGCACACGAAAGGAGTCCTATGGCATCTATAGATTACACAGAAATCGGACGCAAAATCCGTCAAACCAGATTAGATTACGGTTATTCTCAGGAACGCCTTGCGGAGCTTTGTGGTATCTCCACCGCGTTTCTCGGACACATTGAGCGCGGGACCCGGGCTATGTCTCTGGAGACGCTCGTGTCGCTTTGTTCTGCCCTGAATCTGAGCGCAGACTATTTGCTTCTGGACGAGCTTCCCGAAGTGGACGACGCTATTCTCTCGATTTTGACAGAAGTAAAGTCCAAAGGCCCTGTTCAGTACCAGAAATTTGTCTCTATCCTCAAAGCGCTCGCGCTTGTTTCCGACCGTTTATAATGCAAAAAGGGATGCCCGCTGCGACATCCCCATTTTTCCCATTCTTTTTCTCATACATCTTCCACATCTCCGATTGCCAGCTGAATTCCTACCCTCACTCCCAAAAAGAAGATTTCCCTTTCGACTGCGTCTTCTTCTTCCTTGAGCAGCTGGTAATATTCCTCCCTATCGCTTCCCTCAGGTATATTTTCCCATCTGTCCCGGATACGTTTTTCTGCCCTTTGCTGTATTTTCTGCATTCCGGAATCCGTATAAACTGCCTGTTCATAAATCCGCCGCAGCAGTTCCTTCACGATTTCTTTCCCTCCTCATTTTCACATAGTTATGATGCCAACATCAAAATACCTTTTGACCCTCTTCTTCATTTTATTATAATATTTTTTGACATTTTTTCATTCGCTTTACAGCGAATATATTTTCCACATCTTTACAGCCTTTATTATTTCCACAGCACCGGATCAACAGGGAGAAATCACTTATGAAACACATAAAAAACCGCCCCGCCAAAGCCCATTCTCACAAGCTCCAGCGGGGCGTTCCCCTCTCAATATTCTCAACTTATTTTTCGGCCTTCTCTTTCTCCAGCTTCTTAAACAATCTCACCAGTACCACAACCGCCGCCGTAGCCAGGATCAGCTCTGCTGTAAACTGCGCATACGCCAGGCCGTACAGCGGGAACAGCGCATTCAGTATGAACAGCGCCGGAATCTCCAGCACAACTTTTCGCAGAATCGCGAAGATGAGCGCATTCCTTCCCAGTCCTGCCGCCTGGAAGACACCGACTGCCACGAAGTCCATGCACAGGAACGGAAGTCCAAGGCAGAAGCCTCGCAGGAATCTCGTTCCATAGCCAACGATATCCGGATTGTCCATGAACAGACGGATCAGATTCGGCGCGCCGATATAATATCCTGCCGCCACAACGATACTGAATCCCAGAGCAATCTTGATCGTAAACATCAGGGTCTTCTTCATTCTCTGAATATTCCTGCTGGCGTACGTATAACTGATCAGCGGCATAATTCCCTGGGAGATTCCCATCGAGATCTGCATGGGCACCATGTTGATCTTCTGCACAATTCCCATTGCCGCCACAGCGTCCGCGCCGAACGCGGACGTGAAGTTATTGAGCACTGTCATTCCCGTGACATTCAGCAGGTTCTGAATCGATGCCGGAATTCCCACACCGAAGATTCCCAGAACAATGTTTTTCTGCAGGCGGAACATTTTCGGATTGATGCTGACGTATGTATTTCCCCGTTTAAACCACAGAAGGACGAAGAAATATATGCACGCCACACAGTTTGACAGGAATGTGGCAAGTCCCGCTCCCTCAGCGCCCATGTTCAGGCCCCACGGCAGAATAAAGATCGGGTCCAGAACGATATTCAGCAGACATCCGCTCATCGTACCGAGGCTGGCGTGCAGAGACGCTCCCTCGGCTCTTACCAGATACGCCATTACCACGTTCAGAATGGCCGGCGCCGCGCCGAACGTGACGGTCCACTTCATATACGCGGCAGTAGATGCCGCCGTCTCTGCGTCCGCCCCCAGGAGGCTCAGCAGAGGCTGGGCAAATACGGTACACAGCAGCGAAAATATAATTCCGCAGATAATAGAACAATAGAATCCAAACGCTGAGCTTTTGTATACAGTCTCATAGTCACGGCGTCCCAGCGCCCGGCTCATCATACTGGAACTTCCCACACCAAAGAGGTTATTGACCGCGTTAAACGCCAGCAGCACCGGAGCCGCCAGCGCCACGGCCGCGTTCTCAATCGGATTGTTGAGCATTCCCACGAAGTAGGTGTCCGCCAGATTATACAGCACCATGACCAGTGAACTCAGAATCGTGGGCACCGCCAGCTTCATGACCGCGTTCGGCACGGGCATCCGCTCAAACAGTTCAATTTTCTTTTGATCTTCCATTATTGGTTCGCTTCCTTTCACTCTTGCGTATAATGGCTGCGCAGCAGGGAGATCTCCGCCGCGTAGCCGTCCAGCTCATTGGGTGTCTCCAGATAGAACGGCAGCCCTCTGAGCTTTGGGTGATTGATAATCCGCACAAAGGCGTCCAGTCCCAGCGAGCCCTGGCCGATCTTCTCATGTCTGTCCTTGTGGCTCTCGAAGGGATTCTTGCTGTCATTGATGTGAATTGCCTTTAAGCGGCCGAGTCCGATGACCCGGTCAAATTCCTCCAGCACATGGTCGAGGTTATTTACAATATCGTATCCCGCGTCATAGACGTGGCACGTGTCGAGGCACACCCCCATATGGCTGTCCAGCTCGACCAGATCTAAAATAGCCCGCAGTTCCTCAAAACTGCGCCCCACCTCTGTGCCCTTGCCGGCCATAGTCTCCAGAAGTACTGTGGTACTCTGCTCCGGCTTCAAAATCTGATTGAGCAGATCCGCGATCTGGCGAATGCCCTCTTCCGCTCCCTGGCCCACATGGCTTCCGGGATGAAAATTGTACAGATTTCCCGGAATGTATTCCATTCTCTGCAGATCGTCGGCCATGGTCATAAGCGCGAATTCCCTCACATGAGGATCCTTTGAGCAGGCGTTCAGCGTATACGGCGCGTGAGCGAGCACCACAGAAATCCCGGATTCCTCCGCCAGCGCCAGATACTGCCTAACATCTTTCTCATCGATCGCTTTTGCCTTGCTCCCTCTCGGATTTCTCGTAAAAAACTGGAACGTATTCGCGCCGATTGACAGCGCCTCTTTTCCCATATGATAAAATCCCCTGGATGAAGATAAATGGCTTCCTATTGTCAGCATGTTCTCTCCTTTGTTATTTCTATTTTCTGATAGCTGATTCCCAGCCGATCCAACAACTCCGTCTCCCTCTTCTGACAGGTAAAAAGAAATACCTGCCTGCCGCTTCGTTCCAGCCAGCGGAGCACCTGCTCCAGGCGCCGCTCATCATACATTGCAAACGCATCATCCAGAAATACGGGAAGCGTCTCCTCCCTGCACAGCAGCTCCTCCGCAGCCATCCGGAACGCAAAGTAAAGCTGCTCCACAGTTCCGGTACTCTCCTGGGAAAGCGGGATGTATTGCCCGTCCTGATACAGATGCAGCGCAAAATCCTCGTCCACCATCACCTGTGAATATTTTCCTCCCGTGATTTCCCGGAATATTTCGGACACCTTTTTCTGGAGATACTTTCCCAGCTTCTTCTGCATCCCGGCAGAAAGTCCCTGGATTCGTTCCATGGCAAGGGAGACTGCCTGAAGTTTCTTCGCGCTGTCCGCCTCGTTTCCGGCGCTGTCACAGAATTCACGGTAAGCATTCTGCATATTTTCGAGATCCTGCGCCTTCTGCGCTTTATCCCGCTCCAGATGCTCGGCCTGCCACTGCAGTCTGCGGATATATTCTTCCTGGGAGCTGTCCTCCTCTTTCTCCCGGATCTCGCCTCTGCCGTGCCGGATGAAATGAATCATCGCCGCTGCCATACACACGATCGCTGCCGCCAGCCCGATCCGGATAATCACGGATGGAATTTTATAGAACAGCATTGCGGTCAGCGCCGAGAGAAGAATCATGCCCCCGCCGCAGGCTGCAGCCCATTTAAAATCCCGGGTCAGCCGCCGCTTTTCCTTTCGAACCTGTTCATAGGGAACCTTTTTATGAAACATCTCCTGCTTCAGCTTTCCCCTGACTGTCTCCAGCTCATCGGAAATCTTCCTCGTCTCTTCCTCAAGGAACTGTATTTTAGCAAGAATCTTACCGCCCTGTTCTTCCCTGGACTGCTGCTCCTCTTTTCGCTCAGCCTCCATGGCCTTTCTGCGCTCTCTCAGAAGCTCCAGCGCCTTTCCCACATCGAGGTTCCCATCTCCGCTTCCCTGATAGTTTGCGATATAATTCTGCAGTTCGCGCGCAAGCCCTTCCTCGGTACGGCTTTTCAGCTGCCCGATGAAAACGGTATTTTCAAATACTGTCTCAGAGACTCCGCCCAGGAGCATGTCCAGATCCCCGTCCTCCACGCTGAGAAGTTCTCCGTCCGTCTCACAGATCAGACGGGTATTCCCTCTGTCCTTCAGAAAACTGCGCTCCAGGCAGAAGATCTTGCCGCCGCTCTCAATCCGGAGTTCCCCTCCGTAATTCCCGTCAAAATCCCACGGCTCATAGCGGCTATAGGTATCCGTCGCTGCCGCCCTGCCGCGTTTTCTCCTGATTCCGAAGAGCATGCAGCGCAGAAACGTATGAAGCGTTGTCTTGCCGCCGCCGTTTTCCCCTGTGATCACATTGATGCCGTCGGAACAGTCAATCTTACAGCGATGAAATTTTCCGAATCCCCGGATATAGATTTCCCTGATTTTCATAGTGCATCCTCCGCTTCCAGAAGCGCTTCCAGCCCGTAGTCAAAAGCAAGCCGTTCCACCTCGTCCGCCGCATCTGCATACAGCCGGATATATTCACCGATCAGACTGCCCGCGTACCGCTCCTGCAGCCCCTTTATATTGTATCCGGGCCGGGTCTGATCCTCCGCCTCAATTACCTGCCCAAGCCCTGCCAGCCGGTCCATGGCAAAGCGCACCTCAGGGCTGCGTTCTCCAATCAGCTTCAGCTTATAAATATTTTCCGTTCCTCTCCGGGCGATCTGCTTTCGGACTTCCTGTTCCACCGAGAACTGTGTGTCCTCATCCGTCACTTTCAGATCCAGAGGCACATACGAGCAGGCGGCAAACGGTACAAATGAAATCCTGGTACCATTCTTCCCGCAGCTTCCCCGGATAAACCCGTGCTCTCCGATATCGTTGCGGTCTATGGGCTCCAGGGCGCCGGAAAACGCCACACGGTTTTCGGCAAGGATCTGCGGTTTATGGATATGCCCCAAAGCCACATAGTCGAATCCAGCCGTCTGAAGCTTCCGGACATCCAGAGGGCTGTGCGAGGCATCTCCCCCATGACCGATCAGGATATGAAATCCGTCTTTCCCGTTCGGCCTGATATCCCTGTACAGATTCTCCCGGATTTCTCTCTGGTGATAACTGCATCCGTAGACCCAGGTTGAAATCCTGGGGAGGTATACCGCGCTGCACGATTCATTCCACAGCCCGGTTACATTGCCGCCCCACACAAACCGCAGGTAGGCGGAATCCTTTTTCAGATAGTCATGATTTCCGGCAGTCAGCACCACGCTGGTATCGGGAATTGTGGAAAACAGATAGTTGACTTCCTTCAGCTCCCGCATCAGCGGCTGGCGGTGAAACAGATCTCCCGCTATGATCAGCAGATCCGTCTTCTCCTCTGCGGCCTCAGCGATCACTCTGCGGAAGCTTTCCCATATCTGCTCCTCCCGCTTTCTGCTCCACGGATATCCCAGATCCGGCTGCGCGCCGAGATGTACGTCTGCAAGATGTATAAAACGCATATTCCCTCCTTGTGTAAAAGGCTCTTGAACTCTTTCACTGCCGCACTGATGTTCCGGCAGCACCCGGAAAAAAAGACCGCTGCTCCTTATTGTCAGCGGCGGTCTTTCTCACTTTCTGATATCCGATCCTGATTAGAGATCACAGTTATTCACCGTTCTCGGGAACGGAAGGACATCACGGATATTGCTCATTCCGGTCAGGTACATCACACATCTCTCAAATCCAAGTCCGAAGCCGGCATGTCTCGTGGAACCGTATTTGCGCAGATCGAGATAGAACTCATAATCCTCTCTGTTAAGCCCCATTTCATCCATGCGCTTCACCAGCTTGTCGTAGTCGTCCTCTCTCTGGCTTCCTCCGATAATCTCACCGATTCCCGGAACCAGACAGTCCATAGCTGCAACCGTCTTTCCATCCTCGTTCATCTTCATATAGAACGCCTTGATATCCTTCGGATAGTCCGTTACGAATACCGGACGCTTATAGATCTGTTCCGTCAGGTAACGCTCATGTTCGGTCTGCAGATCACAGCCCCAGGATACCTTGTAGTCGAACTTGTCATTATTCTCTTCCAGAAGCTTAATCGCCTCTGTATATGTCACATGGGCGAACTCAGAATTCACCACATGGTTCAGTCTCTCCAGCAGTCCTTTATCCACAAAGGAATTGAAGAAGTTCATCTCTTCCGGAGCATTCTCCATCACGTACCGGATGATGTACTTCAGCATGGACTCTGCGAGCTCCATATTGTCGTTCAGATCAGCGAATGCGATCTCCGGCTCAATCATCCAGAACTCTGCCGCGTGGCGGGTCGTGTTGGAATTCTCCGCGCGGAAGGTCGGACCGAAAGTATAGATCTTGCGGAATGCCTGGGCATACGTCTCGCCGTTGAGCTGTCCGCTGACCGTCAGGTTGGTCATCTTGCCGAAGAAGTCTTTGCTGTAGTCAATGGTTCCGTCCTCGTTCTTCGGAGGATTTGCCAGATCCAGCGTCGTTACCTGGAACATCTCGCCGGCTCCCTCGCAGTCACTTCCGGTGATCAGCGGGGTGTGGACATATACAAAGCCCTGCTCCTGGAAGAACTTATGGATCGCATAGGCAATCAGGGAGCGGACACGGAACACTGCCTGGAAAGTATTCGTCCTCGGACGCAGATGTGTCATCGTACGAAGGAACTCCATGCTGTGGCGCTTCTTCTGCAGCGGATAATCCGGAGCGGACGCGCCCTCCAGTGTTACCTCTGAAGCCTGGATCTCAAACGGCTGCTTTGCCTGCGGAGTCGGAACCAGCGTTCCCTTTACAATCACTGCTGCTCCCACATTCAGCTTGCAGATCTCTGCAAAATTCTCCAGACCGTCCGCAAACACAATCTGCAGTGTCTCAAAAAATGTTCCGTCATGCAGCACCAGGAAGCCAAACGTCTTCGAATCGCGCACACTGCGGACCCAGCCGCCTACGGTCACTTCTTTGTTGAGAAATTGTTCTCTATCCTTATAAATCTCACGAACTGTTGTAAGTTTCATACCGATTTCTCCTGTCTCTTATTTTTCTGCTTCCGGCTAACGCCGTGCGCTGTTTGAATAGTTACTATTGTAACACTTTTCTCTTTTTGTGGAAACCCCCAATTTTCGCTTCTGTTCAGAATCTATCTGACTTTTGCCCAATATTCTCTCCGGTGCGCAAAAGAGTCCGGAACGCCTGCCGGACTCTTCTGCTTTTGTTTTATTTTTCCCGATAGCTCAGGAACACGTTTCCGGCTGCCTCAAACTGAGCCGTGCTGTCGTCCGACGCCATCGGAGCAATCTGCTGAGTAGACGGATAGTACAGCCAGGAATTGTAATTGTCATATCCGACGATCACCACAACTTCCCCCGAGGCAAGCTTTGATACCACAGGGTAGTTATTTGCCACCTGATAGTACACGCTGTCCAATGAGCAGCCCGTGAGATTCAGAACCGTATACGCGTCTCCCAGCGCCGCCTGCAGGCTGTTCTCATCCAGGGTTCCTGCAGCTATCGCCGGCAGGAGCTGATCCGCCGTCATCTGGAAGCTGTCCGGACGGTTTCCTCTCTCCCACACATACTGCTGCTCCCGGTTCAGGACTACGCCGGCCTGGGCATCTGCCGTCTGCACGGCTTCGCTCACCCCGGAGTATATTCCGTACAGCCCTCCCTTTGCGTAGACGTAATACATCTGCTGCTCCTGAGGCAGTATGGAAAGCTCAAGCCGCTGCGGCTCCTCTCTCTTAACAAACTTTGATGCCATGTTCAGCAGGTTCCTCGTCTTGCCCGATCTGGAGAATTCCAGAATCACCTGCGTGCCCTTCCGCTCGCTGACGGAAAGGTAAATACCCACGCTCTTATTATTATCCTGCTGGTTATTCATAATGTGATCCACACCCTGCGGTGTCAGCACGCCGTTCACCTTTGACGCCAGTTCAAGCTCCAGAAGCCCCTCCTGCGCGTTCACATTCGTGATGTATGTGTTGTCTGCCCGATACTCCTTGATCACATTTCCCGCAAAGTCCTGTATCTGAATCGCATACATGGCAAACGTCGTATTGCTCGACGCGTCCACTGTGACATCCGCCTGCTGTGCCATTCCGAGCACAAAATCCTCATTGATAAATCCGACAGCTTTGATGTACTCTCCTTCCGCTGCCGTGATCTGACGCGATTCACCGGTATCCAGATCCATCAGCGTGATATGCGTGACGGCATTGACATTCTCCTCTTCCATCCAGGCGATCTTGCTCTGCTTTCTGGAGACTGCAAAATTGTCATGGAGAATTCCCTCTTTTACAATCTCCTGAGTGCCGTTCTCCAGATCAATGCGGTACAGGCTTCCTTCCATCAGCAGATAAAGCTGGCTGTCCTTATTTACGTACGAGAGAATCGCGACATCTTTTTCCAGATACTCTCCGCCCATCGTACTGGACAGGAAAACCTGTTCATCTACAGTATTGCGCTCCGCGTTATAATAATATACGCCGATGCCCACATCGCCCTCGTGATTTCCGCGGTTCATATATCCGTAAACTACAAACTCGACACCTCCGGATTCCTCCACCCGGACGATCTTAATCTCGTGTGCAGGATTTTCATTGCGCTCATCGATCTGAGCCTCATCGCCCAGGCTGCGGAAGCTGAAAATCTTAACCGCCTTATTCGCGCTGCGGTTGTACATCCAGAGATCTCCCGCCTGCACAAACGCCACGATATCTCCTCCGGTATTCTCCATATACTGTACCGATTTGCTCGCAACTCCCAGGTTCAGCCCTCTGCTGTCAAGCACCGGAAGGCTGCCGTCAAAGATCTGATGGGTGCTTCGCTCAAAGTCCAGAAGCATCACCTGTGAATTGTAGTAGCGGAGCCTGTAGAATTCCTGTACCTGATAGTATTCCGTATTGCCGTCCTCATCCTGTGCGCTCAGAAGATACTCCATACTGATACTCGCCGTTGTCTCATTCAGCTCCTTGATGAGCGGTACGGGCTTCTTCACCACCTTTGGATTCAGATTGCCCCATGTCACCTGTTCAAGGCTGGAATGAATATTCACGCTCGTAAAGCTGCTGTTTGTCACCGTATTGTCCGATTCCAGATAGGCCGTAAGGTTCTGTGATGACGACTTATCCAGTGACTGCTCATAGAAGTTCTGGACAAATTCCAGATATGTTCCGATGTTGGTTCCGGTGCGCTGTACCAGCCGCGTATAATAATATGCCGTCTCCCCATCTTCAGCTTCTACCGTAAATCTCAGGGAATATTCCCGATTCATAAGTATGGAGGACTGCAGCTCAAAATCTGCTCTGAGCTTTCCTTCCTCCGTCTCCAGTGTCTTGATCCTGGCATTCTCCAGTGTCTCTCCCGTGCTGATGTCAGATACCTCATACGTTACACTGCGGATATCGTTTCCCTTCGTATCCACGATCAGGGACAGCTCTCTGGTAGCCCCCAGAGGCGTAATGTTCTCCCTCTGGGTACTCTCATTCATCTCCCTGATGTATCCGTACATCCGGTTCGTCTCGTTGCCCGAGACATCCATATAGAGGACCGGCAGAGACGCGGCCTTCATGTCCTCCGTATCCTCCGTCTCAGTCCCGTCAAACAGCCTGGAAAATCCAAAAAATGCAGCGATAAATATTACAAGCAGTATGCCGGCTTTAATCAGTATTTTCTTCATGGTTCGCCGCCTCCTGCTCGTCTAACAAGGTTTTCAGTGTCGGTGTAACATGAAGGGCCTGCATACAGGTCTCCAATTCCTTTTTCTTTGTCCGCTTTCCGTTTCTGACCGCCCGGATCAGAAGATTCTTCGGCGTGTGTTCCATGTCTATAAATTCGAGGATCTGTGTGTCATATCCGGCCTCCGCAAGCAGCTGTGCCCGCAGTCCGTCCGTTATGAGCGCTGCCATCCTCTCCTTCAGGATTCCATACGAGAGCACCGGAGAGAGCATCTCGTTCCTGATCTGTCCGTTCAGTTCATGCTGGCAGCACGGCACGGACAGGATAACCTCCGCGCCCCACGCCACTGCCTTTGCCAGCGCATAATCCGTAGCAGTGTCGCAGGCGTGCAGCGTCACGACCATATCCACATGATCGGTCCCTGTATAGGACGCAATATCTCCCTGCAGGAATCTCAGCTTCTCATATCCGTACTGTTCACTGAGTTCATTGCAGTGCATAATCACATCGGCTTTCAGATCCAGGCCAATGATATTTACGTCATATTCCTTCAAAATCTTCAGGTAATAATACATCGCAAATGTCAGATAGGACTTCCCACATCCAAAATCCAGGATCGTCACCTCTCGTTCCCTGGAAAGCCGCGGCAGAATGTCCTCGATAAATTCCAGAAAACGGTTGATCTGCCGGAATTTGTCGTACTTCGAATGCACGATCTTTCCCTCCGGCGTCATCACGCCCAGATCCACGAGGAATTCCACCGGCCTTCCCTCCTCGAGGATGTATTTCTTCTTTCTATTATGGGAAAGCACTGAACCCGCGCCTTCTGTGTTTCGGCTGCGCTTATACCTGACAGTCATCTTTCCTTTTTTGCTGACAAGCACGCTGCCTGTGCCTTTCTGACTCTCCAGCTGAAGCTGGCGGAAGTCCTCCGCCATCCAGTGTTCTATCCTGTCAATCAGTTCCCTCTTATCATAATTCTTATGAAGCTCTTTTGTTCCATGCGTTTCGGAACACTGATATTTAATCTCTCCTTTTAACAGCACCGGTCGGATGCGCACCTTCGAGATCTCTCCCGCATTCCTCGCACCGCTTATAATTATCCGGATCAGCTGTTTGGAAATGAATTCTTCCAAAAATTCAACTAATTCCTTCATCAATATAATTCCCCTTCAAACTCCAAGTCTGTTACCCCGGCTCTTGCCGCCGGATGCTCTGTCACTCGTCTGGCAGGCTCTCAGATTCCTGCTGTCTTTTATGCGTTTCCCCTAAAAACGCCCTAACTCTGCCGTCCTACAAATATTGTCAAAATCCGGAAGGTCATCTGCAGAACGGCGGACCTCTCCGGACAGTCACTGAATATAATCAAAAATATAGTCATAGCAAACATGCTATGACTATATAGTAATCGGTTTGAATCAAAAACTCAACAGGAAATTAACGTTTTTTTAAATATTCCCCGTCAATCTTCTCTCAAAAGTATTTCCTGCATCTTCTCCTTCTGCACCTGCGGCGATACATCTCATTATAAAGAATGACCCCTATGAGATCTCTCAGGCCGCAGCAGTCCAAAGCCTGCGCTTCTTCCTCCCCGCTCTCCTGTCTGCGGAACTTATCTTCTATCCTTGCACAGATCTGACTCATCATAAATTTGTCGGGATACTCGTCAAACATCATGCTTCCTTCATATTCCATCCGGTCGCACTCCTGGTCGACCAGTTCCTGAATCTTCATCGCCTGACGGGAATAGTAGGAGCGCATCACCCTGCGGTCGCGCTCCTGTTCCCGGTCTTCCTCATAAAACTGAGGGAACGGATATGCCATATAAAACGGCAGCGGCTGCTTAAAATACATATGCCTGCTCCACATCTGCTTTGTAATACTATATGCCCTCTGCCGGCCAATGGTTAACTAAAAAAATTATTTATACAGATACTTCTGATTTTCCTCATTATTGATATTTCCCAAATCAAGCCACTGGAAACCTGAATCCACAAACTGGCTGTTCGGAAGTCCTGCGGCCGCGCGGGCTGCCATAACAATTGTCGCGTATCCCATACCGTAGGGATTCTGGCATACCGTTCCGTACAGTACGCCTTCCTCAACCGCTTCCTGTACTTCCTTGCCCGCGTCCACACCAATGACCTTCGGTGCATTCTCCATATCCTTCAGCGCGCTGATCACTGTCTGAGTCATCTCCTCATTTGTACAGAAGATGCCTTCCAGATCCGGATACAGCGTCATAGCCTCCTGCAGCTGCTCCGCAATAGACTTCTCCTCACTCTCATAAATCACAGTCTCCACGGTAATATCCGGATTGGATGCCGCAAGCTCATTCCTGAAGCCGTTCACCCGGTCAACGCTGGTCTGGGCGCTCTCCTGATGTGCCGCGATCACAACTTTTCCGCTTCCGCCTACCGCTTCGCTCATATGCTTCGCTGCCTCTGCTCCTAAAGCCACGTTGTCTGTGGCGCACACGCTGAGCTGGTCTTCCCCGGCAATCCCGGAATCCAGAATTACGACAGGAATCCCATTCTCCTGCGCCGTCTCAATCTGTGCCTTGCAGGAATCCATATCAATCGCGGAGATACACAGCACATCCGGATTCTCCGAAAGGACCGCGTCTATCGTGTTGATCTGTGTCTCCACATCTCCGTCTGTATCTGTCCCCTCAAAGGTAAGCTTTACTTTGTCATCCTTGGAGGTATACCCTAACGTCTCATTCAAATCTGCAATTGCCTGCTGAGCGCCCTCCTGTACTGCACTCCAGTATCCGGTAGACAAATTCTGTCCCACCAGTGCAATATGCGTACCCGGTTCCAGCTGAATTCCTTCAGCCGATGTATAATCCGCAACCAAGTCCTGATCTTCCGGAAGTGTGATCTGCTGTTCTTCCTCCTCCGGTTCCTCTGTCGGTTCTGCCGCTTCCGGCTCAGGCTCTTCCGTCACTTCCGGCGTTGTCTCCGTACTGTCCGTACTGTTATACGCTTCTGCTTCTTTTCCGCATCCGGCGAGCGCTGATGTAAGGCAAAAAACCAACAGTCCTGCCACTGCTTTTCGCTTCATCTTTCTTTCTCCTCTTATACGCAAAACATGCCTATTCCCGGTAACAGCCCTAATTATACACTCTCAGTTAGAATTTCGTCCATAGGATTTTATGACGATTTTTCTTAGGATTTTCTTACATTTTACTGTAATTATTCATTTCTGAGCTCTGTACCGTCAGATCTGACACTCCACGGCCCCCATTCCCGAAAAATCGCCTGAAGAAGCATCAGCGTCAGCGGCCCCAGAATCACCCCTGTCACACCGTATCCAATGATCCCCAGATACACCGCTGCCAGCATGGCTGCCGGCGCAATGCCCAGTTTGCCTCCGATCAGCTTTGGCTCCAGAAATTCCCTGAGTACCGCTGTCGCTACAAAGAGAAGAAAGTATCCCACTGCCTGCACCAGATCCCCCTGAAGCAGCAATATAACCGCCCAGGGAATCAGAACCGTTCCTGTGCCGATAAAAGGCAGCGCATCAAGAAAACCGATGATGAGGCCAATCACCAGATAATACGGATTCTTCAGCAAAAACAGCCCCGCCATGCACACCGCGCTGATAATCGCCATAATAATAATCTGTGCCTTAAAGTATCTTCCCCCTGCCCGAAGCATCTCCTGCCAGATCTTCTTCCACTTTACAAGAACAGGATAGCGATTGATCTTCCGGTTCCACTCATCCAGATCCTTCACAAGCAGCACTGCAAACACATAGGAAATCACAACGGTTGTGACCGCCACTGCGCTTCCGCGCATAATGCGCAGCAGATATGAGAGCACTGCCGGAGAAAACTGCTCTTTTAACTGACTGCTCATATTATGAAACTGCAGAAGCAGAAATTCCCGCGTGTCATCACTCGCGATTCCCACATACTTTTCAACCACATCGCAGCAGTTATCAAGCATACTTTCCCATCCCTGCGCCAAAACGCCCAGATCTTCAAACAGTGTCTGAGCCTGGACAACCAGGGCTGCAGCTCCCCTCACCAGCACCCACCCAATAAGCATCAGCAATCCAAAAATCATCACCGCACCTGTCAGACTTCTGCTGATCCGGAACTTTTCCTCAAGCTTTCTCGCTGCCGGCAGTACCAGAACAGCCAGAAACAGCCCTGCCAAAAACGGAAGCAGCACCGGAACCAGATATTTCATAATCAAAAACACACTGATTACCGCGCCTGCTGCAAAAACATATTTTTTCCACCTTTTTTGCATCTTTATCACCGAGCCCTAACTAACTTTTTATTAGTATCCGGTTCGGCAATGTTTTCTATACAGCCAGATTCTTGAAATGAGGATTGGAAGGCCTTACAGAAAATTCCATTTTTTTATGTGTTCGCGGATGTTGAAATTGAAGTTTATATGCACAGAGGCAAAGCTGTGCATCGGTATTTCCCGCACCGTATTTTCTGTCTCCCGCAAGAGGTGTCCCCGCATGAGCCATCTGTACGCGGATCTGATGGTGCCTTCCAGTCTTCAGATGAATCTCCACCAGGGCCTCCCCATCTTCGCTGTTCAATACATGATAAGAAAGCTCCGCCCGCTTGGCTTCCCGTTCTTCCGGAGCCGCCACCCTGGAGAGGTTTGTCCTCCCTTCTTTCTTCAGGTAATCCACCAGGATCCCCTGTGTCTGTCCGGGAACGCCCTCAGTCACAGCCAGATATCGCTTATCCATCTTTCCGGACTGCATCTGACGGTTCAGCTCCGCGGCCGCCGCAGGAGTTCTGGCGAACACCAGGATCCCCTCCACCGGCTGATCCAGCCGGTGAATAATTCCAAGATACGGTATCTGCCTGCTCCCCTGCGTCTGTTCTGCCAGATAATTGAGCAGCATATGCTCCAGATCCATCTGCGATGTCCGCGCATTCTGCACTGCAATCCCCGCCGGCTTATATACCACCAGTATGTCCTTATCCTCATAGAGAATCCATTCCTTTTTCAGCATGTTCAAGTCCTCTCTTTTTATCTGTTTTTCTGCATTATATCCCACCATACTCTTTGGTGCAATCCCGGGTTGACAAACGCTTTCAAATCCTTCATACTCAAATTCAGAGCAACAAAAAAGGGGGAATTTATCATGTCATCCATACTCATGTATGTCCTGCTGATCCTCGGCTTTGCCCTGCTGATTAAAGGCGCCGACTATTTTGTAGAGGGCGCTTCAAGTCTGGCAAAACTTCTCCGCATTCCGAGTATCATCATCGGACTGACGATCGTAGCCATGGGTACCTCTCTTCCTGAGGCTTCCGTGAGCATAACCGCCGCACTGGACGGCGCAAATGAGCTCTCGCTGAGCAACGTAGTCGGTTCCAACATCTTTAATCTGCTGGTTGTAGCAGGTGCCAGCGCTCTGTTCCGTGCCATGCCTATCCAGAAGGACGTTCTTAGAAGGGACTTTCCCTTCTCCATCCTTGCCACTGCGGTGACTCTGCTGATCAGCGTATGTTTTCCGCTCATGCAGGGCTTTCGCCTGACCGGAGACGGCGCCGGAGTTCTGAACCGTCCGGAAGGACTGATTCTTCTGATACTGTTCGGAATCTATCTCTTCCTGATGGTACGTTCGGCTCTGTCTTCCCGCAAGAACTCCTCCGACGAAGAGACGTACGACACTTACTCTCCAATACGGACTGCTGCCTACATTATTCTGGGCATTATCGCCATCATCATCGGAGGAAACCTCGTCGTGGATTCAGCCTCGAATATCGCGGCCAGCTTCGGTCTGAGCGAGACACTGATCGGTCTGACGATTGTTGCAGTCGGAACCTCTCTTCCTGAGCTTGTGACATCCATTGTTGCAGCGCGCAAGGATCAGTGTGACCTCGCAATGGGAAATGTAATCGGCTCCAATATCTTTAACCTGCTGCTGGTTCTCGGAGCATCCTGTGCCCTTCATCCGATCAGCGTTAATTACGAATCCATCTTTGACCTGATTTTCCTGATTGTCATCAGCATAATTGTATGGCTTTTCGCATGGAGCAAACACACCATCTCAAAAAAAGAAGGCATCCCCATGCTTCTCATATATCTGGGATACCTCGCCTATATCATTGTCCGTTAAGGACACGCTCGGAGAATATTGAACAGCCGTCATATCAACTTTTATTATTTGACACAACGGCTGTTCTAAAATTCTTCGTTATTCAATTCTTTTGTTCCTCTTGTTCTTTCTTCGGTAATAGTTCTTTTTTGAATCTATTATCTTCTGCAGATTTATAGTTACTATATATGAACTATCGCTTCTTTATATTCCCTGCTCATAAGCGGTTGCCTATGTCGAAATGTTATAAGTATATTTATCATGAATAGTAAAAGTTTACGATTCAGATTCTTTCATCCTCTGTATCTCAAAATATAAACTAATATAGTTCCTTTCAGTTCACATTTTCCCAATATATATCGATTTCCCTCTTTATATATTCTCCCTCATCTATGAACTTTCAAGTAGTATAAGAATTTATATCCTTTTAAGCTATGTTTCTTTACACATCTCTTAAAACCTTTGTACTATTTTTTGTGGTAATTATTCAATATGAGGATTTAATTACTTTACCCTCCTGTTGAATCCCTCCTAAGATTTCTTCTATCTTTTTGGATTCGTATTGTGTCATATCGGGAAGGTCTTTCTTGCAGGTACTTTAAATCTTACCACTCTCATATTGATTTTTGTGATGTTCCGTTGCCAATGGAATCACTCCTTTTCTTCTCTTCTGAAGTTCTTAATAATTCTTAGAACCTTTTCCATTCTTCTTATGAAGATTTCTCGTCTCTTTCATAGAAAATGGTTTGAATTCCGGTTCTTTTTATTAAGCTTTTCAGTTATCTGTGTGTTGTTTCTTTTGATGGTTTTATAATACCAGATACTCTAATATTTGTCAACACTTTTTCTAAAACTTTTTTCATATTTTTTTATAACAAGTTTTCTTTCATCAAATTATCTCATTTATTTTCGCAATTTACAGAAATTTTTAGAATTTTCTATTTGCCAGGAAAACAAGTTGCCGCCCGCAGCATTCTTTGCTGCGGGCGGCAACTGCTTTATCCTTTATAATAATTGATCAGACATCCCTTCAGAATGATCTCTCTCTCATCATCAGTCATGTCTCCCAGTGTCAGAGTAAACTCTTCCATTGTATCTCTGACCACATAAGCCTTGATCTCCGTCGCCTTCTGCTGAACGGCTTCGCGGATGCCAGGGATAAACAGATAGTCTCCCTTTTTAAACGGAAGCTCTCCCTCCGGAATCAGGAAGGGCAGCATACCCCAGTTAATCAGATTCGAGCGGTAGCGCTTGGTCGCGTACTCATTGGCAATATTCGCCCATCCGCCAAGTACTTTCTGGCAGGACGCAGCCTGCTCTCTGGCAGAACCGTCTCCCGGCTTTACGGCAAAGATTGTGCTTCCGATTCCGGTGTTAGTGCGGTTCATGTCCGGATACATTTCCTTGATCTTCATCCACGCCGGACGCATCTCGATGACTGCGCATACCGGGCAGTCTCCTGTCTCTCTTACTTTCTCTGCTTCCTGTACCCTCTTTGCTTCTTTCACATAATCCGGATCCTTTCTGGACAGGGTGAACTCCGCCAGTCCCAGCGGGTTGGAGCGGAAGGAGGATGTCTCTCCGGACGGAATCAGCTCATCCGTGGTCGTTACCGGATCATGGATCTCAGATACGACTTTCAGGAACAGATTCTCTGTCAGCTCAGGCATCTCAGGCCAGTCCTTGATATTCGGACCGAACTTGATCTCCACAGACGGATCGGCAACACCCTTGCTGTCAAACACGCGGTTCTCATAGATCGTGCTGTCAAAGTGGTATACCGGATGCGTGTACTCACCCGCAAACTCTGTTGCCGGAGTCAGGAAACCTTTGTTTGCCGCAGTCGCAGCAATGGAACGGGCATCCATGAGCGCAACGGAAGAAATCTGGCCATTCTGTATCTTAGATCCCTCGCGGTTCGGGAAGTTTCTTGTAGAGTGGCGGATACTGAGGGCGTTGTTTGCCGGAGTATCGCCTGCTCCGAAGCAAGGTCCGCAGAACGCGGTCTTTACAATAGCTCCTGTAGCCAACAGATCGGCAAGCTTTCCGTTCTTTGCCAGCTCCATATAAATCGGCGTGCTCGCCGGATATACGCTCAGTGTAAACTCGTCAGCGCCGATGCTCTTTCCTTTCAGGATATCTGCCGCGTCACAGATGTTTTCAAATCCGCCGCCTGCGCAGCCTGCGATGATTCCCTGCTCCACATAGAGTCTTCCATCATGTACTTTATCCTTTAAGGTGAACGGAACCTTTCCGTCCAGACTTACAAGCGCTTTCTTCTCAACATCGTCCAGGATGTCCATGAGGTTCGCGTTCAGCTCCTCGATGGTATACGTATTACTCGGATGGAACGGCATGGCAATCATCGGTTTAATCTTATCGAGTTCTACCAGAATCATTCCGTCATAATACGTCACAGCGCCAGGATTCAGTTCTCTGTAATCCTCCGGTCTCTTGTGAATCTCATAGAACTCTTTGATCGTATCATCCGTTCTCCAGATAGAAGACAGACATGTAGTCTCGGTAGTCATAACGTCGACTCCGATACGGAAATCAGCGCTCAGATTGGAAACACCCGGTCCCACAAATTCCATTACCTTATTCTTCACATAGCCGTTTGCGAACACTGCTCCGATAATCGCGAGCGCCACATCCTGCGGTCCTACGCCCGGCACCGGCTTTCCTGTCATATACACGCCGACTACTCCCGGCATATTGATATCGTACGTCTTGGAGAGAAGCTGCTTCACCAGCTCCGGTCCGCCCTCGCCCACTGCCATGGTTCCCAGCGCACCGTAGCGGGTATGGCTGTCAGAGCCAAGGATCATCTTTCCGCCGCCCGCAAGCATTTCACGCGCGAACTGATGAATGACTGCCTGATGAGGCGGTACGTATACGCCGCCGTACTTCTTAGCGCAGGTCAGTCCAAACATGTGGTCATCCTCATTGATCGTTCCGCCGACTGCGCACAGAGAATTGTGGCAGTTGGTCAGCACATAGGGAATCGGGAACTTTTCCAGTCCTGACGCTCTCGCTGTCTGGATAATGCCTACAAATGTGATGTCATGCGAAGTCAGCTTATCGAACTTGATCTGCAGCTTCTGCATATTCCCGGAAATATTGTGGTCCTTGAGAATACCGTATGCGATGGTGTTCTGCGCCGCCGCTTCCTTTGACGGACATTCTCCGAGCTTCGCGTTCAGAGCCGCATCCGCATCCCTGCTGTCCGGAATCACTTCCGTACCGTTTAACAGCCAGGCTCCTCCGTCGAGTAATTTAATCATGATTTTATCCTCCTGTTTTATTTATAGGTCATTGTTCCGCATATAATTCATATAGCTGACGACCATCATAGCAATCTTAAACGTCAGCGCATCGTCAAACACGCGGATATCCAGCCCTGTGCTCTTCTGCAGTTTCTCAAGTCTGTATACCAGCGTATTTCTGTGTACATACAGCTGACGGGAAGTCTCGGATACGTTCAGGTTATTCTCAAAGAATTTATTAATCGTCATCAGCGTCTCCTCGTCAAAGGTATCCGGCAGATGCTCTCCAAACACTTCCGTCATAAACATCTCACACAGCGGAATGGGAAGCTGATAGATCAAACGTCCGATTCCCAGATTATTGTACGGTATCACGTTCTTCTCAGAATAGAAAATCTTTCCTACTTCAAGCGCCATCTTTGCTTCTTTGTAAGAGCGGGATACATTCTTGATCTCTGAGATGGGATTTCCGTAAGCCACGCGCACCTGAGACATTGCTTCAGCATTCAGCATATCCACAAGCATGCACGCGATATTTGTCATATCCTCATAGGTATCGGTCTCTTTGAGTTCCTTAATAATAATGATGTTTCGCTCATCAATCGCCGTAATGAAATCCTTCGGCTTTGTGGCAAACAGACTTTTTACAGTCTCCAGAGCGCTGTTGTCCTTTTCGTACTTTGTCTCCACAATGTACACAACTCTGCGCACATCCGTCTCAATCCGCAGCTTCTTCGCGCGGTTGTAAATATCCACCAAAAGCAGGTTATCCAACAGCAGGTTCTGCACAAAATTATTCTTGTCGAGTCTCTCCTTATAGGCAATGATCAGGTTCTGAATCTGGCAGACCGCTACCTTTCCGATCATGTAGGCGTCATCGCTGTTGCCCCTGGCAACTAAAATGTACTCTATATTCTGATTATCATAGACTTTGAAAAAATAATATCCCTGAAGCACCTGGCTGTCTGCCTGTGACTGTGCAAACTGGCGCACGCTGTCTGAATCAGGGGCTGCATCTGAAAATGTAGTCACCAGCATTACTCCGTCCGTATTCAGAACGCACAGATCAATCCTCGTGATCGTTCTTAACTCATCCAATGTTTTCTGTAACACCTGGCTTGAAACCATTTCGGTCACTTCCTTTCCACGTCCGCATATCTCTTTTCCGTATATCCGTCATGCCCTAACGCACGCGCCGCGGACTTTTGTTCAAGAATAATATATCGTAATTTTCTTTAAATGGCAAGTTTTCCGGGAAATTTAATCTAACCCTCCGGCACAAAACGATAAAAAGGGGCGCGCCCCAAGGCACGCCCCCAAAATTTACGTTATAATTAGTTCGTAATAACGAGTTCTGTCTCTTTGTCGAACAGGTGAACTTTCTCCATATCCAGAGCGAACTTAACGGTATCGCCGGATCTTGCGCTTGTACGCGGATCAACTCGTGCTGTTACCGGGAATCCCTCAACATCGAAGTATAAGTAAACCTCAGCACCTAACAGCTCGTATACGTTGATCTTGGACTCTACTACGCTGTCTTTGGATGTCTCAATGAACATCTGAGAGTCATGAACGTTCTCAGGACGAATACCCATAACAACGGTCTTTCCGTTGTAGCCGCCGTCGATCACTGCTTTTGCTTTGGATGCCGGAAGCTTCAGATTGTATTTGCCGACCTGAAGTGTTACGTCGTTTCCTGTAACCTTAACAGTTGCATCCAGGAAGTTCATCTGCGGAGAACCAATGAATCCAGCTACGAACAGGTTGCCCGGAGCATTGTACAGGTTCTGCGGAGTATCTACCTGCTGAACAACACCGTCCTTCATAACAACGATTCTTGTTCCCAGTGTCATAGCCTCTGTCTGGTCATGTGTTACGTAGATGATTGTAGCGCCCAGTCTCTCATGCAGTTTGGAGATCTCAGTACGCATCTGAACACGCAGCTTAGCATCCAGGTTGGACAGCGGCTCGTCCATCAGGAAGACCTTCGGATCACGCACGATAGCACGTCCCATAGCAACACGCTGTCTCTGACCACCGGAAAGAGCTTTCGGCTTACGGTCTAACAGTTTCTCCAGGTCAAGGATCTTGGCTGCTTCTCTAACCATCTTATCAATCTGATCTTTCGGAACTTTTCTTAACTTCAGACCGAAAGCCATGTTATCATATACTGTCATATGCGGATACAGAGCGTAGTTCTGGAATACCATCGCAATATCTCTGTCCTTCGGCTCTACGTCGTTCACAACTTTGTCGCCGATCTTTAATACACCTTCGGAAATCTCTTCCAGACCTGCGATCATACGCAGTGTGGTGGACTTACCACATCCAGACGGTCCTACGAAAATGATGAACTCTTTGTCTGCGATTTCCAGGTTGAAATCTTTAACTGCTTCGAACCCGTTCGGGTATCTCTTATAGATGTGCTCTAATGATAAACTTGCCATTACTATGTTCCTCCCTAATTGATAACGTAAATGTTAAATTTCGTTTCGTTTGTTTCTGTGAACAGTATACCGAAAAGTCGGATTTTTATCCATGCCACAAATAAACAAAGATTCTGTTTCGAGCTTGTAAAATCTGCTTATCCCGTTTGAGCATGTTTCGGCTTTATGACATATTGCCGAAACTTTACGCTTTTAACTGGACATATTGACGAATTGTAATTTTATGTAGAGTTTATTTGCATTTCATGCCTTTTTTCGCTATACTTTTTATTGAAATATCAAGAAAAGAGGTTGACATAATGAGTGGCTTAGGAGGAATTTTCAATGTAGACAGTAAATTTTCCGTCTTCATGAGCAGGGTCTTTGACCTGATCGTCCTGAATATAATCGCTTGTGTGTGCAGCATTCCACTGTTTACCATCGGTGCGAATCTGACCGCGATGTATTATATCACACTGAAGATGGCGAGAAACGAGGAGTCTTACATTATCAGAGGATTTTTCAAGTCCTGGAAAGAGAACTTTAAGCAGGCGACAGTCATCTGGCTTTTCAGTGCCGTGCTGGGCATCGTCCTGATTGTGGATCTGATCATGAGCAATCATATGAGCGGGACAGTCTCCACAGTGCTGAAGTACGTTTTTCTGGCAATGCTTGTTCTGTATATGTTCTTCTTTACCTACGTGTTCCCGGTACTGGCGCAGTTCGACAATACCACAAAGAACACGATGCGCAACGCGATCCTGATGTCTATCTCGCATCTGCCTTACACCATCCTGATGATTCTGGTGAATTTCGGACTGCCTATCATAGCGATCCTGATTCCCGAGGTATTTGTCTGGTATACGCTGTTCGCGCTGCTGGGCGGCCTGTCTGTTCCTGCACTGATCAATTCTTATATGCTTAAGAAGGTCTTCGCAAACTATATGCCGAAAGAGGAAGAAGACGAAATCAAGGCTGACGAGGAATTCTCCATTGAGGAGCAGCTTGGAGAAGCTCCTGCACTGGAGGCAGCTCCGGAAGGCGCAGAGACAGACGGTGAGCAAAAAGACATTGAGAACTAATGGAAGGGAGGTACATCCGATGATCGGATGTACCTCCCCCTTTTTTACTCTTCTGCTTTCTCCTCGTTACTGTCCGCTTCCGGGAAAGTCACTGTCACCTTAAACAGGTCGCCGTCCAGGTAAATGTCGAACGTTCCCTTCTGCAGCACCGCGAGGTTCTTTGCTATGGACAGGCCCAGGCCGCTGCCCTCGGTGCTTCTGGAAATATCACCGCGGATAAAGCGCTCAGTCAGCTCGTCAGCATTGATATTCAGGCGGTGTTCAGAGATGTTTTTGAACGTCATAATTACCCGCTTATTCCTCTTTTCCGCGCTCACATAGACGCGGGTGCCGGGCATCGCGTACTTCGCGATATTGACGTAGAGGTTCTCTATGATTCTCCATACTCTTCGCCCGTCCGCCCGGATGGTCAGAGGCTCTTCCGGAAGGGTGCATACCAGCTCCAGATTCTTCGCCTCAAACCGCTCGGAAAATTCTCCGTTTGTCTGCTGGATCAATTCCTTCAGGTTCAGGTTCACAAACTCCAGCGTAATATTTCCAGAACTGATTTTGGATGCCTCCACCAGATCCTCCGTAAGCTGCTTGAGTCTCTGTGATTTGCTGTCCAGCACATCAATGTATCCTTTGATTTTCTCGTCTTCGATCTTCTCACGTTTCAGCAGATCCACATAGTTAATAATCGACGTCAGCGGCGTCTTAATATCATGCGATACATTTGTAATAAGATCGGCCTTCAGCTTCTCGCTTTTCATGCTCTTCTGCACCGCCGCATGCAGTCCGTTCCCCAGTCCGTTAATGCACTCAGCCATCTCCAGATTATCCCCGTGCATTCCGTCCAGAGTAATCTTAAAGTCCAGATCTCCCTCCGAGATTTTCTTCAGTCCGTCCTTTAATACCTGTCTTCCGGAGGCGTCTCTCAGCAGCCAGAGCAGGATGCCCGCATCCACGATCACCGCAAGAAACATTCCAAATCCCCCGAACGCAGCGATCAGCAGGAAATTCACAAAGACCGCTCCGCCAAAGGAGAGGATCAGTTTGCTCGAGGTATTGCGCGCGTCATAGATATCACGGCAGCTTTTCACAATATAACGGCATGTTCTCGTAAGCCATCCCCACAGTTTTGCACAGAGACTGCCTCGCCAGAAATAATGCCCCTTAATTCTTCTGACATAGCTCAGATACTGCCAAATGAATACTCCCGCATCAACGCCCGCTACCGCTCCCAAAAGCATCAGCTTTTCCGGACTTGCTGCTGAAGTATCTAGCATCATATCCGCAGTGCCTACAGTCAGCAGTATCATCAGCCCTGCCAGAGCCGCTGTGATGCATAACTCCAGCTCCAGCGGCATGCGGTCCATCATCTGCAGTGAAACCTCTCCGTCCCAATAGCGTTTTCCCGTCTGCACCGTAGCCAGCACAAACGACGCAACAAAGAGTATAAAACCTGCAATCGCAAGAATCACAGCGGAACGGAACCACGGTGAGAGCGCCTCAAATGTTTCCTTGGACTGTCTCAGAAAGTCGTCATACGGATAGCCTTCATTTATCGCCACTACAACTTTCTCATTACTGCTGACAAGAACCGTATCCTGCAGAAATCCTGAGAGATACGACTGGACATCTGTGCTGATTCCGGTCTGATCAGTGATCTGTCCTTCTGTCCGTTCACAGACATAGATAACATTATCCTGTGCCGCAATCCTGTCAAAATCATCCGCCGTAACATCCTCTCCAAATCCCTGAGAGTACACGGCTTTGCTGTCTTTATCCACAACCAGATACTGCAGATTGCTCTGTAAAGCTGTGTTTTCTCTATAATAATACATATAGGAATGCCATTCCAGAAGCGCTGTCCTCAGCTGTTCATACAGCGTCTGCAGAGAAACCGTATCCGGATTTTCCGCCGCATAATCCGCCAGGCTTACGCCGGATACAGGCAATACCGTTTCGAGATCTTTTCCGTTCCGGTACAGATAGACAAACCGCTCAGAATATAAAAGATCGTTGGAGCTCTGCCCCGTTTCAGTCTCCTCTGCAGCCGATTCTTCCGACGTTTCCGCGGCATCAATTTCACCGCTCAGAGAACTGTTCTTTTCTGTCGTGAGATAATATGCGTTCTCCAGAATACTGTCAAGCATATCCACGGTTCCCTGGGGTTCATCCCAGAGCTGCTCGAGATCTCTCAGATAATAAGATGTCTCCGGGGCCGATGCCTCCTTCTTCACGCCCGCGCTGATATCTGTGATATCCAGAACGGCATTCTCATCATATTTCCCGTCTATCTCAAATTCCTGTCTGATGTATGCGTTGTGGGATACATTCGAAAGCTCCGTCCACACCTGCATTCCAAAATTCCTCGTCTCCTCATAGGTGATCCCCTCCTCCGCCTTACTTACGGATACATCGAAGGAATACATGAAAAGGACGATTACGATGCCGAAGGCAAATACAGCGGCGCTTATCATCAGCACAGCGATCGTGATCACCTTTGCCGGCAGAGAAAAAATTCCCCTCTTTTTCTCCATTCTATCTTCCATATACACTCCTCCTCTATACAGAGTCAAAGCTTCTCAATCTTATATCCGATTCCCCAGACTACTTTAAGATAACGGGGCTCCTTGGGATTAATCTCAATCTTCTCCCGGATATGCCGGATATGAACAGCAACGGTATTGTCAGCGCCGATCGCCTGCTCGTTCCAGATACTCTCGTAGATCTGTTCGATTGAAAATACTTTTCCCTGGTTTTTCATCATCAACAATAATATGTTGTATTCGATCGGGGTCAGCTTTACCGGCTCCCCGTCCACTGTCACTTCCTTGAGGTCATCATTTACCATCAGGCCGCCCGTCTTGTAGACTGCCTGGCTCTCTTCTGTCGTTATGTTCCCGAGCTTTGTGTATCTTCGAATCTGGGACTTCACCCTTGCCACGAGCTCGAGAGGATTAAACGGTTTCGTTACATAATCATCCGCTCCGATATTCAGTCCCAGGATCTTATCCACATCCTCGGACTTTGCGGAAAGTATGATGATCGGAATACTGCTGTTCTCTCTGATCTTGAGCGTCGCGCGGATTCCGTCCAGCTTCGGCATCATGACATCGATGATCAGAAGCTGTACGTCCTCTTTCTGAAGCATCTGTACCGCCTGCATTCCGTCATACGCCTTTAAAATATGGTATCCTTCCTGGGAAAGATAGATCTCGATCGCGTCTACGATCTCCTTATCGTCGTCACATACTAATATATTTATCATTTTTCATCACCTCGCTTTACAGTATAACCGAATCCCCATGAGGATGCCAGCTATTTCTCAGGATACAGTAAACGAAAGAGAAATTTTGCAGACGGACTTCTTTTTCGTTTCTGTAATTACTATATCAGAGATTTCTTTATATATTTTGGGGAAAAGATTAAGAATTTCTTAGGATGTTTGAGAAGATATAACAACGCAGCAAAAAACGCCCGCTGCCGGATCCTTCTTCGTTATCCGGCAGCAGGCGCCTCTCTTTCCCTTATTCGCTCAGCCCGTAAAATTCCTTTACCAGTTCCGGGATCTTGCCGATCGGGTAACGGCAGCTCACGTTCACGGACTCTCCCTGTTCGTTTATGCCTTCCACATATGCGTAAATATCCGGTTCAAACTGACCGCGGAAAGCCAGCAGCCAGCCATACTCATCCCAGACCAGATCTTTCCGCACGGCTTCGATTTCCTCCGGCGTATCAGCAGAGAAGACAGCGGCATCATCCACCGCTTCCATCTCCGCGGTATTTTCCCGGTAGCACTCCACTGTGATTCCGGTAATCCGGATATTGTTCAGAGAAGCGTCAGGCTCATACCCTCTCTCCTTTAAGACTTCCAGAGTATTGACAAAGAAGCGGTTAATCGGCGCTCCCTCCCCGATCCAGAGTCCGTCCAGATCTTCAAACCGAAGGATTGCAAGAACGGGTTCCTGAAGCTGCTGATAGCTCATAGAGGCAAGCTCTTCCTGATAGGCCTCTGTCAGTTTCACGCACTCTTCCCTGCTCATCTGCGACAGATCCACTGTGACAGAGGGATCGTATACCTCGCTGATCCTCACGTTCTCGAGATCCTGAGTCAGAATAGGAAAGATAACATTGCGGTAAGGCTCCTGCTCATACAGCTGCTCCTCCGCCTCCTGCAGGGCTGTCACGGGGAGGCAGTACTGCCTGTGCTTCGTCTGACCGTTTTGCATCCGGTAGATCACTGTCACATACTCTGTATCCGCATCCTCCGGAACACCGGTTCTGACAGTTTCCACACCGGTCTGCGCAAGCTTATAAATCGGATCAAACGATTCCATCATCCCATACTCTTCCAGATAGGACTGTGCGGGCGTCTCTCCGTTCTCCGTCATAACCAGCCCACCCCATGAACTGCAGCTGACCGCCATGGATTCCACCCGCGAGGTGTCCGGGAGAAAGGTGCCGAATCCGCCCAGATCCATCTGGAACCACGCCCCGATACCCACAGTCACAAGCGCGGCGAGCCCTGTACACAGCTTGTGGTCGAGCAGCCTCTTCCGGTCGAAATGGTAGATGAGCTCTATCACAACGCTGAACAAAATCAGCGCAAACACGATTCCAAACCAGAACCATGCGTCCTGCTGGCTGTCATTTTCTCTCACCAGCCCCCGGAAAAACAGTCCCCCGAAAAGTCCCAGTACAGGCAGCAGCGCAAGCTTGAAGGCGCCTTCCGTCCTGCCGAATACAAGAGCGCGTCCGGCTCCCTCCGAGGGACGGATCTTCACGAGCCTCCAGGACAGCACACCCATCGCAATCCCCGCGGCGGCGGCAAGCAGAATCGGTTCCCGACACTGTACCGCAAGAATCCGATTCCAGTATTCTCCCCCATCGCCGATTCCTATCCTGCCCGCTCTGGCGCAGCAAGCGCCCAGGCCGTAAGCCGGTGAAAGGTATTTGGCAATGTCCGCCGCTGCCGAAGCCGCCGGCGGCATCTGACAGTAGGTCGTGAAAAACAGAAACGGAAGCTGCTGAAGAAGCAGCGCCAGACCCGGCAGAAATCCCAAAAGCGTCAGACTTCCCAATATCCCGGCGAGCAGTTTTCCAGTGAGTATCATAGCTACCGCACCGAAGAAATAGATTGCCAGAAAGAATACCAGGTGCACAGCGAATGCCGTCAGGCTCACTCCCGCCATATCCGGTTCATAGATTCCGCGGACAGCGCCCACAATATTCGCCAGAAGCAGATTCACTGCATACGGCACCGCGAACAGCAGCAGCGACGCCCAGGTCTCCGCAAAGAAGATGGTCTCTTTCTTTACCGGAAGGCTGTGAAGCATATCCAGCTTTCTGGAGGAATGAAGATAAGAGAGCCCTGACCATGCGGCCAGCAGCGCCCCCGCCCCCACAGCCAGAGCTGTCAGCGAATATCCCCCTGCCAGAAATGCCCGATAATTTGCCTTCATATTTTCCAGCGCTGTGACTGTATCTGTGACCTGGGCTGCAGACAATGCCGTTACATCCCCGGAAAACCGCAGCATCGCCGTAATCGGCAGAAAGATAAACAGCACCAGAGCCATGCAGGCGCAATACCAGGCCCTCTGTCTTACAGACTGCCGTATCAGTTTAGAATAAGAGATCTTTGATGTCATATCCAGCCACCTCCGTTTCACTCACAAAGATTTCTTCCAATGTCAGCGGAATGAGCTCCGCAAATACAGGCTGTACCTGGCGGATAATTTCCCGGATCTTCTGCTCATCCCCGCGCACGGTGAGCGTCAGCAGCGAACCTCTCTGCTCCATCTTCACCACTTCCAGCGCCGCCAGCAGGCGTTCCTTCTCCTCCTCGCTCACCGCGCACTGAATCTTGTGAAGATTGCTCTTGAGCTCCTCCACCTCTCTGGACAGCAGCATGCCTCCTCTGTGCAGGAGCCCCACATGGTCGCAGATATCCTCCAGTTCTCTCAGATTGTGAGAGGCAATCACAGGCGTGAAATCCCGGTTGATCATTTCCGCCGCGAAAATACTCTTTACCGCCTGGCGCATCACCGGATCCAGGCCGTCAAACGTCTCGTCGCACAGCAGGTATTTTGTGTTGGCGCAGATCCCGAGAATCACGAAAAGCTGCTTCTTCATCCCCTTGGAAAATGTATGGATCCTGCGGTTCTCATCCAGTCCGAACTTTTCCAGCAGTTCGGAGAACCGCCGCCTGTCATACTCCTCATAGTAAGCTGCGTAATACCTCATCATATCTCTGGGCGCGGCATTCGGAAAGTAATACGGGTCGTCGGAGATAAAGAACAGCTCCCTGCGGATCTGTTCATCCCGGTACACATTCCTGCCGTCCACCAGAACTTCCCCTGTATCCGGCCTGAGCACTCCGGATATGAGACGCAGACATGTACTCTTTCCCGCGCCGTTCGTACCTATCAGTCCGAACACACTCCCCTCGCGGATCTCACCGCTCACATCTGTCAGAGCGGCAATATCCTCAAACTTCTTGTTGATTCCCTTCAGTTCAATCATAAGCCCCCTCCTTCCAATACTCCTCAATCCGGCGAATAAAGTCTTCTTTTTCAATCCCAATCTGGCGCCCCTTATCCAGAGCTGTCCGGAATTCTTTCCAATAACTCTCCCGCTTCTCTCCCAGCAGGCTTCCCTTTCCGGATACGAAATTTCCTCGGCCTTTCACGGAATAGATGTATCCCTGCTGTTCGAGCAGCGCATACGCTCTCTGAATCGTATTGGGATTGATCGACAGATCCACCGCCAGCCTCCGCACGGACGGCATCTGTTCATCCGCTTTCAGAACTCCTTTGAGGATCAGGAGCTGGAACTTCTCAACGATCTGTTCGTAGATCGGCCTTCTGTCCTGATAGTCAATGACGATCAAGAAAATCCCTCCCTTTCGCACAACTTCTGTATTAAGTGTATTATTTACCTTAGTACACTTTGACTATACCTCATAAAGCACCGTATGTCAACTAAAAAAGCAGCCGCATATCAGCGACTGCCCTTTCCGGCTTCTCAGCTGTAACGTTCTTACGGTCTGCGCAGCATGTGCGCAGACCTGGGCTGAACTGTAACTCTCAGCTCTCTTTTACTTCCAGGATCTCCATCGGACACGCCTTTGCGCAGATTCCGCAGGCGATACACTTGGATGCAACTTCCTTCTCCGGTACCTTCACCATAACGCCCATCGGACATGCCTCCACGCACTTGCCGCAGCCTGTGCAGAGCTTCTTGTCGATCATATATACGCCCTTCGCGTTCTGCTTGATTGCGCCGTGCTCGCATGTTCTCGCGCACTTGCCGCACTGGATGCAGACGTTGGTCTTAACGCTGCCCTGTGCTTTGCCTTCCACGATCCGGATGCATGATTTTGCCGGGTCAAATTCTTTATAGAACGCTACAGAACAGGCTCTTACGCACTCCAGGCATGCCATACACTTTGTCTTATCGGTAACCACTAATTTTTTCATTTGTCTTTCCTCCGCCATGGTTTTGTTGTTTATGGCTATTATAGACTCTCAACCCTCCGTTAAACAAGGCTAACAAGCTGTGCAGAAAAAATCTTTACACGTTTCCGTTTTCCGGGTATACTGATTATATTTGCAGCTGATAACCACGCCTAACAGAAAAGAGGGATTCCATGTTCAGAATGTGGGGAAAAATCTGGAAAGAAAATCGCATGCTCAAGGATACGGTCATCTGTGACGAATCGTCGGATACGCGTACCCATAAGATCTTCCATGCACTGGATGAGATCTGCTATCTCTGGGATCTGAGCAAACCGATCTGGCTTGATCACAATATCGAAGAATTCAGGCGTCATGACAAGACCAGATTCACTGCCGACAGCTTTATTGATTCCATTGATTTTGACTATCTGGAAATACAGATTATTGAGGAATAACGGGGAGGCGCGGAAGTGCCTCCTTCATACTCTTCACATATTCATGCAGCGGCTGTGCTGCCCGATCCTGATACTTCTCAATAATCTTTACGATCGCGCTCCCCACGATCACTCCGTCCGCCTGCTCTCCTATCGCTTCCGCCTGTTTGGGGGTATTGATCCCAAAACCGACCGCTGCGGGGACATCCGTCACACGGCGGATCGCTGACAGGATGGAGGATATGTCTGTTTTAATCTCGCTTCTCATGCCGGTCACGCCCATTGAAGATACAATGTAAATAAATCCTGAGGCGTCTGCGGCAATCTTCTCAATGCGCTGCTGCGAAGTCGGCGCGATAAGTGAGATAATATCCACGCCATTGTGTTCCGCGGCCTCTTTCACTTCTCCCTTTTCCTCGAACGGCAGATCCGGTATGATCACGCCGTCAAGCCCAGCCTGCTTTGCCCTTTCGAAAAAGCATTCATACCCATAGTGATACACCGGATTTAGATAAGTCAAAAACACCAGCGGAATCTCTGTTTTTTTGCGCAGCCGCTCCACCATCTCAAAAATCCGCTCCACATTTACTCCGTTTTTCAGGGCACGGATATTTGCTTCCTGAATTACAATGCCCTCGGCGATTGGATCTGAGAACGGAATGCCGATCTCAATCAGATCTGCGCCTGCCCTTTCCATCTCCAGGATATACTCTTCCGTCTTCTCCAAGGAGGGATCCCCTGCGGTCAGGAATCCGATAAACGCTTTCTTTCCCTCAAATGCTTTCTTTATTCTACTCATGGATATCTCTCCCCCTGTATCTCGCAATTGCCGCTACATCTTTGTCTCCGCGCCCGGACAGGCAGATAATCACGCTCTGCTCTTTCGAAAGCTGCGGCACCAGTTTTCTGGCGTACGCTACAGCGTGAGCGCTCTCTATCGCGCAGATAATCCCCTCTGTTCTAGCCAGATATTCAAAAGCATCTACAGCTTCCTCATCCGTCACAGGGTAATACTCCGCGCGCCCGATCTCACGCAGGTGCGCATGTTCCGGACCGATTCCCGGATAATCAAGCCCGGCGGAAATCGAGTATACCGGAGCGATTTGCCCGAACTCATCCTGACAGAAGTATGATTTCATGCCGTGGAAAATCCCCTTCTCCCCCTTCGTCATTGTAGCGGCATGCAAATTCGTATCCACACCTTTTCCCGCTGCTTCACATCCGATAAGCCGCACACTCCCGTCGTTGATAAAATGATAAAACATTCCCATGGCATTGCTTCCGCCTCCGACGCATGCCAGGACTGCCGCGGGAAGCCTGCCCTCCTTTTCCAGAATCTGCTGCCTGGCTTCTTTGCTGATCACGCTCTGGAAATCACGTACAATGGTCGGAAATGGGTGTGGTCCCATGACAGACCCCAGCACATAAAGCGTGTCGTGCACTCTTCCCGCCCATTCTCTCATTGTCTCATTAACTGCGTCCTTGAGCGTCTGGGTACCGCTGGTCACGGGATGAACCCTGGCGCCGAGCAGTTCCATGCGGTATACATTCAGCGCCTGCCGGTCAGTATCTTCCTTTCCCATGAAAATCTCGCATTCCATTCCAAGAAGCGCTGCTGCCGTTGCCGTCGCCACACCGTGCTGACCGGCGCCGGTCTCCGCGATGACCCTTGTCTTTCCCATCTTCTTCGCCAGGAGCACCTGTCCCAGTACATTGTTGATCTTATGGGAGCCGGTGTGGTTCAGATCCTCCCTCTTCAGATAAACTTTCGCACCGCCAAGCTGATCTGTCATCTTCTCCGCATAATATAAAAGAGAGGGCCTTCCCGCATACTCTCTCAGCAGGGTATCGAGCTCATTCATAAATTCAGGGTCATTCCTGTAATACTCGTAGCACTCTTCCAGGTGTATCACTTCATTCATCAGGGTTTCCGGAATATACTGACCTCCGTACTCACCGAATCGTCCCTTCTGCATTTTTAACACTCCTTATAAATTCCAGTATTTTCTCTCTGTCCTTCTTTCCCTGGCTTTCCACGGAGCTGCTGACATCCACAGCATAGGGGTGCAGCCTGCGGATCACCTCCCCCACGTTTGTGCTGTCGATGCCGCCCGCCATGAAAAACGGGAGTCTCTTATTATCACATTGTTCCACTAAATCCCAGTCAAATTTCTGTCCGGTGCCGCCCTTTCCCCAGTCATACAGCAGGTAGTCTACCGGGTATCTCTGCGCGAGGATGACGTCCTGCGCGCTCTTAACGGAGACTGCTTTAATCACAGGTTTATCCGTTCTTTTCTTCAGCATCTCAATCTCCTCAGGCGTCTCTGTGCCGTGAAGCTGAGCAGCATCCAAAAGCCCTTCCTCAAGCAGATCTGCTATCAAACTCGGCGCCGCATTTACGAACACACCGACAGCTTTGATTTTAGGGTTTAAAAATTTCCTGAATACCTGCATTTCATCCAGCGTAATTCTCCTTCTGCTCTTGGCAAATACAAATCCGGCGTAGTCCGGTTCTATCTCATTAAGCCAGTTAATCTCACAGATTCTTGTGATTCCGCAGATTTTTATCTTTGTGTTTCCCATGAGACACCCTCCTTTGTATGTCTAAAATTTCCGGCGCTGTTGTTTTACGCCTTTTTTCCTATTTTATCACAAAAGGATGTTTGTCGGAATAATTACTTTAAATTGCATATATATTCAGATTTTTTCTTCATTTCCACGCAGCCTGCGGATCTCTTTGGCCTTGTCAGGGCTTCGCATAAGCGTCTCGCCAATCAATACCGCATCCACCCGCGCGGCCCGAAGCCTCGCAATATCCTCCGCAGTTCTGATTCCGCTCTCGGACACAAACAGCCTGTCGTCAGGCACCATTTTCCTCAGCCTGAGACTCGTCTCCATATGCACTTCAAAAGTTTTCAGATCCCGATTATTGACTCCTATAATCTTTGCTCCGGCGTCCAGGGCTTTGTTTACCTGGCTCTGCGTATGCCCCTCGGCAAGCACGTCCATGCCAAGTTCCTGCGCCAGCCGGATAAAGTCCTTCAGCTGCATTTCGTCCAGCAGTTCACAGATCAAAAGCACTGCTTTCGCTCCGGCATACGCCGCCTCGTAAATCTGGTATTCATCCACCACAAAATCTTTTCTCAGAACGGGTATATTTAATGTCCCGCTGATCTCTTTCAGATATTCCAGGGAACCCTGGAAGAAATCAGGCTCAGTAAGCACAGAGACAGCTGCTGCTCCCGCCTGCTCATACTCCCGCGCAATGTTCAGATAAGGAAATTCGGGATCGATCAGCCCTTTGGACGGGGATGCCTTCTTCACCTCGCAGATAAAGGAAATCCCCGGCTTTTCCAGACATTCCCAAAATCCCGGGATGTCTGGCCTGTGCCGCTGTTCTGCCAGAGTTCTGATCTGCGCAAGCGGCACCTTCGCCTTTCGTTCACTCACGCGTCTGCGCGTATTTTCCGCGATTTTCTCCAATATCATCGCACACCTCCTATTTTTCGTTGGACAGCCTTATAAACTGCCGAAGCTGTTCCAGAGCTTTTCTGCTCTTCAGGATTTCACGAACCTCCATCACCGCCTGTTCCATTGTGATATCATCTTTTGCCAGGTAAATGGCTGCGGCAGCATTTAAAATGACCGCATCGGTCTTCGGCCCTTCCTGCCCGCTTAATATATCAAGGGCAATCTGCGCGTTCTCGCGGGGCGTTCCTCCAACCAGTTCCTCCTTTTGGCACCGCTTCATCCCAAACTGCTCCGGAGTAAGCACATAATCCGCGAAGGTTCCGTTTCTGGCCTCGCACACGCTCGTAGGCGAGCTCATGGAAATTTCATCGAGTCCGTCCTGCCCGTAAACCACCATTGCTTTCTTTACCCCCAGGTTCGCAAGCACATGCGCGAGAGGTTTTACAAGCGCTTCCTCATAGACGCCCATAAGCTCCATATTGGCTCCGGCGGGATTGGAAAGCGGTCCCAGAATGTTAAATACTGTGCGGATACTGAGTTCTTTTCTGACCGGCGCCACATATTTCATAGCCAGGTGATAGTTTTGAGCGAACAGAAAGCAGATGTTAATCTTATCAAGGAGCTCTCTGCTCTTCTCCGGCGGAATTGAGATATTGACGCCCAGAGCTTCAAGCACATCAGCTGCTCCGCATTTGCTTGAAGCAGCCCGGTTTCCGTGCTTTGCCACAGGAATTCCCGCCGCGGATACCACGAGAGCGGACACCGTAGAGATATTAAAGCTATTCGCATGATCGCCTCCCGTCCCCACAATCTCCAGTGCATCTTTCTCATTCAGCAGCCGGATACAGTGGCGCCGCATTCCAGAAGCACATGCCGTAATCTCATCGATCGTCTCGCCTTTCATCGCAAGGGCAGTCAGAAATGCGCTCATCTGTACCGGAGATGCCTCGCCGACCATAATCTCATCCATGACTTTTTCCGCCATCTCATATCCGATGTCTTCTTTCTTTGCCAGTTTTAAAATTGCCTCTTTGATCATCTCTGCTCCTCCTGCAAAAAATTGTATATTATCTTCTCTCCATCCGGCGTCAATATAGATTCCGGATGGAACTGCAGCCCGTAAATGGGATACTTTCTGTGCTGTACTGCCATAATCTCTCCGTCCTCCGCCTCAGCCGTGATTATCAGTTCTTCGGGAAGCGTCTCTCTCATACACGCCAGCGAGTGATACCTTGCCGCCTTCATGACATTCGGAAGCCCTCTGAAAACCGGGCTTTCAGCTGTTCTTCTTATCACTGACTGTTTGCCGTGCATCAGCCGCGACGCGTGGGATATACATGCCCCGAACGCCTCACAGATCGCCTGATGCCCCAGACAAACGCCCAGCAGCGGGATTCCGGCTTCCCCCAGAGGCTTTACTGCCGCCTCGCAGATACCCGCGTCAGCCGGCCTTCCCGGCCCGGGAGACAGGATGACCGCATCCGGCTCCAAAGCCAAAAGCTCCTTTACCGTAACCTCATCGTTGCGTATCACTTTAATGTCTTCTCTTATCTTTCCCACTGCCTGATAGAGGTTATAGGAAAAGCTGTCGTAATTATCAATCAATACGATCACAGGCTCTCGACCTCCTCTCCTGCTCTCAAAGCGCTGCATACCGCCCTGGCCTTATTCATGCACTCCTGATACTCTTTTTCAGGCACGCTGTCTGCCACAATCCCCGCCCCCGAACGGATATACACTCTGTCCTCTCCCTGCCTTTTGTCAGCACAGCTCTCTTCTCCATACATGTCAGTTCCATAACCGGGTCGTAACCCAGAAAAGAATATCTCCCCCAGCGCCCTGCGTCCTCTGCGCTCTCAAGCAGGAAACAGTGGCTGCTGCTGTTTTTGATCTTTCTGAGAATGACCAGCGGTGAAATCATATCCGCAAGTATTTCCTCATAAAACGGAATCACGCCGTAGCACTTCTCACTGAGCAGCCTGCTGACAGTATCTGATGATGGTAACATATCGGTTCCTCCTCTCAAAATTGCCGGAGCTGTCAGGGCATGTCCTGCGTAACAAAAAAAGCCCGCCCCTGACAGCATATTCATAGTCTGTCAAGGACGAGCATGTATTTCTCTATACTTTACCCGCGGTGCCACCTTGATTTGTGGATATTCCACACACTTTCCCGGGATACCATCATATCCCTGGCGTCTGACGCGCGCCTGACGTCGCGGAATACTCAGGATCACTCCCTTTGACCGCGCCCTCTGTGGTCCATTTAACAGTCTGCGTTCTGCCCGGCTCTCAGCTTCCCGGACTCTCTGTGAGTGCACGAATTGTTTTTATCTCCACTTCAACGGTTTCATGTGTTAGATTATTAATTTGGTAGTATCATAAACCGCCATTTGCTGTTTGTCAACCCATTTTTTACTGTTTTTACGGAATAATCCGTATTTTTTTCTCTCGAACAAAAAAAAACAGCGCGGATTTCTTTGGCTTCCGCGCCGTTCTTGTTATATTAAATCCAGTTAGTACACCCGGTTCTCACTGTCCCCGCGCAGGAAGCGCCCGACATTTTCCACCGCAATTTCCAGACATCTGCGCCTTGTCTCAACAGGCGCCCAGCCGATATGCGGCGTAATGATCAGCCGTTCGCTGTCCTGAATCTTCAGAAGCGGGCTGTCGGCAGGGAGAGGCTCCTGGCAGAGTACATCCAGGGCTGCTCCCGCGATCATCCCTCTCTCAAGCGCTGTGCAAAGAGCGTCCTCATCCACCAGGCCGCCCCTTGCGACATTCACAAAGACCGCATTGGGCTTCATTTCAGAAAACGCTTCCAGATTAAAAATCCCTTCGGTGTGGCTGTTCAGCGGAGCATGGGCGGAGAGGATATCGGATCTGCGCAGCAGCTCCCCGAAATCCACCTGCTCATACTTCGTATCATACGTCCCGCCGGACGCCGAACAGCAGATCACGCGGCAGCCGAACGCTTCCGCTATCTGTGCCACTTTTCTTCCGATAGCACCAAGCCCCAGAATTCCCCAGGTCTTTCCCGCCAGCTCGCAGAACGGCCTGCCGAAGTGTGAAAACATGGTTCCCCGGCTGTATTCTCCGGATTTTACAAACCGGTCATAATAGCTGAGCTTTTCAAGCACATAGAGGAGAATCGCAAATGTGTGCTGCGCGACCGCTTCCGTGGAATAGCCCGCCACATGGTAGGCCGCAATCCCGCGCGACTTCAGATACTCTCCGTCCAGGTTATTGATACCGGTCGCGGTCAGGCAGACCATCTTCAAATCCTTCGCGTCCCTGAGAGTCTCTTCGCAGAACGGCACTTTATTCGCGACAATGATATCGGCACTGCGGATGCGCCCCGGCATTTCCTCTTTGGTGGTCTCCCGGTAGATAGTGACGTTTCCGTACCGCTCAAACGCCTGAAACGATACATCCTCCCCGAGTGACCGCGCTTCCAGAACTACTATATTCATCTCTGCCTCCGCTCCCTTCATGCCGCCTTTTATTTACAGTCTCTTTAACAGCTCTTCTCTCTCAGCCTCATATCCCGGCTTTCCGAGCAGAGCGAACATATTCTTCTTGTAGCTCTCAACGCCCGGCTGATTGAACGGATTCACGCCCAGAATATAGCCGCTTACGCCGCAGGCAAACTCAAAGAAATAGAATAACTGTCCGAGAGAATACTCATCCTGCTCCGGAATATTTACCATCAGGTTCGGAACATTGCCGTCCGTATGCGCCAGAACGGTTCCGTTCATCGCGCTCTTATTTACAAAATCTACGGTCTTGCCCGCAAGATAGTTGAGTCCGTCCAGATCTACCGGCTCCTCATTGATCACGATCTCTTCTCTTGATTTCTCCACATTCATTACGGTTTCGAACATAATTCTGGAACCGTCCTGAATAAACTGTCCCATGGAGTGCAGATCTGTGGTCAGATCCACGGATGCCGGAAGGATACCTTTCTGATCCTTGCCCTCGCTCTCGCCGTACAGCTGCTTCCACCACTCGGAAACGTAGTGCAGGCTCGGCTCATAGTTTGCCAGAATCTCCACTGCTTTGCCCTTGCGGTGCAGGATATTGCGCACAGCTGCATACTGTAAAGCGTCATTGCTCTCAAACGGCTGATTAAGCGCCAGTTCTCTTCCGGAAGCCGCGCCCTCCATCAGCTTGTCGATGTCCGCGCCGCTCACTGCGATCGGCAGCAGTCCAACGGCTGTGAGTACGGAGAAACGTCCTCCGACATCGTCCGGAACCACGAAGGTCTCGTAGCCCTCCTCTGTCGCAAGGTTCTTCAGCGCACCCTTCGCCTTGTCTGTGGTCGCGTAAATTCTCTTCGCAGCCTCTTCCTTTCCATACTTCTTCTCCAGAATCTCCTTAAATACGCGGAACGCGATCGCCGGCTCTGTCGTAGTGCCGGATTTGGAGATGATATTTACGGAAAAATCCCTGTCGCCGACAACATCGATCAGGCCCTTCAGATAGGAGCTGCTGATGCTGTTTCCTGCAAAATAGATCTCAGGAGTCTTTCTCTGCTCCCTGGTAATATTATTGTAGAAGCCATGTCTTAAAAATTCGATCGCAGCTCTGGCTCCCAGATAAGAGCCGCCGATACCGATCACGACCAAAACCTCGGAATCGCTCTGAATCTTTGCTGCGGCTTTCTTAATGCGGTCAAACTCTTCCTTGTCATAATCTACCGGAAGGTCGATCCATCCCAGGAAATCATTTCCCTGTCCGCTTCTGCTTAACAGAACTTCCTTTGCTGTGTCCACGATCGGAGCGAATGCCTTTATCTCATCCTCTCTGATAAATTTTGCAGCCTTTGAATAATCCAGTGTAACTTTTCCCATGTTCATTACTCCTTTGCAAAAAACTTTTTTCCGCAGAACCTCTCGGATCCTGCCCGGCAACAGTATGGTCACTGCTGAGATACTTCCAGAAACCACGCCCAGTCGTTACAAACAGTATATCAAATCGCCATTCCAATATCAAGTTATTATGACGGAATTGCTCAGGATGCTCCCGGGGATGTCATATACTCCCGAATAACCTCCCGCATGATATTTTCCTCCTCCGGAGAGAGGAGCTTCGAGAAACGGCTGTCCGCGGCGGCGGTCTGACGGATGCCTGCCTCCACCTGCGCGATCAGTTCTTCCTGCTTCTGCTCCTGCGCCGCTTCGGATGCGGCCGGTTTGGCATCTTCAGCCTTCGGCAGTATCGCCTCCCCTGCCGGCAGGGCTGCCTGGTTCTCCAGATAATCAATCCAGCCGTCCAGAATCATGTCCTCTTTATTTCCAAATCCCAGCGACTGCTTCAGAAGAAGCAGCGCTGCGATAATACCTGCTCCAAGGAACAAATGTGAATACACCCGCATCAGCGGATACGAAAGTGTGTAGCCCGCATACGCGGAAGCCCCTGTCAGGAGCACACACAGATATGCCATATAGCCTGCGCCCCGCTTCATCCTGTGCAGCGGCAGGCCTGCTGTTCTCCCTTCCGGGAGCTTGGCCCGAATAAACGCCTCTGTGTTTGCAACAGCCTGTCCGCGGGCAATTCTCTGATTATACTCCTCGATGATTCCCTGCGCCCACTTATCCTTTACCTGCGGAAGATGTCTCAATTCCTTTATCGCCCGTTCATAAAACCGGTTTGCCCAGAACAAACTCCAGATGCCAAGCAGCCCGGCAGCTATCATACCGTAGAAAAATAAATTGTTTTCCATACATTCACGCAGCACTTTCATGTTCCCCCTTAAAGATTTTTTTGTTTAGACATGTCGTATGGTCATTATACCGCGGTATGAAATGGAATAGAATAAAAATCGTTCGACAGATTGCCGCATGCCGCGCCGTCAGCCGACTGTTTGTGATCTTTCAGGCGCTTTTTCGGCTTAGAGCAGCTCCATCATTTTAGATACCAGTCTGACGCTGTGGCTGATCGCCTGCTGTTCAAAGGTAGGATAGTCCATGGAAGCGCTGTTATCCGCCTTATCGGAGATTGCACGGATGACCACACAGGGAATCTTATTTAAATACGCCGCCTGCGCAATCGCCGCTCCCTCCATCTCAGTGCAGTATCCGCCGAATTCTTCTGTGAGCACCTTTTTCCTGTCCGCGTCCGCGATAAACTGATCTCCGCTCACAACGCGGCCGCGATATACGCCGAGCTCCGGGTTTGCCTCACGGCAGGCTTTCTCGGCAGCCTCGATGAGCCTTTCATCCGCCGGGAAGCTGAACGTATCCATGGAGGGAATCTGTCCCGGACGGTATCCGAAGTTTGTAGCGTCAACATCATGCTGCACGGTATCGGTGGAAATAACGATATCCCCGATATTGATCTCATTCTTCAGGGAACCGGCGATTCCCGTATTGATCACACAGTCCACATGATAATCATCCGCCAGGATCTGCGTGCAGATTCCCGCGTTTACCTTTCCGATCCCGGACTGTACCACAACTGCAGGCTTCCCGTTCAGAGTACCCTGAACAAATACCATGGATGCCTTCTCCTTCACCGTGACAGACTTCATCTGAGCCTTTAACTGAGCCACCTCATCATTCATTGCTCCTATAATTCCAATTAAGCGCATATGTATTTCCTCCCATATTTCTGTCATAATTATGCTGATGCCCAGGGAAAATCTCCCGCTTTTTGATCTGCGGCATCATAGTTATGAGGTTGGGGTCAAAAGGTATTTTGACCCCTATGATACCGGATTGTTCCGTACTTCGTACTCTCACAATCCTCAAAAACATTCATAATCCGCTCATTTTTCTACGAAAAATGGCTACTTATTCATGTTTTTGGCGGGTCCCAAGTTCAAAAATCCTCTTGCAAGCAAGCTTGCATCGGATTTCCGACCTTTTGACCCTGGTATCATAGTTATCATATTACAGATAGAGGGGGATTACAACGAAAAACTTTCCCTCTCACACTCTGTATGGATTGGTTCCATCTCCTGTATGGAAATTCCCCTGAACTTCTGATATAATATGCCTTAAAGTCCGTGCGGCTCTCCTGAACGCCGCGGGGCTTCTGATACTCAAACACATCACAAAGGAGGTTATTCTGATGGAATACAAGACAAAAGGCACCTGCTCTAAGGCAATCCATTTTGAGCTTGTGGACGGGAAAGTTCACAATGTACAGTTCGAGGGCGGCTGCAACGGCAACTTAAAGGGCATCGGCTCTCTGGTTGAGGGGATGGACGCAAAGGACGTCATCGCAAGACTGGAGGGAACCCGCTGCGGAATGAAGTCCACTTCATGTCCGGATCAGCTTGCAAAAGCCTTAAAGGAAGCAATGGCGTAACACAGTAAAGGGGCTGCGTGAAGGCAGCCCCTTTACTGTGTTCCTCTTTATTATCTGTCCCATTTATCACAGAGATTATTGATCTGATCCGCGAACTTCGCCAGATCCTTATTTGCTCCTCCTTCATTATGGCGGATGACTGTGAGCAGTCTCTGACCTGCCGCAAGCAGGCGCTCGAATACTGTGGACGGCTTCTTCCTGGATACAACCGCATGCTCCAGAGGTATTCCAACCTCCTCTTTTGTGCAGACGCCCTCCTTCAGGTCAAATTCGGTTCCGCTGTAAGGAGCCATTGCGTCATATCCGAGCTCATCCCTCAGCCTCTGGGTGAATACCTTCGCGGACGTGTCGTCGCCGTGTACCACAAACACTTTATCCGGCTTCTTCTCAAAGGAAGACGCCCACTTAATCAGCCCGCTGTTGTCCGCATGCCCGCTGACGCCCGGAAGAACCTGAATCCGAGCATTCACCGCAATCTCCTCTCCGAACAGCCTTACCTCTTTGGCTCCTTCCACCAGGGCACGGCCCAGAGTTCCGACCGCCTGATATCCCACGAACAGAATCGTACACTCTTCCCTCCACAGATTATGCTTCAGGTGATGCTTGATACGTCCCGCGTCGCACATGCCGCTGGCGGAGATAATCACCTTGGGGGTCTCGTTAAAGTTGATCGCTCTTGACTCGTCACTCGTAATCGAAAGCTTCAGCCCCGGAAACTGAATGGGATTGATCCCGTTCTGCACCAGTTCTGTCGCCTCCTCGTCAAAGCAGTCGATATGATGCTTCTGGAAAATCGTCGTAGCCTCGACTGCAAGCGGGCTGTCCACATACACCTGAAAGTTCTCGTGCCCGTATACGAGATGTTCCGCCTTGATCTGCCGGATAAAGTAGAGCATTTCCTGAGTTCTGCCTACCGCAAAAGACGGAATCACCACATTGCCGCCCTTGTCGAATGTCTCCTGGATCACCCCTGCAAGTTCATGAATATAATTGGGTACCATCCCATGGCTTCGATCTCCATAGGTGGACTCCATCACCACATAGTCCGCTTCCTTCAGGTACGTCGGATCTTTGATCAGCGGCTGGTTCAGGTTTCCGATATCACCGGAGAATACGATCTTCTTTTCCACATCCCCTTCTTTGAGCCACAGCTCGATGCTCGCAGAACCCAGAAGATGGCCGGCGTCGATGAACCTGACCTGAATCCCTTCGGCAATCTCAATGATCCTGTTATACGGACATCCCGCAAGCTGCTGGATCACGCCCAGGGCATCCGCCATCGTGTAGATGGGAACGTAAGCGTCTTTTCCTGAACGCTTTCCCTTTCGGTTGCGCCACTCGGCTTCAAACATCTGAATGTGCGCACTGTCTCTGAGCATGATATTACACAGATCCGCCGTTGCTTCCGTTGCGTACACCGGACCGCGGAATCCCTTTGCATAAATCAGCGGCAGATTTCCCGAATGATCAATGTGCGCATGCGTCAGAAGGACAAAATCCAGATCCGACTCCGGAACCGGAATCGGCTTATTCTCGAAGTGGTTCGGCCCCTGCTCCATACCGCACTCCACAAGGAACTTCTTTCCCGCCGCTTCTATATAGAAGCAGCTTCCCGTAACTTCATGTGTAGCTCCCAAAAATGTTATCTTCATACGCCTTGCCCCCTTTGCAAATCTGGTCTGTCTGACATTTGGGTTCTTTCTATCCTTTATGGTAACATTATACATTTAATTTTCAGTTTTTGATAGCATATTATTGTATTTTTCCAAATTTTTAATCTTTTAGGAGGAGGTTCCGGCTTCCGCGCTGCAAAGCTCCTCCTTCAGAAGTCCATAAACGTCAGAGGACTGCAATACCGGCTTGGGGAATGGTATTGCAGCCCATCTGAATGTTCCGTTCGTATTGTGTTCGAATGGGAAATTGCCCGCGGCTCTTTCAGAGGTGTTCCCCGCAGACATTTTGCCCTCCAGTTCCCGATTTTATTCGTTTTTCAGTTACACTTCGAAATATCGGGTTAATTTTGCAACACAGCAGATCTCTTTTGTATTGGCGGTCTATATCCGTCTCTGCGCTCCGTTCAGGCCATATGGGGCAGCCTGCATTCTCTCCTCCTTTCGCGCCCCGCTGTATTACATATTTAGTACGAAATGGAAGGGAGAGAAATAACCAAAAAATGGAAAAAGTTTTATTTTTGGATAAAATGTCGAAAAATGAGGGGATTTATTGTGGATTTTGTA